>JALSTB010000013.1 GCA_026983955.1 Melioribacteraceae bacterium
ATGTCAAAGCAGTAACAAAGTGTTCTGGTAACTCCCGATTCCTTTATTCCCACTTCTACTCTCAAATCGTCTTTGCGGAAAACGTGTGTATAGTCTTCGGAAAAGTAAACCATGTCGCATTTGGGATTGGGACAAAACAAGTATCCTGCATCATTCAGATCCTTTAATTTCTCATATCTGAGGTTCATTAATACTGTTTTGTATCCGGTTTTCGTAGAGTTTATTTTACAAGATGGACAACGTTTTTCCACTTTTCATTCCTTCTTTATTACACCAACGCGGATATGAAATTTTCCAAATCTTTTTCTGACGGCAAGCCGTTAGGGTAATATCTGCATGAAAGGGAAGGATTTTCATTTTCTTCCATGCCTTCAATATCTTTCCCGTTAATTAAAATCGTAGGGGAGCCTCTGAATTTATATTTCTTTGCTTCTTCCGGTGTTTCAACTAGTACTTCTTCAAATTCGAGCGGTAACTTTTCTCTGTTTTTATCAACGAATTCCTTAACCATATTATTTATTGCTTCGGAATTAGGGCAACCTCTGAAATATTGAACTTCTATTTTTATTTTTTTCATTTTTGTCTCCTCATTAATTCATAATTTTATATGCTGTTTTCTTTTCGATTGTTTTCTTTAAATTGCCGAGAGAAATTTTTGCAGAATCATATTGGACTTTAACGATTCCGGTTTTTGCGGAAGAAACGGTATTAAGTACTCCATTTTCATTTTGTAAAGTCAAATTAATTGTATTTTCACATCCTTCGCAGGTCATCCCGCTTACCCTAAAAGAATCAATCACAATATGTGTATAATTGTTCGGACTTTTTATATATCTGTTTTCCACGAAAACTGAAGAATAGAAGGGAAACGTGAAAATCAACAAATTTAAAATAGCTGCCACCCACAAAATATTTTTAGATGTTAAAATATTAGAATTAGAATGATTATTTTCGCAATCGCACTCAATTTCATTTTTTGTATTCTTTTTATAAACTGTGTAAAATCCGAAGGAGAGAACGGTAATTGAAAAAATTATAAGATAAGGTCTTAAGGGTTCCAGCCAAGTAAAAGCGGAAGCAAAACCGCTCACACCTGCCAATATTGCAAGAAAGGGAACGACACAGCAAAGTGAACCGAGTATTGCCGCTATTATTGTGGTTCCAATCAATTTATTGTTTGTTTTCATTTTAAATATTCCTTATTAAACTATTCTTTATTGAAATCCATTTCGATTGCTTCCAAAATCGGACAATCGTCGGTAGTTATTTCTTCATTTATGCAGTGCGCTATAAGTTTTTGCAACACATTTTTTATTCTTGTCAAATCCTTGATTTTATTTTCAATATCGCTGATTTTATTCATGGCAATTTTTTTAACGTCACCACATGTGCCTTTCGATTCAATTTTTAAATTGAGCAATTCTTTAATTTCTTTTAATGTGAAGCCAAGTTCTTTTGCTTTAGCTATGAACAATAATCTTTTAACATCTTTGTTGCCATAAAGTCGATACCCGGATTCTGTACGCTCCGGTTTGGGTAACAGACCTATTCTTTCGTAGTATCTGACGGTTTCCAAATTGATACCGACAATTTTAGCAAGTTTACCTACAGTCAAGCTGTTCATTTTAATCTCCGGAATTTGATATTATAAATATAAGCACCGTAGTATGGTACGGAGTCAAGTAAAAAATAAAGAAAAAATATACAAATTAACATTTGCACAAATGTTCAAATGTTATTATATTTCAGTATGTCAAAAATAAAAAGTGCACCGGTTTGTAAAATTGAAATAGTTGACGAAGGCAAAGTAAAAAAAGCGAGAAAATTAATTAGCAATTCGGATGAAATAATTGATATTGCGGAAATATTTAAACTTCTTGGCGATCCGAACAGATTAAAAATAGTTCTTGCATTACTGCATCGTGAACTTTGCGTATGTGATTTAGCGGCTGTTATAGATTCAACTGTTTCTGCCGTATCACATCAATTGAGATTGTTACGGAATGCCAGATTGGTTAAATATCGCAAAGATGGAAAAATGGTTTATTATTCTATTGATGATGAACATATCGCCCAAATAATAAATATTACCAAAGTGCATGTAAAAGAATCATGATGAAAATATTCAGAAATAACATAACGATAAGCGCAGTCTTAATTATTACGCTTTTAAGCCATGTTACTGTGATTCACACTTTCGTAAAAGATTTGGTTTTGTGCATAAATGACAATGGAAATGTGAAAATAGAGAAGATTAACGATTGTGAATCGTGTGCTCCGTTTCTTACGGATGTGTTTGGTGTTGAAAACGGAGGGCAAAATTTATCAGACATCAGTTGCGAAGATATACCATTGGAAAAATTTTGTTTCGAAGAGAATCAACTTATCACAAAAACCGATATTTTTCTTTGGAAGTTGTCGGTTTCATCAATTCTCCCTCAGTTAAATAATTCCGATCCAGACATATATTTAATACCTTTAAATACTACCATAAAGAATTTTACTCTTTCAAATTATACTTCCGTCTTGCTTCTTATTTAGCAGTTTGCCTTACCCACAGTATTTTATAACTAAATAACATAATAGAAGGAGCATTTATGCGAAGAATAGTACGTATTCTCGTAATTGCCATATCCATATTCTGTCTCTCGATAAACTATTCGGTAGCACAAGTATTTAGCAAAGACACCTTAACGCTCGATATGGCAATAAAAAGGGCATTGGATTCCAATCCAGAAATTGCGTCAATGAAAAAGAAAATAGAAGTTGCCGAAGCCAGGTTATTACAAAGCGGCTTGATACCTAATCCCCAATTAAGTGTGGATGCCGAAAACATTTTGGGCAGTAACGAATTTTCAGGCTTTCGTGGAAGTGAAATAACAATGGGGATAAGTCAAGATATAGCTCTTAGTTCAAAAATAAGCAACCGGGTTAAGGTATCGGAAATAAATGTTGAGTTAATGAAGCATGAATATATGAGAAAACGTTTGGAAATAAAATCGGCGGTACGATCGAAGTTTGTCGATTTGACTTTTCTGTCAAAATTAATTTCCCGAAACACTGAGTTATTAACTTTAACCGGAGAATTTGTAGAAAATCTTCAGCTAAGAGTTCAAGCAGGTAAAATATCCCCCGCCGAAGTGGCAAGAGCGGAATTAATTTTAAATTCTATAGATTTAAATATACAGAATATAAAATCAAAATATATAAATACATTAAACGAACTGGGAACTTTGTTGAATCTGAATAATACGGAGAAGTTAATTATTGTTGGAGATCATGAAGTTGTGGAATTCATTCCTTACCAACGCTTGAAAAATTTGAGTTTAGATTTTAACCTTGAATTGCAAAAGTTAAAAATCGAATTATTGAAACAAAAAGCCGTAATTGATTTGGAAAAATCTTTATCAATACCCCCAATTAATTTGTTTGTAGGTATAAAAAGATTGAATGAATTGTCAGCTAATACATTTGTATTGGGAACTTCAATTCCTTTGCCTGTTTTTGACAGAAATCAAGGTAGTATTAATGCATCACTTATGGAATTGGAAAGCCTTGAAAAAGAATATGAAGCATTGGAAAATAATTTAAAACAAAAATTAAAAAGCCTGTCTAACAATCTTAAAATATTATTTGATTCTGCTAAGAAGCTGAAAACGAAATCATTGCCGAGTGCGGAAAAAGCGTACGAGATTATTAAAGAAGGTAATGAAGTTGGCAGATTTACAATCCTTGACGTACTTGATGCACAACGTACTTTAATAGAAATAGAAAATCAATATTTAAATATTGTTCGTAATGCAAATAAAATAATAGTAGAAATTGAAACTTTAATCAATAGCAAAATATAAAGGGGAATATTGCAAATGGACATTAAAAATAAGATTATATACATAAGCTTGGGATTAATAACCGGAATAATTGCCGGTTACTTCTTTTCCGGTTCACTTGAATCGGAACCAAATTTGACCAAAGAGAAAAAAGAACAACACGAAGAAGAGCATTCAACGGTTATAAATCTTCCGGATTCGGTCTTGAATGAATTCGGTGTTAAAATAGCAGTTGCGGAATCCGGTGAAATTACAATTCACAAAGATCTGACTGGGGAAATAATTCCTAATCCATACAACTTGGCACATATTGTTCCCAGATTTAAAGGAATAGTAAAAGCCGTGTATAGAAAGATTGGTGACAGAGTTAAAAAAGGTGACAAGATAGCATTAATTGAGAGTAACGAATCATTAGTACAATATGAAGTTACTTCATCAATCGATGGAGTTATTTTGGAATTGCATATGACGCCGGGGGAATTAATAGGCGACGAAAAACATGTGGTAACTATAGCCAATTTAAACAATGTTTGGGCAGAACTCAATGTTTATCAAAAAGATTTGGGAGATGTTAAAGTGGGGCAATTAGTTGAAGTTCGTTCACCGCATACGGAAAATGTTTTTCGTAATAAACTGTTTTATATAAGCCCGACAGTTGATGAAGCTACCAGAACGGCAATAGCTCGAGTAATGTTGAATAATTCCAACGGAGTTTGGAAACCCGGAATGTTCGTATCGGGCAAAGTATATACAACCAAAAAGAAGGTAAGAGTTGCCGTTCCGAAAAATGCTGTTCAAATTCTTGAAGGTCAAACCGTTGTTTTTGTTAAAACAGGCAAAGGGTTCCAACCCCGTGTAGTATCACTTGGAATTGAAAATGATAGATTGGTTGAAATCCTGGATGGTTTGCATACCGGCGAGTCATACGTTGCCAGTGGAGCATTTACATTCAAATCGGAAATTTTAAAAGAATCGTTCGGCGGAGACGAACATTAGTGAGGAGGAAAAATGAACGGAACTATAGATTTTATATTAAAAAACCGATTACTTATAATAGTCATTGCAATTTTTATAACTGCGGGCGGATACTTTAGCTATAAGAAGTTACCTATCGATGCCTTTCCCGACGTTTCACCTGTTTTGGTTCAAGTGTTTACCCAGACCGAAGGTTTGGCTCCGGAAGAAGTGGAAAAATATGTTACCTTTCCCGTAGAAGTGGCAATGAACGGATTGCCAAACTTGAAGTCAATTCGTTCGGTTTCAAATTTCGGTCTCTCCGTTGTAAATATTTATTTCGAAGATGGTACCGATATTTATTTTGCAAGACAAATAGTTAATGAGCGGCTAAATGAAGCAAGGGAACAAATTCCCGAAGGATTCGGTGATCCGCAAATGGGACCGATTTCTACCGGAATGGGTTTGATATTATTCTATTACTTGGAAGATGAAACCGGCAACTACTCGCTGGAAGAATTAAGAACAATTCAAGACTGGTTAATAAAATTCCAACTTCAAACCGTGCCCGGTGTAACTGAGGTTTTGGGCATCGGAGGATGGGAAAAACAATTTCATGTTGTTCTTAATCCGGATGACTTGCTTAGATACAATCTTTCCGTAAACGAGATAACAGAAATAATCAAGAAAAATAATCTTAACGTAGGAGCCTCATTTATTGAAAGGGATGCAGAAGAGTTTTTGGTTAGATCAATCGGATTGGCAACAAAAATTCAGGACCTCGAAAATATTGTTGTAAAGTCGGAAGATGGTACTCCCGTTTATTTAAAAGAAATTGCCGACATAAAAATTGGAGGCGCAGTCAGAAGGGGAATACAAACTCATAATGGTATTGAGGAAGTTGTTGCCGGCATGGTGGTAAAATTGTACGGAACAAATTCATCCACAGTTATCGGTGCAGTTGAACAAAAAATGAAAGAAATTAATAAAACTTTACCCGAAGGAATTAAACTTGTTCCATATTATGAACAGAAAACATTAGTGGAAGCAGCGGTTAAAACTGTTACCGATGCATTGATTCAAGGAATAATTCTTGTTGCAATCATACTTATGTTATTTATGGGCTCTTTGCGTCCAAGTCTGGTCGTGGCTCTTTCTATCCCGTTTTCTATAATGGTAGCTTTTATAGGAATGAATTTTCTTGACATATCGGTTAATCTTATGTCGTTCGGAGGATTGGCAATTGCAATTGGGATGATGGTGGATGCCAGCATCGTATTGGTTGAAAATATCGATAGATTAAAACGGGAAAATCCGGCTGAAAGCTTTCTCCATGTTGTTGCACGTGCCAGTAAGGAAGTAATTAAACCTATTATCTTTGCAATTATAATAATCATAACTGTTTTTATTCCTTTATTTACCCTTCAAGGTGTGGAAGGAAAAACATTTAAACCCCTTGCATATACAATTGCTCTAGCTATGTTCGGTTCTTTATTGTTTGCGGTTTTCATAGCTCCGGTGTTATCATCATTAATACTTAAAAGAAAGAAAAACAAGGATAAAGACACCGATAAAAAGGAAATCTGGATAGTTAGAAATTTGATTAAATTCTATGAACCATTCGTTATGTTCTTTGTAAAAAGAAGAATTTATGCGGTCATTTTATCATTAATATTACTATTAATTGGAATTATAATTTATCCCAAACTGGGTTCCGAATTTACCCCGACATTACAGGAAGGCACGTTAATAGTCAGATTATCTATGGCACCTTCCATTTCTCTGGAAGAAAGCAAAAGATTAACCATGCTTGTGGAAAAACGGGTATTGAAGGTCCCGGAAATAAAAGGAACAGTTACTCGAATTGGAAGAGGCGAGGTTGGAGCGCATACCGATCCTATCAACAGTGCCGAGATGTATGTTTTATTAAAACCTGAAGATGAATGGAGGGAAGGAATTAACCAGAAAAAAATAGAATCCGAAATTCGTAAAAATCTAGAAAATATTCCCGGTATATTAACCAACTTCACACAACCGATTCGTATGACTGTAGACGAATTACTTGAAGGTGTTAGGGCGGAGCTTGCGGTGAAACTCTTCGGTGATGATTTGGATATACTTAAAAACAAAGCCGAAGAAATTTCGAACTTATTGAAAACAATACCTGGTGCAGCGGATATCCAAGTTGATCAAGTAAGTGGCAAACCGCAATTGAAAATTACCGTGAACAGGCATGCAATTGCAAGATACAGCCTGAATTTGTCGGATGTACAAAATGTCATCAGAACTGCAATTGGTGGCGAAACAGCCGGTCAAATATTCGAAGGCATTCGCCGGTTCGATATATTTGTAAGGTTTGCACCCGAATTCAGAAACAACAAAATGGCTATTGCCGGTTTGCTTATTTCAAATAAAAACGGCTTGAAAGTACCCTTGAGTCAAATAGCAACTATAGAGGAAATAGAAGGACCCCGCCAAATTACCCGTGAACAAAACCAACGGTTTATCACAATACAATGTAATGTTTTAAACCGCGATATAGGTTCATTTGTTGATGAAAGTCAAAAAGCCATTGACGAAAATATTGATTTGCCGGTTGGTTATTATACTGTTTGGGGTGGACAATTCAGGTTGCAACAAGAAGCAAATAAAAGATTTGCAATCGTTATACCCGTAACGCTTTTACTCATATTTTTCCTCTTGTTTTCCAGTTTCAACTCATTGAAAAACTCCCTGTTGATTTTATTGAACATACCTCTGGCGCTAGTTGGCGGAATTATTGCACTTTGGTTAACTAATCAAAATTTATCCGTTCCGTCATCAGTCGGATTCATAGCTCTTTTCGGCATAGCGCTTGAAAATGGTATGGTACTGGTAACTTATTTTAATCAATTGTTGAGAGAAGGAAAAACTATTGACGAAGCTTCGATTGAAGGTGCTAAATTGAGACTTCGTCCGGTACTGATGACGGCGGTAACAACAGCTCTCGGTTTGATCCCTTTATTGTTATCTACCGGTACGGGTAGTGAAGTACAAAGACCTTTGGCAACTGTAGTGGTAGGTGGTTTGTTTACATCCACAATTTTAACATTATTGGTATTACCCGCATTTTACAAGTGGTTCTCAATAAAAATTGAAGATAGTGAAATTTAATAAATAAAAGGTAAAAAGATATGAAAGAAATAAAAGCCATAATTCGTTCCTTTAAGCTCGATGATGTAATTACAGCACTTATTAAAATTGAGGATATCCCGGGTCTTACAATTTCCGAAATAAAAGGATTCGGAAAGACTAAAGGTCGGGATTCAAAATCTAAAGAAGAAAACGGATTTTATAATTATGTTAATAAAGTAAAAATTGAAATTGTTGTAAAAGACTCGATGGTTGAAGAGATAGTTAATACAATCCGGGAAAATGCTTTTACCGGAAATCCGGGCGACGGTAAAATATTTATAATTGATGTTACTGATGTTGTTAAAATCAGAACAAATATACGTGGTGAAAATGCAATTTAATTGTTTATTTATATATCACTATATTAAATTGAAAAAGTGATCTTCAAAATGTACATTGTTTATTATTTCCGGAGGAGATAATGTCCGAGCATCATCATCACATAACGGTAACCGATAAGTATAATAAAGCATTCGCTTTTGGAATAATATTAAATATTTTATATATCATAATTGAATTTATTTATGGTCTAATACTAAATTCTTTAGCATTAATAGCAGATGCGGGGCATAATCTAAGTGATGTGCTCGGACTTGTTTTGGCATGGGTTGCGAGTTACTTGGTAAAAAAAACTCCAACCCAAAAATATACTTACGGCTTGAAAAAGTCCTCCATTTTGGCAGCGTTTATGAATGCATTGATTTTATTGGTTGCAGTCGGCGCCATTATGTGGGAAGCAATTGGAAGGTTCGGAAATCCACAGCGTATTGAAGGTGAAGTCGTTATGATTGTTGCCGGTATTGGTGTTATTATTAATTCCATTACGGCGTTATTGTTCTTTTCCGGCAGAAAGCACGATTTGAATATTAAAGGTGCTTTTTTACATATGGCAGCCGATGCCGCAATTTCTTTGGGTGTTGTTATTGTTGGTTTGATATTGACATATACCGATTATTATTGGTTGGATCCGGTTGTCAGTATAATAATTGGCATTATTATATTTTGGGGTACTTGGGATTTACTCAAGGATTCGGTTAATCTTGCCTTGGATGCCATTCCGAAAGATATCGACAGGGAAGCAATTGAAAAGTATTTGCTTTCCTTGGATGGTGTTGAAAATTTTCACGATCTTCACATTTGGGCAATGTCCACCACCGAAAATGCACTCACAGTTCATTTGACCGTCAGCGATAACGGAATTCACGATGAGCTTATAAAAAAAATATCGAAAAAATTAGAGCACGATTTTAATATTCATCATGTTACCATTCAAATAGAAAACAAGTTTTCGGCTGAATGTAAACAAAAATCCGATTTACATATTTGAAAAATTAACGATATTATTTCATCAATTGCATTTTTTTTGTCAATGTTCCTTTATTTGTTTCCAATCTGTATAAATAAATACCGGCAGCTAAACCACTACCGTCAAAAAATATTTCATGATTCCCTTTAATCAGATATCCGTTAATCAATGTTTTTACGTGTTCTCCAAGAGAATTGTAAACGGTCAATTTAACATTGCCGTTTTCGGGAATTGTGAATTTAATTTTTGTTTCCGGATTAAAAGGATTGGGATAATTTTGCTCTAAATTAAAAATATTTGATATTTTATCATCTGTATTTACATCGGTAGGCAAATTGATTTTTATATTAAGCATCATGCCATTATCCTCATGTTCAAGGTTATGGCAGTGAAGCAGGTAAATTCCCGGATAGTCCGTGAATTTTACTAAAACTTTAACTGTTTCATTCGGATTTACTAATACTGTATCTTTCCAACCTTTGTCTTTTGGGTGCAAATTTGTGTTTCCGTTTCTTGAAAAAACTTGGAAAAGTACACCGTGAACATGCATGGGATGGTAATTCATTGTATTGTTGACAAATGTCCATTCTTCCAACTTACCAAATGGTATTTCTTCATCAATTCTATTGAGTTGATAACTTAAACCATTGATTCTGTGTATTCCGTTTTGGGACATCATACCTTGCGACAAAGTAAAAGTTCTGGAACCGGTTTTGGCATTTATGTCATAATAATCAATTGCAGGAAGATTTTGTGGCACCGCAGCACCTGAGCTTTGATTTCCGGTAATATTAATTTTTAAAAGATTCATTTGTTCCCCTTGGGTAGCTGTACCATTGAATGCTTTCGATTCGAAAAAAACTGAATCCCCAACAGTGTAACCCGAAAAATCCATAAGTATTTCAAGTCTTTCTCCCGGAGATATAAAAACGGAATTCACTTTAACCGCTTCATCTTTTAAGCCTCCATCCGTGCCGATGATCCAAAAATCCGAATTATCCGAAAACCCCAAGTTATAAATTCTGGCATTTGAACCGTTAACTATACGAAAACGGTAAAGAGTTTTGCTTACATCCAAATAAGCATCGGGGGTTCCGTTAATTAATGGAATATCCCCTAAATAACCCCGCATAATATCCATATTCGTCGGGGCATAAGTTATATTTGGCTGATAAACTGAGTGACGGTCTTGTATTAACAAGGGAATGTCAAATTCACCTTTTGGTAATCCGTAATCGTCTTCATCCTCAATTATAATAAAGCCCGCATGCCCAAGGTAGACTTGTTTGGCAGTTAGATGGTGAGCATGGGAATGATAGAAAAAAGTTCCGCTACGCTGGATTACAGGAAATGAATAAACATAACTTCCACCGGGCGGAATGGCGTCCTTCGGTTGACCGTCCATTAACTCCGGAACCAACAAACCGTGCCAATGTATTGTTGATTCTTCGCTTAGCTGATTTTTAAATTCAACCGAAAAAGTATCGCCGCGTTTTAGTTTTACCGTCGGACCCGGATAACTTCCATTTAAAGTAAGAACGTTTGTTGTGGTTCCCGGCCAGATTTCAACATTCGCATAATCGAGTACAAGTGATTGACCGGAATTTAAAACCGGGGGAAATCGTAACGGATTATTCCAGCTTTGTTTATTTGCAAACATTTTAGAATTGAATTTAGGCATGGCTAAAAATGCGCCGGCCATAGCTGTTTTTATAATAAATTCTCTTCTTCTCATTCTGTCTTTCCGTTTTGTTTATGGTTAAAATTATAAATAATTCTTGCAGTAGATTTTCTTATGAAATAATTCCACGCCCATTTTATGAGAACAAAAGTTTTATTTCTGAATCCGATTAAATAACCAATATGGACGAATATCCAAAGTATCCAAGCCAGAAATCCGCTTATCTTTAATTTACCGAAATCAGCAACAGCAGAATTTCTGCCTATTACCGCAAGGCTACCTTTGTTAAAATAATTGAATTGTGTTTCCACATTTTGCATTATATGTTTGGCAGCAAAAATACCTTCTTGTATTGCCACCGGAGCTGTGCCGGGTAACAATTTGCCGTTTACTTCGAAGTGGGCTAAATCGCCAATTATATAAACATCGGGATAAGAGGGAAGAGTGAGATTTTTCTCTACTATAATTCTTCCTTTATTGTCCGTATTAATTTTTTTATTATTCTGAAATATTTTTGCCGTTTGATATGCTCTCACTCCTGCTGCCCACAGAACAACTTTACTGGTTATTTTTTCTTCATGCCCATGAGCATTTAGTGTTAATTCATCACCGGAAATGTCTGTAACGGTGTAACCGGTTTTCAATATAACCCCCAATTTATTCAGCGATTTTTCAGCCGCTCTTATTAGAATTGAGGGAAAACCGGGAAGAATAGAGTTGCCTGCTTCCACTACATATATTTTAGTTCTACCAGGATCAATTTTTCTGAATTCGTTCTTAAGGGAATATTTGCTGAGCTCGGCCAAAGCGCCGGCTAACTCAATACCTGTAGGTCCACCCCCGATTATAACAAAATTTAGGGGGTAAGGTTCACACGGGTGTAGCATTTCAGATTCCGCACGTTCGAATAAACTCAAAATTTTCCGTCGGACGATCAATGCGTCGCCCAATGTTTTCAAAGGTGGAGCGTGAATACGCCAACTATCATTTCCAAAATAATCCGGTTTAACCCCTGTGGCTACAATTAACTTATCGTAAACCAATTCACCACATTCAAGTAATACCTTTTTGTTATCCAAATCTATAGTTGATACGGTTTCATTAAGAACTGTAATGTTTCTTTTATTCTTAAAAATCTCACGTACCGGGTAGGCTATATCTTCCGGTGCCAGCTGTGCCGTTGCTACTTGATAGAGCAGAGGCTGGAAAAGATGATAATTGTTTTTATCGATCAATGTGATTTTATGCATGCTCCTAATTAATTTCTTAGCTGCATACAATCCGCCGAAGCCGGCTCCGATGATTACTATATGTTTCTTTGCTTTTGGCAATGATTACAACGTTTCAATTACTTTTTTTAGTTTAGCTTGAATTTCTTTCGCAATATTCAAAATTTCCGGATTATTTACCGATGTCATTGAAGCAACAGGATCGACTGCTGAGACTTCAACACCGGTTTCTTTCTGCTGTACGATTACATTGCAAGGTAACAATGTACCTATTTTATCATCAGCGCTAAGAGCTCTGTTTGCAAAAGGGGGATTGCATGCTCCGAAAATTCTGTATGGTCTGAATTCAATTCCCAATTTGTTTTTGAAAGCGTTGCTAACATTGAAATCAGTGACAATTCCAAATCCCTCTTTTGCCAGTTCTTCCGTTAATTTGTTAATTGTTTCATCGAAAGGTAAATCCACTGTTTTTGAAAAATAGTAAGACATTTTACACTCCTTTATTTTTAATTATTAATTATCAATTTTTAACATTTTAGCATTTATTGCTACTATTACCGTACTCAACGACATGAGAGCCGCACCGGCAGCGGGACTTAATAAAATACCGTAACTGTATAAAATTCCGGCTGCCAAAGGAATTGCGAAAGCATTATAACCCGTTGCCCAAACCAAATTCTGAACCATTTTTTTGTATGTTGCTTTTGCGAGTTTTATAATAGATAAAACATCCAATGGGTTGCTTTTGACAAGTACAATATCAGCCGTTTCCACGGCAACATCGGTACCGGCACCTATTGCTATGCCAACGTCGGCTTGAGCAAGCGCTGGTGCATCATTTACTCCATCACCGGTCATTGCAACTACGTAACCTTCTTTTTGAATTTCTTTTACCATTTTTGCTTTGCCATCAGGCAGAACTTCTGCAATGTATCTATCCAATCCGATTTCATTTGCCACATACTTTGCAACTTTTTCGTTGTCTCCAGTCAGCATAATTGTTTTTATTCCCAATTTCTTAAATTCAGCAATGGCCTTTTTTGATTCTTCCCTAATTATATCCGCCAATGCGATAGCACCAATAAGTTCGTTGTTGATCAATACGTATACTACTGTTTTCCCTTGCTCGGAAAGTTGGGGTATTTTGCCATCGTTCACGGTAATATTATTTTCCCGCAGATAACCCGGACTGAAAACTCCAACCAATTTATCGTTAATTATTGCTTGAGCGCCCCGGCCGGGTATAGATTTGAAATCTTTAGCATTAAATAAATCACTGGCACTTTTGTAAATTCCTTGCGCAATCGGATGTTCACTATTTCTCTCAACGGAGGCGGCGAGCTTTAAAATAAGATCATTTGAGTATTCAGAATTAAAAGAGATGACATCCGTTACTCCAAATTCGCCTTTGGTAAGCGTACCGGTTTTGTCGAATATTATTGCATTCAATTTTCTAGCTTGTTCAAAGGCCGCACGGTTTCTAATTAATAGTCCTTTGGAAGCAGAAATGGATGTTGAAACAGCCACTACTAACGGAACCGCCAAACCCAATGCGTGTGGGCATGTTATAACCATCACGGTAACGGTTCTTTCAAGGGCAAAAGCCAAATCTTGATTCATAATTGCCAACCAAATGAACATCGTTACGGCGCCACCCAAAATAGCTATAATTGTTAACCAAAAAGCAGCCTTGTTTGCCAAATCCTGTGTTTTCGATTTACTTTCTTGAGCTTCTTTCACCAAATCGATGACTTGTGAAAGAAATGAATCTTTACCTGTCCGTTCAACTTCAATTACAAGAGAACCTTCGCCGTTTATTGCTCCACCGATAACTTTATCTCCGGCTTTTTTGAGAACAGGTTTCGATTCACCTGTAAGCATTGCTTCATTAACGGAGGTTTCACCTTTTATGGCAATACCGTCTGCAGGAATTTTTTCTCCGGGCTTGACTAATACTTTATCACCTTGTTTTAATTCCGACAAAGGGACATCGATAATTTCATCGTTTGCTCTAATTAAATGTGCATCGGAAGGCATTAATTTTGCGAGTTCTTCCAACGCACGCGAAGCTCCCATTACCGACCGCATTTCTATCCAATGACCGACTAGCATAATATCAATCAAAGTAGCTAGTTCCCAAAAGAATACTTTTCCTTCAAGTCCGAAAACAACTGCTGAACTATAGAAGTAAGCCACACTAACCGCTACGGCAATAAGCGTCATCATACCCGGTTGCTTTTTCCCTATTTCGGAAAGCATACCTTTCAGAAACGGATAGCCGCCATAGAAAAACACAAAAGATGAAAGTAGAAACGCGACATAGCTATCGCCATTAAATTTCAACGTATCTCCCAATCCGAGAAATTTTTGTATCAACGGCGATAGCAAAAGAATTGGTATTGTTGCAGCCAACGATATCCAAAAACGTTTACGGAAATCAGCAATCATATGTTGGTGATGGTTTGCATGACCCTTATGTTTGTCATGCGAATTTTCTCCATGATGCTCATGATTCTTACCACCATGTTCCGTTGTTTTATGCTCATGATGTTCATGGGAAGTATTATGTTTGTGGTTTTTCATTTCAGCGTGATTATGTTTTTCGAAATCTTTCATAATTACAATCCTTTATTAAGGTAAATTAATTTAGTTGCCGGTTATTGCAGTATTCTCTTCTTAACCCCAGTTTTTTCAATTCACAGTCTGCATCACCAGTGCATTCACGGTGCGATTCGCCATTGATTTTACTGAACTTCAAGGCACTCCAGAATCCTCCCAAAGAAATACTGAAAAACAAAATTGCTGCTATTACTTGTCCCATTTTACTCACCTCACTTTTTTGGATAGATTATAAGTGCGAACAGTTTATCCAATTTTTTATAATTCTAAAATAAATCTGTTCTTGTTATACCTTTAATTTAAGTTTCAAAATTAAATTTTCGTCATATAATTTTGAGAAAGTGTTATATAATATTTCGTTTATGACAAATCTTTTTTCATTTCCTCAAATTGTTCTTTTGTTATTTCACCTTTTGCATATCTTTTTTTCAAGATATCCAAGGGAGTTTCTTTTTGGCTGGTAGCGACAAAGTTATTTGATTGTTGCTTGTTGGTAAATTGAGTAATAAACCAAACTACCAGAAGTATTAAAACAATCCAAAATAACCAGCCGAACCACATTCCTCCAAACATACCGTTCATCATTTTGTCCTCCTTTTTTTAATTGGCCATTTTTAAGAAGTCAACAATTTTATTGACTTGTGTTGAATTTAAATTTGCCCGTACGCGCATATGTTGTGCTATTGTTTCCCATTCGGTATCACTAAAAGCAGATGGGGAAGGAGCATTATGACAACGCACGCAATTTTCTCCCCAAAGTTGAGCGCCCGATTTGCTTGTAATTTCTTTGTACGTGGAACAACCGTAGAATAATAGTGCAAAGAAAGAAACGACCAGAACGGAATTTATAATTTTGGTTTTCATTACTGCCTCCTGTTAAAGTTAAAAACCTATTGACCAGTGAAGTAAAAATGAATTTGTTACCGGTAAACCGGGATTGCTGTCAACCGTAATTGTCTGATAACCGAATTTGACGACCGTTCTCCAATCAATCCAATAATTGATGCCGAATGTTAATTGTGTTTTTTCACCTCCCCAAGCTGCCTTTGAAGGAAGTAATAATTTTGAATATCTTCCGACAAACTCCAGATGATTAAGAATTTCATTTTTTACAAATGCAGGTTTTAATGATATTTGTCCGTAATAAGCTTTGCTAACATTATCAAATGAATACATTCCGTTTGGGTCGTCTCCGGTTACGTATTCTGCATTATCAACTTCAACAATATTCAATTGGCCTTTTAAATCAATTATGCTTTTTAATTCTTTAATCATTTTAACATAACTTAAATCGAAAGCATATAGTTTTGCAGATACGTCTTCATATTGGGAACCGGTGTTGCCAACTTTACCGAACTGGCCTGAAAAACCGATTTCTAAAGTTGCATCGCTAAGAGGCAAAAATCCGATTCTTCCGCCTATTGCTTTATTTTTGTTGTTGTCGAGAAAATTATCGTAATGTAATTTCCCGGCTTCTTCCGGTTCGATACTACCGTCATTCAAATTCGGACCGTTTACAAGATAAATGGAATAGTTTATTCCGTATCCGGTCAACACCGGAATTGCTCCGCGAATTTCAATTCCCACTTGAGATGAGGGGCCGACTTGTTCATCATGACTGTAACCCAACGGATTACTTGGAAGTCTGTTAATCCATCGCGGGTGAAGTCTTTCGCCGAAAGTGCCGAAGGGTATAAGGAACTTACCCAATCTCAATGTTATGTAATCATTCAGAAAATAAGACATGTTAGCATATTCAAGGCCTATAACGGTTTCACCGTCTTCCAATTCAAGTTCGAGTTCCGACTCGAATAATAATTTACTGGATTGTCTCCAAAGAAATATTGGATTGAAGCTGCCTCCAACGAAGGACGAATTGTCATCCATAATTTCAAGTCCAGAATGAGCATAACCTCGTAATAAAAATGTGCTGGTTCCGGGTTTTGTTTTCATGATTTCCTTTTTCAGTGCATCGATTTCGTCTTTGGATTGACCCGGAACAACGGTTTGTGAGGTTAAGTAAAATAAAAATGCAAGTAAAAAAATAAATATAATTTTTTGATTCATGATTTTAGCTCCCTAAAATTTTAATTTTGTCCAAGCTTGCGAATGTATGTTACCAACTGCCATCTTTGTTTTTCGCTGTAAATTAACTCGTACGAAGCCATTGGGGGGTTGCCGGTAGTAATCTTCCAAAATATTGCGCCGTCCGATTGCTTTTGCACTTCTTCCGATGTTAAATCTGCCGGTCTGGGATTTAAGCCTATCCCGGCAATTCCGTCGCCGGAGCCATTTTCACCGTGGCATATTGCACAGTGCTGATTAAATATGATTTCTCCCTCTTCGGTTGCTGCCTCAAGGTCTTTTAATGGATTTTTAAGATTGTCTGCTTCTGGAGGTGCTTTCCATCCGCTTTTTTCAAGTGTTTTGATAATTGATTTCTCGCTAGTCGATCCGATAAAAACGAAAAAAGCCAGCGGAATAAGTAAAATATATACGAATTTAATATTGAATAACTTCATTTTTATAGCCTGTATTTATATTAATTAAATAGTATTTTAAATAAATTAAAATAAAAATATCATTTGGTTATGTGCTCATTATCCGGTTAAAATTTAATTTCATCCTGTGCAAAACAATATATTTATTACTTTTATCCATTTTAATTTTAATGAGCAATAATTCCACCATAAAATCCTGCGATTGAAATTAATATCACGGTTATTAACGCAATTATAAATTCAACTTTTTTGATACTTTTTACATATAAAGCGAGTGACCATAAAACAAGCGATGCAAGAACCGCAAAACCCAGTAATTCATGGGTTTCAACAAGTTCGTATTTAGCTGTTCCTTCAAAAGGGTCCGCTTGGTTCAAACCGGATAAAACCGCAATGATACCCATAAAAGCTGCAAACGGTATAATTAATTTAAGAGCTTCGGAATATTTACCGTTCTTATATCCGGCTATCATTAAAAGAAAACCTATAACTGATAATGCAATGGGGAAGTGTATTACTTTGTTGTGAACATGTTCAAACAAAGTGTCTATGGATATTTCACCCGTTTCCTCCGCCTCTGTCAAAATTTCACTTTCAAGATGTTCTTCAGCAGCTTTTTTGTTTTTATAATTTCCCACAGGTATTCCGTTTATTGCTATTGTGTCATTGCCTACTATGGTTAAAGTATCAGGCTTTTTTGTTCCCTTTTTTTCATGATCACCGTGAGCATAAATTGAGAATGTAAGGAGTAAAACAAATACTGCGGTGTAAACTATAGATTTATAATCATTCATAAATTATATCTCCTTATTTAAACCAATAGAAAATATATAATCAGAAGTTGAAGAATTTAATCCTATTGATAAAATTGTGTTCAATAATAATCCTTGATTTATTAAATAATTATATCCGAACCCCAATTGTTTGGGAGAAGATGTTCCTTGAATAATTGTTGAGTAGGAATCATATCCGATATAAAACGAGTGTTTTTTATTATCCAATATATAAGCGGCTCCGGCGGAAAATGTGAGGGGGTTCGATATTTCCGTCCCCTCAATTTTACCTAAAAACAAATAACCTAATTGTGCGTAAAACATAAAACCCGACAAATATTTTTTTGCCCCTAATGCAATTTGATAATCATATTCTCCGGTACCAATTCCTAATTTATCGGAAGCGGTAGGCAGCTTTATATAACCGTCCAGTGAAAAAGAAGGAAGTATATTTTTTTCTTTTATTAATTCGTAACTGGCATTAATGTAAAAATCCCCGATTCCAAAAGCCGGTGAATCCGATGTTCTTCCTTCGCTATCGGACATATGAGGGAAGCCGTTAAACCAGTGGCGCGAGTCTCTTCCCATATGATTATTGGGGATAAAGGTATTTTCAATTTGAGTAAATGTATTTGAAGAGGTAACAACCAATGGAAAATTAAAATTCAAATAAACGGGTCCCGATTGATACGTAATGCCGTTGTATAAAAAGAAAGAATTGTGCGACGATCCGTCATCGTATTTGCTGCCTACCGTTTGCAGTGAAGAATTAAAATACCATTTCCCTTGTGCAAGAGCGTTATAACGTAACAATAATATTGTCAATAACAACATGATGGTTTTCATGATTTTGTCCTTGATTATTTATTCAGTTCTTTTTTCCTTTTTTCAAGTTTGTTCAGCATGTTATCATAATTCTTCATCATGTGTTTCATATTTTCCATCATATCATTCATGTTTTTCATCATGTCTTTGTCTTGCATCATCTCCTTGTTTTGCATCATTTCCTTCATATGTTCCAGCATTTGTTTCATATTTTCCGACATCATATTCATATTTCCCATCATGCCAGCCATACCTTGAGAGTGTTGCATACCTTTCATCATGCCTTTATTCATCATTTGTTGTTGCTTACCCTTCATCATATTTTTATCCATTCCTTGCATCATGTTTTGCATGCGTGTATGCATTTGATTCATATGTTCCATCATTTTTTCCATATTCATCATATTTTGCTGCATCATGTGTTGCATATTTTTCTGCATGTTTTGATGCATGTGATTATTTTGGGCAAATAAGTTAGTTGTGCCGGCAAACAGCAAGAAAACCATACTTGCCGTTAAAACGAGTTTATTAATTGCTTTTTTCATGGTAGTTCTCCTTATATTGTTGTGTTTTTGTTTTACAGCTATTTAACTTTATAGCCGTTTTCTTTTAATTTATTTATTGCATCTTTAATAGAAACTTCTTTAAGATTCATACCACAGACCGGACATTCACCTGCTTCATCGGAAATTACATTCCAATCCATTTGATCTTGAAAAACTTTCCCATCGCCGTTTTCATCAATTGCCTCGACATCAATTACACCTTTCCTAACAATAAAGTTTTTTTTGGCGGCGGCAATTTGTTCTTTATGTGCTTTAGCTTCTTTCAGGTTCATCATCTGTCCGTTTTTCATCAATCCGCGGTCTTTAACGTTTATGGATACCTCAGCCATTTTCATTCCGCATTCCTGGCAATTACTTTCTTTGTCGGAGATTTGATTTTTGTGCATTGGACATTGATATACTTTGCCATCTTTGTTTTTGTCGTATTGCATGATTTTTTTAGAGCTTATCTCACCTGATTTTATATCGGTATTATGTTTGTGATTATGTTCTTGTCCCAATGATTGACTTGTAGCAATTGACATCATCAGTATTGCAAACGATATTAGTTTAATTATCTTTTTCATGTTAACTCCTTGGTTTTATTTGATTACATTAATTTCACCGGTTTTGATTCTAACCGATTTTTCTATATTTGATACGAAAATCCAGCCGTCGCCGCTTTTACCTGTTCTTCCGTATTCGGCAATAACATTAACCAGCTCATCGGATTTTTCATCTTCACAAACCAGTTCAATTTTTACCACGGCAGAATATTTCTGAACATACTTAATTGAAAAGCTGAAAGCGTCTTCATCTGCCCATTCCGATAGGGCGTTGGCATCGAGAAGAGTCATTCCGGTAACCCCGGCTTCTTCCAATTTTTGAATAACCAATTCAGCCCGGTCATGCCTGATGTATGCTTTGATTTCTTTCATGTTTACCTCTTTGATTAATGAACATCATATTCTATTATTTGCAACAACTTTTACCATTATTGGCTTTAACAACCTTTCTGTACATTAGCAGTCCGATTAACCCTGCCAATATTACAATGATAATTATCTCCGTCATTTTTCCGTTTCTTTATTTGTTTGATTGTTTTCATTTAAATTAAATTCAGGTATTAACTTTTTTAATTCCCTTTTTTTAATTATATAGAATATTGCGGGGAAAAGAGTTAATTCCATTAACATGCTCGTAATAATTCCACCAACCATCGGGGCAGCAATGCGCTTCATAACATCGGAACCGATACCGGTGCCAATAACGATAGGGAACAGACCGAGCATAGTTGTCATTACGGTCATCATTTTCGGACGTATACGTTTTACGGCACCTTCGAATATTGCTTCTCTTAAATCCGATACTGATTTCAGAAGACCGTTCTTTTTAAATTTATCGTACGCAATGTCCAGGTACAGTAGCATTACAACTCCGGTCTCGGCACTAACACCCAGCAATGCAATAATTCCAACCCATACTGCAACACTGATATTAAAATCTGCCGCATATAAATACCATACGGCGCCAACCATTGAAAAGGGAAGGGCTAAAAGGATTATTCCGGTTTTAATCCATGATTTGGTATTGATGTAAAGAAGCAAAATTACAATTAACAAAGTAATGGGAATTACCATTGCCAAGCGTTTGCCAGAACGTTCCATGTATTCGTATTGACCGCTCCAAATAAGAGAGTATCCCGGGGGCAATTCGATTTTCTCGGCTATAATTTTTTTTGCGTTTTCTACATACGTACCAACATCGATGTCTTTAAGATCAATATATACCCAAGCATTCGGACGTGCGTTTTCGGATTTGATTGCAGGTGGACCTTTTTTGATTTCCAAATCGGCCAATTCTGCAAGCGGGACGTATCCGCCGTTCTTAACCGGTACTCGTACACGTTTCAGTTCTTCTATATTTTCCCTGTAATCCCGCTGATACCGGAGATTAACCGGATAGCGTTCCAATCCTTCAACTGTTTTGGTGATATTCATTCCACCAATGGCGGACATAATTACATCTTGTACATCGTCTATTGTTAAACCGTAGCGCGCAATTGCATCACGTTTAATGTTAAAGTCGATATAATTTCCTCCGGCTGAACGTTCGGCATAAGCAGAGCGTGTACCGGGAATGGTTTTGGCAACCTGTTCGATTTCCTTTCCGATTTTTTGCAACACGTTTATATCCGGACCGGCAATTTTAATACCCACCGGTGTTTTAATTCCCGTTGCCAACATATCGATTCTGGTTTTAATAGGCATTGTCCAGGCGTTTGTCAATCCGGGAAATTGAATAGCCGAGTTCAATTCTTCAACCAAGCTTTCCGGTGTAACGCCGGGCCGCCATTGGTCACGCGGTTTTAGTTGTATGGTTGTTTCAATCATTGAGAGAGGCGCCGGATCCGTAGCGGTTTCCGCCCGTCCAATTTTTCCGAAAACGGATTCAACTTCAGGGAAAGTTTTAATTATTCTGTCCGTTTGTTGCAAAATTTCCTTTGCTTTTGTGATTGAGATGCCGGGCAGAGTAGTTGGCATGTAAAGCAAATCACCTTCATACAAAGGAGGCATGAATTCGGAGCCAAGTTTTGCATACGGGAAGTATGTAATAACCATTATAATGAGAGCTCCAATTAATACCGCCCATCGTTTTTTCATCACAAAATCCACAACAGGATGGTATATTTTGGTGAGGAATTTTGTAATCGGGTTATTTTCTTCCGAACGCATTTTACCTCTTACGAAAAATCCGAGCAATACTGGAACGATAGTAACCGCTAATATTGCTGCAGCTGCCATGGAATAAGTTTTAGTATACGCCAAAGGTTTGAATAACCTGCCTTCTTGTTGTTCCAAAGTAAAAACGGGCAAAAATGAAACCGTTATTACCAAAAGGGAATAGAATATAGATGGCCCGACTTCTTTTGCGGATTCAAGAATAATTGCCCAGTGCGGTCTTTGTTTTTCTTTGGGAAGTTCTTGCTCGCGTGCCAAGTGTGTGTGTGCATTTTCCACCATCACAATTGCGGCATCTACCATAGCGCCAATTGCTATTGCAATTCCGCCAAGCGACATAATATTGGCGTTTATACCTTGCATTTCCATTATTACGTATGATGCCAATACGGCTGTTGGCAAGGTAAAGATTGCAACCAACGAGCTTCTAACATGTAAGAGAAAAATCATTATTATTATTGCTACAATTATGCTTTCTTCGGTAAGTGTGTTTTTCAAGTTTGCAATCGCTGCATTAATTAAATCGGATCTGTCGTATGAAGTAATGATTTCCACATCTTCAGGTAAAGAAGTTTTCAATTCTTCCAATCTTTGTTTAACGCGGTTAATTACTTCCAAAGCATTATCACCGTAACGCATTACAATGATTCCCCCTACGGTTTCACCCTCGCCGTTCCAGTCGGCAAGTCCGCGCCGCAATTCGGGACCTATATCGATATTCGCAACATTTTCGAGGTAAACGGGTGTACCGGTTTCCGGGTTTACGCCGATAACAATCTTTTTCAAATCTTCCACACTTTTAATATAACCGAGACCTCTGACCATAAATTCCATTTCACCGATTTCCAAAAGTCTTCCGCCTACATCATTGTTGCTGCGTTTGATAGCCATTTTAACTTTACTTAAAGGAATACCGAACGATGCCAATTTGTTAGGATCGATATTAACTTGATACTGCTTTACGAAGCCGCCGATACTTGCAACTTCCGAAACGCCGGGTAAAGCCGATAATTCATAACGTAAGAACCAATCTTGAATTGAACGTAATTCTTGCAAATCCCTTTTATCGGATTTGAGTACGTATTGATAAACCCAACCGAGACCGGTTGCATCGGGTCCGAGCGTGGGGGATACGCCTTCCGGTAAATCTTTCTGCAAAGAACTTAAATATTCCAAAACACGGCTGCGTGCCCAATAAATATCCGTCCCGTCTTCAAAAATTATATACACCATCGAAAATCCGAAGAACGAATAGCCACGTACCACCTTAGCATAAGGAACGGAAAGCATTTTAGTTGTCATCGGGTAGGTTACTTGATCTTCTACAATTTGTGGACCTTGTCCGGGATATTCGGTAAATATAATAACTTGCACATCACTTAAATCCGGTTGGGCATCAACGGCAATATTATTTATTGCCCAAACGCCGGCTGCTATAAGTGCAATTGTTAAAATGATAACCATGAATTTATTATTAATCGACCATTCAATTAATTTGGCAATGAGACCATCTTTTTGATTTCCTGCTGGTACCATATTTATCTCCTAAATTTCTTGATGGTTTTTGCTTCGTATCGCATCAGAATTATTACGGCGAAACAAAAACATTCTTACTTTATTTATATTGATATCCGTGTTCTTTCAAATTTTTCTTTGCTTCTTCAACGGTTACTTCCTGTAAATACATTCCACATACAGGGCATCTTCCTTCCGAATCCGATATGACATTCCAATCCATCAAATCTTGATAAACCTTTCCGTCTCCGTTTTTATCAATTGCTTCCAAATCGATAACCCCGGTCCTTACAATATTTTCTCCGCCCATTTCATCCTCACCGGAGTTTTTATTTTTTTCCATATTCATATTTTTCATTGCACTTTTTGCCGTATCGTTTTCATTCGTTCTAGCCGAAGAGAATAATTTTACCGCAGCCCTTAAACTGCTTTCGGAATCTATCATGAATTGACCTGAAACAACGATAATATCCTTTTCTTTAAGTCCATCCAGAACTTGATAATAACCTTTGGAATAATGACCTAAAGTAACTTCAACAGGTTTGAATTTGCCATCGCCCAACGATAGAATTACAATTGCCGATTTACCGCTTCTTATGACAGCCGTTTCGGGCACAACCGGTGTGGGTTCGAATTCATTACCGCTAATTTCAACATTGGCAAACATCGAAGGTTTAAGCTCTTCATTTTTATTATCCAAATCGATACGTACTTTAACGGTTCTGGTAACGGGATCTACAGTCGGGTAGATAAACGAAACTTTACCTGTATAGACTTTACCGGGTTTGTAGCTGAAATAAATTTTCACTTTGTTACCCAATTGTATTTTATCCAGTTCACTTTCATAAATATCCGCTTTCAACCAAAGTTTGGTTAAATTGGCAACCTTCATGATTTCGTTTCCTGCTTTTATTCGATCTCCTTGTAAAACATTTTTGGAGATAACCGTTCCGTTGAACGGTGCATAAAGAGTAATATACTTTTTAACTTTTTTAGTTTTAATTAAGTTATCTATTTCCGGTTTGCTCACGTCGTATAATTCCAGTTTACGTTTTGCGTTTTCGAGGACAGATGCACCTTTGTTGTACATTAATGCAGTTAACAATTCTTGCTGTGCAGCGACCAATTCGGGTGAATAAATGTCAACTAATTTTTGACCTTTAACTACTTTTTGTCCGACATAATTAACATAAAGTTTTTCAATCCACCCGTTAATTTTAGTGGTAACGGCATATTCTTTGGTTTCATCGGTATCCAGATAACCGTTTGTGTAAACAACGGGTGAAAGTTTTTTCTTTTCAACCATAGTCATTTTCACGTTCATACTTTGAAGAACGGAACCATCGACAGTAACAACTCCCGATGCGCCACCTTCATCTTCGTAAACCGGAACCAAATCCATCCCCATTTTCGACTTACCCGGCGCATCATAAATTTCGTTCGGATTCATCGGTGCCCGCCAGTATAAAATTTTTCTTTCACCTTGTTTTGTAGAAGCGGATTTATTTTGTGTACTTTTAATGGGTGTTAATTTCATTCCGCAAATAGGGCAATTTCCCGGTTCTTTCTCGATTATATCTGGGTGCATACCGCATGAATACAACGTTTCTTCATCTTCGTGCATGTGGGTTTCGGTTGAGTTGTTGGGAATTATTAAATACAACGCTCCAGCGCCAATTAAAATCCCGATAATAAATATCACTGTGTACGTTAATATTTTATTCTTCATCGTTTGTCTCCGTTCTGTTTTTCTCGATGTTAATTAATTCCGTACCGGCAAGGTATTCTATGGTAAATAAGTTTTTGTAATAATCAGTTCTTATTTTGGCAAGCTCGGTTTTGATGTTAAGAATATCGTTTTCCGCTTTAATTACATTGGCAAAATCGATTTTACCTACTTGGTAATCGGCTATTGCTGCTTTGTAAGCCTGTTGTGCTTGTGGCAAAAGCTGGTCTGTGATTAATTCTTCACGATTGAACATTTCCAATAATTTCGAATTCACCGTACCGAAAGTTTGTTGCAACTTTTGAACGGCAAGATTATATTGTTCATTGTATAGCGAGCCCAAATGTACCGCCCGGTTTACTTGTTCGGTTTTTTTGCCTCCATAATTGATAGGCAGCGATATTCCAACCAATACCGAAAAGAAATCGACAAAATCCGTTGATGTAACCGAATTGTAATCCCTTTGGGAATATTGAAGTCCAAGTTTGAAATTGGGATAGAAAGAATATTCCGCTTGTTCCTTCATCAGCTGTGCTTTTTTTACCGATAATTTCAAACTTTGCAACTGAGGCCGGTTTTCCGTTGCAATTCTCACCAGTGACTCTGTTGATGTTTCTAAAAATTTTATCGGTTGAATCTTTCCGGTTTGAATTTCTCCGGTTCCGTTTCTTAATAGATAAGCGTTGAGTTTTGCAAGTAATGCTCTTTCTTCCGATTTCAATGATTCGATTTTATCTTTAACACGCGTGATTTGAACTTCCACTTGTACAAGGTTTTGCAGACTGGCACTACCCACATCGTATTTTTGTCTTACAACATCGGATATTTGCTTTAACAAGCCAATACTTTCATTTGCGAATCTGATATTTTCCCTTACGAACTGAAGTGAAAAGTAGAGTCCGGCAACTTCTTTACGAATTTTATTTTTTAAATCTATAATGTTTTGCCGGATAATTGAGGTATCAACCGCTTTAACACCGGCAGCGGAACTTAATGCGCCCGGAAACGGAATGGCTTGCGTTAGCCCGATGACTTTTCCCGTCATAGGTTCTTGTGTAAAAGAGAAAGAATTCACAGGTAAATTTGCCAAACCCAAAGTTAATACCGGATCGGGTAAATTTGTACCGATTTCAATCTGAGATTTGGCCACTCTGTATTTTGCTTCTAGCATTTTAATTTCCGGACTTACCGAAATAGCTTTGTTAATTAACCATTCCAAATCTTGCTTGTCTGGTGTTTTGTTTTGCGCATTAATAACCGACAATGCCGCTATTAATAGCACAATCAGAATTTTTGAGTTCATTTTTCCCTCAAAGATTTATTGTTCTAAAAATATTTTGTTAAAGCTGCGTATTAAAGCTGCTGGTTGTAACCAGGTTTAACAGGGAATTAAACGGGATTGATTAAATCAAAAAGGAATGTACGGCAAGGTATATTGGTGTTTTATATTCATTAAACAAGCGACCGGAATTTTCAGTAGAAATAAATTCTTTTCTTTCGCTTGTCAAATTAAAAGTAAAAACCACAACAAAACTTTGTTCGGAATTATATTTTGGAGTGATGACAAAGTTATTC
The DNA here is from genome assembly GCA_026983955.1 of Melioribacteraceae bacterium. Classification (GTDB taxonomy): domain Bacteria; phylum Bacteroidota; class Ignavibacteria; order Ignavibacteriales; family Melioribacteraceae; genus BMS3ABIN04. The sequence continues at coordinate 26,995 of JALSTB010000013.1, forward strand.
GTGTCATTTAAATTTTTAACAATCATGCAATTGTCATGAGTTAATTCCATGTCGCATGATTGATTTCCTAAGGATGAAAAATCCATGCCGGAATCGCAGCAATTATGTTCACCTTCGTGCATTTCCATTGAACATGTATGTGTTTCGTTGTATTCCATTGTGCAAGTTCCCGTGCACCGGTTTTGCGGAATGGCAAATAATAAAGGTGAAGCGGCGAAGTATAGCAGTAATAAAACCGCTACGGCTTTTTTAAGTTTTTCCGGTATGTAATAATTTAATTTCATCAATAGTCGAATTATTGTTAATTTCAAACGCAATATAGTATGAGGCAATAAAACAAGCGTTATACAATTTTGGAAAAATGTTACAGAATTTTAATGTGAATTCTTTTACCAAAGTAAAAAAAATAAATCAAATAAGCGAATTTATTTTTAGAATTATTATCCCTACGCTTATTGTGATTATGGAAAACAGTGTTGAAACAACAATAATATCGCCTGCCAATTTTGAATTGCCGCCCATGGCTTCGGCCATTATAAAAGATGCAATAGCGGTTGGACTTGCAAACAGTATAAACAATATTACCATTTCGTTCGAATCGAAATGAAGAAGTATTCCGGTAAATACTGCAATTACAGGGAAAAGAACAATTTTGTTAAACATTACTATGAATGAAATTTTAGAAGCTCCTTTTAATCTTTTTAAGTTTAATGACGCACCTATACTTATTAAAGCAAGCGGAAGTGCAATTTTAGCAAGGTAAGTTAATGTTGTTGTAACAACAGAACCAAGTTGTATGTGAAATATTGAAAATGGAGCTGCAAAAAAAGCAGCCAAAATTAATGGATTCTTTCCAATTTCTTTTACCGTTTGAAGATAATCATATTCTTTTTCATTTTTGAACGGAACGGTTAATGCTATAACGGCAAGAACATTGTATAGCGGCATTACAAAAGCTAAAACAAGCGAAGCTTTTCCTAATTGTTGTTCTCCAATCAGATTTGCAATTAATGCCAAACCGATAATAGCAAAATTACTACGGAAACTTCCTTGAATGAAAACTCCTTTATCCGCCGGCGTTTTGGTAAATATGGAAGATAAACCCCAACTTATTGCTGCAATTGTAAGAACTAAAATTAAAGATGTTAAAATTAGCTTGCCGTCAAATGCCTTTGTAATTGTTATGGTTGCTATCTTTAAAAAGATTAATGCAGGTAAAGATACCGTGAAAACAAACTTTGAGCTCTGGGAGACAAACAGGCCGTTTACCAATTTAACTTGTTTTAAAAAATTGCCAATTATTATCAGCAAAAAAATAGGAGAAACGATATTAATGGTAAATAGAATTATTGACATGACGGTTCAAATCTTTTAACGCAATTTAAAAGTGTTGTTTTGTAAAAATAGCAATTAATTAGGACAGCAGGGAAGGGAAATCCATATTAATTAATTAAATTACAATGACGATTTAATAAAAAGTTCTGACCTCTTCCGATAAATTAAAGATGCTTTAATATTATTTAATATAATATTTAACATAAAACTGTAATTTGTTTTTATTGCCGGAGTAAAAATGAAATTCAAAAGTCAATTATTTGACTTTGTTTTTAGAGAATGGCTGCTCATTATTTCTGCTTTTAGCTTTTTACTAATATCAATTTATGTTAATCAATTACCTTCTTACTCAATACAAGAAATAGAAATACTTTTAATCCTTTTTGCTCTTTTTGTGACAATTAAAGGGTTCGAGAATAGCGGATTGGTACTGAAAATATCAAAAATTGTTGAGGGAAGTAACTTTGTCGGGTTAAAATTAATTTTATTGACTTTTGTTTTGTCCATGTTAGTTACAAATGATGTTGCGTTAATTTTTATAGTACCCTTAACGTTAAAAATTAATTTTAACAAAAAAGATATGATGATTATTTTGGAAGCATTGGCAGCAAATGCCGGTTCTGCGCTCACTCCCATCGGAAATCCTCAAAATTTATTTATTTACTGGAATTATAACCTAAAACCGGGACAGTTTATATCTTCAATATGGTTATTCTCATTTGTTTTTATATTCATTTTATGTTTAACCACTTTTTTGTTGAAAATTAATTCGGATATTTCCGGGCAAACATCGTCAAACGGAATAAATAAACTGTCTGTTAGTTATGCCATCTTGTTCGTGTTGGTCATATTAATTGTAGTTCATGCAATACCCGTATATGCAATTTCGTTTGTTTTTTTATTTGTGTTGTTGTTTGACCGAATAAGTTTAAAAATCGATTATTTATTATTACTGACATTCTTCTTCTTTTTCGGTTTCGCTGAAAATCTTAAATTTGTGTTAGCCTCGGAAATAAAACATTCGGGACATGTATTTATATTATCGGCTCTTTTAAGTCAAGTAATCAGCAATGTTCCGGCAACGCTAATATTCGCAAAATTTACTTCTCATTGGAAAGCTTTATTGTGGGGGAGTAATGCCGGGGGATTCGGCAGTTTATTTGGTTCTTTAGCCAATTTAATAGCCTATCGATTATATGCTGCAAATGTCAATAACGGTAATATCAAAAATTTCACATTAAAATTTATCGGAATTGGTTACATAGCATTTTTTATTGGTGCCGGGTTATATTTTTTCTTTATAGTCTGAAAGTATAGGATTTATATTTATTTTTTTAAAGTAAAGTTATAGTTGTTTTCTTTTTATAACATAACTGAAGTGTTGTCAATTCTATATTTGTATGAAATATAATCCCACTGAAATTTGTTAAATTTATATATTGATTTAATTTATTGATATAAAGGAATATTTTAATTGAAGATTCTTTTACTAAGCATATTATTATTCGTTGCGGCGCTTTTAGCCAGTTTTTTCGGTCAAGGAGGCGGTGTATTATATACACCAATTCAAATATTATTGGGAGTCCCGTTTCAAACGGCGGCTGCTACAAGTTTATTTTTAATAATGGTCATAGCATTTTCCTCTACACTTGTATATCGTAAAGCGCATACGGTTGATTGGCAAATGGCTGCCATTATGGAAATACCTACTACCATAGGTGCTTTTATCGGAGGTTTTATTTCAGGTTATTTCCCGGAAAGAATACTAGTATTTATTTTATCCGGTCTTTTATTAACCGGAGCTTTTGCATTGAACCGCTATCATTCCCCGGCAAGTATTGAAAAAAAAGAAAGGAATGGTTTTTGGATTTGGACCCGTGAAATGAACGGTATAAAATACCATATTAACATTTTATTATTGATTCCCGTAACTCTTTTGGTAGGTTTCTTAACAAGCATAGTGGGAATAGGCGGTGGACCAATTAAAGTGCCAATGATGGTTTTGCTTTTTGGCGTACCAATGGATATTGCAATCGGTTCAAGCGCTTTTATGGTTGGTCTTACTGCTACAGCCGGATTTATCGGACATGCAGCGATTGGCCATTGGGACTGGAAAATTTCGCTAATTCTTGCAATACCTGTTTTTATCGGTGGGCAATTCGGAAGCCATTTTTCCACTCATCTTAAAAAAGAAAAATTACAGAAGTGGTTCAGCTGGTTTTTGATTCTTATAGCCGTTCTGATATTTATTCAGAAGGTAAATATTTAATAAATTAATATTAAGAAATTATAAAATCGAATCATTATATTATGCTTTTACCCACAAGGCAATATTTGCAACAATTCCGTCTACCGGCATATAAAGTTCACTAAAACTGGGATTATTGTATGGCGGTTTAACAATTTCATCATATTTGCTTTGCCGTTCGTCTGGTTTATTTTCAATAATCAAAATAATAACTTATTATAAATATTAAATCAACAATTAAATTTTCGCTCTTTTCAATCTTAAAGAATTGCTGATTACCGAAACCGAACTCATGGACATTGCACCTGCGCCAATCATCGGGTTTAGAAAACCTAGTGCCGCAAACGGAATACCAATCGAATTGTAAACAAACGCCCAAAACAAATTTTGTTTGATTGTTTTAATGGTTGCATGCGATAATTTTATAGCGGAAACCACCGCAGTCAGTTCACCTTTTATTAATGTAATATCCGATGATTCTATGGCAACATCGGTACCGGTACCAATGGCAATACCAAGATCGGCAGCAGCGAGAGCGGGAGAATCGTTAATGCCGTCGCCAACCATTGCAACAATTTCACCTTTACTTTGTAAATCTTTTATTATTTTTGATTTCCCGCCCGGTAATACTCCGGCATAATAATTATCGAGTCCAACTTTTTCAGCTATGCTTTTGGCGGTTATTTCGTTGTCGCCGGTAACCATATAAACTTTAATACCCATTTGTTTTAATTTTTTAATGGCTCCGGCAGATGAGGATTTTACAGGATCGGCTATTCCGATAATACCGGCGAGCTTTCCATTGACCGCTACAAAAACAACGGATTTCCCTTCGGAGCTTATTGCATTGTAAATCTCTTTTTTATCAATTGTTCGGATATTGTTATTTTCCAGGAAACTTCTGTTACCAATAAATAACTCGTAACCGTTCACTGTAGCGCCGATTCCGTGACCTTCAAAATTTTTAAAGTGGGAAATTTTTCCGGGTTCAATTTTTCTATCTTTACAATATCTTGTAATCGCTTCCGCAAGAGGATGTTCGGATCTGTTTTCTGCGGTAAATAATAAACTTAAAAAAGTATTACGGTCGATTCCGAATGTATGAATATCGGTAACCACAGGATTTCCTTCTGTTATAGTACCGGTTTTGTCAAACACAACAGCGGTTATCTTGTGAGCTTTTTCGAGGCTTTCGCCGTTCTTAATTAAAATTCCGTTTTGTGCACCCAATCCGGTTCCAACCATAATTGCCGTTGGGGTTGCAAGCCCCATTGCACAAGGACAAGCGATAATCATAACAGCGACAAAATTAATCAATGCCGTGTTGAACGATGATGTTTCCGGAATAATCAACCATCCGAAAAAAGTAAGCGCCGCAATACCGATCACCACGGGGATAAAAACCGCCGCTACTTTATCCGCTATTTTTTGAATTGGTGCCTTGCTTGCCTGGGCTTCTTCAACCAAGCGGATAATTTGTCCTAAAACGGAATTATCACCCAGTTCCGAAACTTCATATACAAAGGTACCGCTTTTGTTAAGTGTACCGCCGATAACCGCCGAACCTTTACTTTTTTCTACAGGTAAACTTTCACCTGTTAACATTGATTCGTCAACCGAAGAGTAGCCGTCTAAAATTTTTCCATCTGACGGAATTTTTTCTCCGGGTTTAACAATTACTTTATCCCCGGTTTTTAAATCATTTAAGTCAATCTTTTGTTCAACTCCACCAACTATCACTGTTGCTTGTTTCGGTTTCAGTTCCAGCAATTTTTTTATTGCAGAATTTGTTTTGCTTTTGGCTCTACTTTCCAGAACTTTGCCGAGAAGAATTAGTGAAATGATTACAGTTGCCGTATCGAAATAAACATGAGAAACATTTTGTTCATTTAACCAAGAAGGGAAAAGGGTAATAACTGTACTGTAAATAAATGCAGCACCGGTTCCTATTGCTACAAGCGAATCCATGTTTACGGAAAAGTGTTTTATATTTGTCCAAAACGATGAATAAAATCGTTTACCTGAAATAAATATTACCGGCGTGGTTAGAATCAATAAAATTTTGTTTGTGTAATCATCTGAAAAAGTCCAAAATTCCCGGAAGAATTCAAAACCTCTTAGCATGCTTATAAGAAAGACGGGCAAAGTAAAGATTAATGCAAAGCGAAAGCTCTTTTTTAATTCGGAGTAATGCTCGTCTTGAAGGGATATTTCTTCGACGTTATCCGCTGCACTGCTTGTGCCGTCAAGCACTTGTTCGGTTCGTAATTTATAACCGTATTTTTCAACGGCTTTTGCCGCAACGGATAAATCGATATCCGATTTACTCTCTATTGTTACTTTCTCGGTTGCCAAATTTACGGAAACATTCTCTATGCCTTCGATTTTTCTAAGGGATTTTTCCACTCTTGCGGCACAGCTTGCACAAGTCATTCCTTCAACCGGTAAATTGTATTTCATTTTATCAACGTGGTATTTTTTAATTAATTAGCTACTTGGTAACCGGCTTCGGTAATAGCGTTGATTATTTGCTCTTCGGAAATTTTATTTTCATCCCATTCAACTACAGCAGAGCCGATTTCAACTTCGTGTGAATAAACACCAAGTTCTTCCAGTTCCACTTCAACTGCTTTCACACAATGATGGCAAGTCATTCCGTTAATCTTGAATTCTTTTTTTACCATGATTTATCTCCTTTTTTTTACATGAGAAAAATAACACCGTATATTTTATGAAGCGTTATATTATTTTAAGAAAATGTTATAATATTTTAACATTCGTATCACCTTCACCTTCGCTTGGCTGATAGGGCAATTTTTTTTGGCGTGCATTTAAATCCGATTATTATTAATTTGGAATCCAACCTAAAGTAAACCGGTCAATTTATCTTATTTTGCTTAATGACTCGACTTCAACACAAAATATATATATCGTTCTTCGTTCTTGTAACAATTGGTGTGACTGCATGGTTGATTTATTATGGTTATCCGTATTATTCACTTCCTGTTGAAGAACGATTTTTCTCACCTCTTCACAATCAACTTAAACCCGGTGGATTTACCGGGCATGGAATCGGCATTATCGGTTCACTTTTGATGTTAATCGGCGTTGCCGTGTATATGATTAGAAAACGTGTAAAATATTTTCACCGTTTCGGAATACTTAAACACTGGCTTGAATTTCATATTTTCTTATGCACGTTAGGTCCGATACTCATAGTTTTTCATACATCGTTCAAATTCGGCGGACTCGTTGCCGTTAGTTTTTGGAGTATGGTTGCAGTGTTTTTAAGCGGTATAGTCGGGCGGTTTATTTATGTAAGAATTCCCCGGACAATCGAAGGTGTGGAACTGGATTTGAGACAAGTCCAACAAATAAATGATGAGCTATCGGTGAAATTACGAAATTACTACAATGTCAAAGATGATATTTTACTTGAGATTGAGAATATAACAAACAGAAGGCACAAGGGAACGCTCTCGGCAGCTAACATTTTTTTTATAATTGTTAAAGATTTTTTCATTAGAAGGAAAAACATCCGGACGATAACAGGCAAACTTAAAAGTTCCGGGGTTTCCAAGAAAAAAATTGCAGAAATAAAATTGTTAGTAAAACAAAAAATGCTTTTAAACAACAGAATTGAATATCTAAGAGTACTTCAAAATATATTCAAGTTTTGGCATATCGTACATTTGCCGTTCGCCTTAATTATGTTGGTGATAATGATTATTCACATCGGTGTGGCAATTGCTTTTGGATACGTCTGGATATTCAATTAATTAACAAATTTTCAAGGGCGCTAAACATTAGGTAAAAAATACCGATTAATATACGATTATAGGACATATTGTATCATTTTAGATTTATAAATCGGATAACAAATCGTTTTTTGCAATGAAAAAGCGGGTATTTCTGTGGCACTTTTATTGTTTTACCAAAATAGATAGTTTATAAAATGGAAGTTTTATTAGAAAATATAATTATTTATGCACTTCTTGCCGTAATAATAGCCGGTGTATTTTACATATACCTCAAAACCCATAAATACGAATCGGAAAAGAATATCCAAAAAATAAAGCGTGCCAAAGAATACGGTTTTCATGAACCGGTTTCACTGCATCCTGTAATAAATGAAGATATTTGTATCGGAAGCGGGGCTTGTGTTGTTGCGTGTCCGGAAAACGATATACTCGGCTTGGTTGACGGCAAAGGCAAATTAATTAATGCTTCCCATTGTGTTGGGCACGGTGCTTGCTTTCATGCTTGTCCGGTAGAAGCAATTACTTTGGTTATGGGCACCGAAAAAAGAGGAGTGGAATTGCCCCATGTAAGTTCCGAATACGAAACAAACGTTAGAGGAATTTACATAGCCGGTGAATTAGGTGGTATGGGATTGATAAAAAATGCAATAGAGCAAGGGAAAAAAGCAGTCGACAATATTCATAAATCGATTGAAAATAATAATGAAGCAAAATACGATGTGATAATTATTGGCGCAGGTCCTGCAGGAATTGCAGCTACACTTAGAGCAGCTGAATATAATTTGAAATTTTTAACAATTGAACAGGACAGTATTGGCGGGACCGTATTTTCATTCCCGCGTGCTAAAGTTGTAATGACTTCACCGGTAGAAATACCGCTTTACGGGAAGGTGAAATTACATGAAACTTCAAAATCGGAGTTAATCGATTTATGGTCTGAAATTCTTGAAAAAAATAAAATTTCAATTAATGAAAATGAAAAAGTAAATGAAATAGTCAAATACGAGAAGTATTTTAAGGTAATTACAAACCAAGACGAATACACGGCTCAAAAAGTTTTATTGGCAATCGGGCGCAGAGGTTCACCCAGAAAATTAGGTGTGCCGGGTGAAAATTCGGAAAAGGTTTATTACAAATTGTTGGAACCGGAACTGATTCACAATAAAAAAATCCTGGTAGTTGGCGGTGGTGATTCCGCAATTGAATCGGCGCTGCTTTTAGCTGAGGAAGGTAATGAAGTTACTGTTTCTTACCGTTCGGATTCATTCAAAAGGTTAAAGCCCAAAAATTTCAAAAAGATTGAAGATGCAATAAAACTCAAACTGGTAAATGTTTTATACAATTCAACTGTGAAGGAAATTAAGCCTGATAAAGTTGTGTTAAATTTTAAAAACGGGTCGGTTGCCGAATTGGAAAACGATTTGGTTTATGTTTTCATTGGTGGTGAATTACCGAATAAATTTCTGGAAAAAATTGGAATAAAAATTACAAAGAAGTTCGGTGAAGCAATATTAAAACATTAATCAAAATATTTGCTTTGGTCTTTACATTTGCCGTATGGGGAAATTTGTTTGCCCAAATTTCTCCCGGTGATCTTGTTGCGGCTCATTCCGGGTTGGAAGGAATCAGCAATTGTACCAAATGCCATACACTGGGTAAAAGCTTGGATAATGCCAAATGCTTGAAATGCCATACTGAAATTGCCGGATTGATTAATACAAATCGCGGATTCCATGCAAATAAAAAGGTAGCCAAACAAAATTGTTGGAAATGCCACGGCGATCATTTCGGAAGGAAATTTCAAATTATCCGTTTCAACAAAAAAACTTTTAATCATGTTGATGCAGGATATAAATTAAAAGGGGAACATGCAAAGGCCGGGTGTAATGACTGTCATAAACCTGAATTTATTAATGACAAAAAATTAAAGAATAGAAAAAAAACATATTTGGGGCTCAACACAGAATGCAAAACTTGCCACGAAGACGTTCACCAATCGACGCTTGGGAATAATTGTGCCGGTTGCCACACCGAGGAGAAATTTAAACCGGCGGTAAAGTTCAATCATGATAACACAAATTATAAATTAACCGGAGCTCACAAAAAAGTTGAGTGCAGAGGTTGCCACACCATTGCCACAAAAAACGGAAAGAAGTTTCAAAAATTTAACGATGTGGAATATCAATCTTGCAAATCTTGTCACGAAGATTTCCATAAAGGCAAATTCGGAAACAAGTGCAGCTCTTGCCACACTACCGCCTCGTTCAGAAGGGTAAAAAACATGAGGTCATTTAATCACAGTAAAACAAATTTTCCTTTGGTTGGTAAACACAAACTGGTTGATTGTAAAACATGCCATAAAGGAAATTTGAGCTTCAAACCTAAATACAAATTGTGTACGGACTGCCATTCCGATTACCATGAAGGTGAGTTTCAGGATGATGAAGATAACAGCGATTGTTCCGCATGTCATACCGAGAAAGGTTTCAGTCCCTCCACCTTTACCATTGAAAAACACAACAACACAACATTTAGATTAACGGATGCACACGAAGCATTGCCTTGTTATACTTGTCACCGTACCGGCGATAAATGGCATTTTAAGATTGACGGTAAGTATTGTGTAAATTGCCATGAGAATATCCATCAATCTTCAATAAGTGAAAAATATTTTTCGGAGAAAAAATGTGAAAACTGCCATAATACGGTTACTTGGCAAAATATAACATTTAATCATGAACAAACACAATTTAAATTAACCGGCAAGCATCAAGAACAGAGATGTTCCGCTTGTCATTTTAAAAGGGATGAAAAAAGTAATATTGTCCAGCATTTCAAAGATTTACAACCATATTGCAGTCAATGTCATAACGATGTTCATGCCGGACAATTCGGAAGTGGCGAAGATGAAACTTGTAACCGCTGCCACACAACGGAGAATTGGGAACCGTCGTTATTCGACCATAACGAAACAAGATTTTCACTTGAGGGGGCACACGCCAATTTGGAATGTTCGCAATGTCATTTACCGGAAAAAAAGAAGGGCGTAGTGTTTATTCGTTACAAAATTGAGGATACGAGATGTATAAGCTGTCATTCATAATTTTGTTCTTAATGTCCGGTATTCTTTATGCACAATCGCCGCACGGTGAAAATTTTAATTACGATTGTGCCGAATGCCATTCGACCGATACTTGGAAAATAGATATCAAGAAATTGAAATTCGATCATTCAAAAACCGGTTTCGAACTTGCCGGTCAGCATGCTGTGCTTGATTGCCAATCGTGTCATGAATCTCTCGATTTTGTAACAACCAAGAACAGATGTTTCGATTGTCATAACGATATTCACCAAAACACACTTGAAAAGGATTGTCAAAAATGCCATAATTCAAACAATTGGTTGGTGGAGAATATTAATGACATTCATAATGCCGGACGTTTTCCTTTGCTTGGAGCACATTCGACCGCGGATTGCCAACAATGCCACAAATCGATTGAAAATTTGGTGTTTGAGCAACTTGGAGTCGAATGTATAGATTGCCACTCCGGTGATTATATGAACGCTCAAAATCCCGATCATGTGGCTGTCGGTTTTTCGAAGGACTGTGAACAATGTCATTCCGTTACGGATTTACAATGGAGTTCGGCTCAATTTGCACATGATTTTTTCCCGCTGACTTTAGGGCATGATATCGGTAATTGTTTTGCTTGCCATAGCACACAAGGTTTCGAAGGGTTGTCAACAGATTGTTATTCTTGTCATAAAGAAAATTTTAACAATGCGGTTGATCCAAATCATGTAAACTCTAATTTTTCACATGATTGCGTACAGTGCCATACAACCAATCCGGGTTGGAAACCTGCCGATTTCAAAAATCACGACCAAGTATTTGCTTTACTAGGCGCACACGATAAAATTCGAAATGATTGTGCAAAATGTCATTCTTCCGGATATTCCGGAACACCAACTGATTGTTACAGTTGCCATGAAACCCAGTACAATCAAACAAGTAATCCCGATCATTCCGCAACTGGTTTCGGTACGGATTGCGAATCTTGCCATAATGTAAATGCGTGGAGTCCTGCAACGTTCGATCATGACAACCAATATTTCCCGATATACTCGGGTAAACATAATAACGAATGGAATAATTGTTCGGATTGCCATACGAATCAAAACGATTACAGTGTTTTCTCGTGTATAACATGCCATGAACATTCGCAAAGCAAAATGGATGACGAACACAAAGAAGTTTCCGGTTATGTTTATGAAAGTCAAGCATGTTTTTCATGCCATCCGCAAGGCGACAAGGAAGGGGCAATAGATCATTCAAAAACGGCATTTCCGTTAACCGGCGCACATCAAAATGCAGAATGTTCACAATGTCATGCAAACGGTTATGCGAACACACCGTTGGAATGTTACTCATGCCACGATGACAAATACACAAGTGCGGCAAATCCGAAACATACTGATGCCGGTATATCGACGAAGTGTGAAGATTGTCATACAACTACAGCGTGGAAACCGTCAACTTTTAATCACGGCAGTACTGGATTTGAGTTGGCGGGCGGACATCAATTGCCGCAATGTTCGAGTTGTCATCAAGGGAGCACATCCGGAACTTCTCCGCTATGTTACAGTTGTCATCAAGCCCAGTACAACAATGCAGAAAATCATGTAGCACAAAATTATCCAACTACGTGCGAACAATGTCACAATACGACGAAATGGGATGATGCGGATTTTGATCATAACAACACGAATTTCCCGTTGACCGGAGCACATGTAAATACGGATTGTTCGTCATGTCACACGAACGGTTATTCGGGAACTCCGTCCGATTGTAATTCGTGTCATAATGCAAATTACCAGAACACAACGAATCCAAGTCACACAAATTTGGGATTATCGAGACAGTGCGAGACTTGTCACACAACAGAACCTGGTTGGAAGCCAGCGGAATTTCCTGTGCACAACGATTATTATGTGCTGAACGGAGCACATGCGTCAATTTCCGGTGACTGTGCGACGTGCCATAACGGAGATTACAACAACACACCGAACACATGTTACGGTTGTCATCAAGCGGATTATGAAGGTACGAACGATCCACCGCATCAAAGTACGGGATTCGGAACCGATTGCGAAACATGTCATACCGAAACTGCGTGGAAACCTTCGACGTTCGATCATGACAACCAATATTTCCCGATATACTCGGGTAAACATAATAACGAATGGAATAATTGTTCGGATTGCCATACGAATCAAAACGATTACAGTGTTTTCTCGTGTATAACATGCCATGAACATTCGCAAAGCAAAATGGATGACGAACACAAAGAAGTTTCCGGTTATGTTTATGAAAGTACCGCTTGTTATGACTGTCATCCGAATGGCAAAGAAGAAGGCGGAATTCCTTCTCCCGCTCATATTAAAAGAATGAGGTACTGATGAAAAAAATACTGGCTTGTTTTTTTCTGATTACAATAACCATATCCGGTCAAAATGCGGGTAAAGTAAAACTCGTTGGAAAAGTCGATTACATTTCGGCACAATATTATTACATTAACTTTACGAACACGGAAAGAATTAACATTGGCGATACTTTGTTCATCAAGTACCGGAAAAAATATTATCCCAAACTTATTGTTGAAAAAAAATCTTCGAGAACATGCGCAACAAAATTGTTAGGCAAAAAAATAAAAAAGGGCAGGAGAGTTTATGCTTTTGTTGACAAATTAAACGTAACCCGGGAAAAAACACAGCAAACGAAAAAATTAAAAGTATTAACGGCTGAAAACGGCTCACCGAAGATGAACACCGGTAAGGCGAAAAAATTTGTTAAAGTTAATCCGGAGTATTACGGTAAATACAGTCTTTCAGGTTATTCCAATTTTTCGAATGTTATTGCACAAAGCGATTATCATCATTGGAGACATTCTTTATCTTTTTATGCAAACAACATTAAAGGCAGCAAACTTTCTTTTTCTTCATACATAATGTTCAGGTATAGAAGCGATAAATGGAGTTACGTTCACCGTCATTTGGGAAGTGCATTGAAAATTTACGATTTCTCAGTCCGGTACGACATCAATAAAACAACAAAATTAAGCTTCGGTAGGAAAATAAACAGAAAATTATCGAATATCGGAGCGATTGACGGACTGCAAATGGAAACGGAATACAAGGGATTTTTTATCGGGGGTATTTTGGGTTCGAGACCGAATATTCAAGACTACGGTTATAATTTTAAATTGCTTGAAATGGGAGTTTACATAAGCAGCGAAGATTCCTTGGGCTACGGTAAAATGACAAATACTTTATCGGTTGTGCAACAAATGAATGATAACACGACCGACCGGAGATTCTTTTATTTTCAACATTCCAGTCACATTTTAAAATCGCTTCATCTTTTCTTTTCTTCGGAAATAGATTTTTTCAAACATTATCATAATACAACTTCACACGATCCGTATTTGACAAACATTTTTGTTTCCCTCCGATATTCACCGACACGTTGGATATCTTTCAATACTTCCTACGATGCAAGAAAAAATGTAATTTATTACGAAACATACAAAAGTCATCTTGACCGATTGTTGCAAAATGCAATGCGGCAAGGGTTCAGGTTGCGGGTAAACTTAAAGCCGGTTAAATTTATTTTCGCATCGGTTTATGCGGGATACAGATTCAGAAAAGATGACAAGGTTCCCACGAAAAATCTTGGGCTTTCTCTAACCCATTCAAGGATTCCTTTCTTACATTTATCGGCAAATTTAAGTTATATCAATTTGAAGACGAATTATCTTAACGGTGAAATTTTCGGATTGCGTTTGTCAAAAGATTTGTTCGACGGTTTATTGTATGCAACGCTTGGGTTCCGGAATTTGAATTACGAATTCACTTCATTCCAACAAAGTTTAAACCGGAACACGGCTTTACTGGATTTATCCTTCCGCTTGACAAGGAAATTATCTTTTTCAATTAGTTACGAAGGAACGTTTGAAGAGAAATCTTCTTACTCGAATTTATTTTTCAATATTACACAAAGATTTTAATTGACCGAATCGATAAACTTGCGGGGCAGTTTCATATTGTTTTTGAATTCGCTTGCAGTTAAACCGGTCACTTGCTTGAACTGCCTCGATAAATGCTGTACGGAGCTGTAACCGAGCCGGTATGCGATTTCACTTAAAGTAAGTTCGCCGTATTTCAGAAGCTCCTTTGCTTTTTCTATTTTTTGGAGTATTATGAAATGTTCGATTGTAATACCTTCCGTTTTGGAAAACAATGAGCTTAAATAATTATAATCTTTATGAAACGTTTTGCTGAGGTGCTTGGAAAAATTAAGTTTTTCCAAATCTTCGTCCTTGTATTTTTGAATTAAACTGATTATCTCGGTCTTTATGGAATCAATAAGTTTTGCTTTTGTATCTTCTATCAACTCGAAACCTTCTTTGGAAAGGACGTCTTTAATAGCTTCAACATCCAAACCGCTTTTACTTTGTGCCAATTTTACTTGTCCGAGTTCGATATGCAAAACCTCATATCCTAATTTTTGCAATTCTTCCCGTACCACCTTTATACAGCGGGGACAAACCATATTTTTTATATGTAAAACCGTTTCTTCCATAATCATCACCGTTTTTTACATAAAATATAAAAAATATTGTTATTTTGAAATCAAACAGAAAACAGGTTATGGAGACATCTATGAAAATTAGTTTGAAATTCTTAATAGTTTTAATATCGGGAATAATATTTAATTGTTCCGGAAGCACAAAATTGCTTAACCCAAGTGATGAAGATTTAGGAATGAAGGCACCGGAAAAGTTCACTGTCGTATTCGTAACAACAAAAGGTGATATTAAAATTGATGTAAAGCGAGAATATTCACCACTTGGAGTTGACAGATTTTATTTTTTGGCGAAAAATCATTATTACGATGGCAACAGGTTTTTCAGAGTTGTGCCGGATTTTGTAGTACAATGGGGTATTAACGGTAATCCGGAAATTAACAAGGTTTGGGAGAATGCGGGTATCGAAGACGAACCGGTAAAACTTAGTAACAAGAAAGGTACGATGGCTTTTGCCAGAGGCGGACCGGATACCCGGTCAAATCAATTGTTTATAAATTTAAAAGATAACTTGCGCCTCGATACCACGAATTTTATGGGTGTAAAAGGGTTTCCTGCTTTCGGAAAAGTTGTCGATGGAATGAATGTGGTCGAATCGATCTACTCCGGTTACAGGGAATTACCAAACCAGGATTCAATTCAAATAAAAGGAAACGAATATTTGATGCGGAACTTTCCCGAATTGGATTACATTATTACTACGAAAATTATTGAATAAATTATAAAATATTAAAAAAAGGTTAATCAAATGAAATATAAATTAATTTTTGTTTATCTTGCCGTATTTGCATTTATTTTGTTGGCGATAGTTTTTTTCGATAGCAGGAATAATAATAGCGAACGTACAAAGAAAATACCCGCGGACATCCAACAAAAAGAAATGCCGCAAGATGCAATACATAAAGGACTTGGAAATCCGGCAGCCGGACAACCGTCGCGCGAGAATGTTTTGGCCTCTGTAAAAGAAAAAATGAAAAAACTGGAAGAGGCAATAGCCAATAATCCGGACGATACCGTAAAAATCCGTGAATATGCCAATTTCCTGCTAGCTGCTCACAAACCTGAAAAAGCTTTGAAGTATTATAATATGATTCTCGATAAAAATCCCGAAAGGACTGATATTCTGCTTTCGGTAACTTCAATTTATTTCAACAAAGGTGATTACAAGAAAGCCGAAGAAACCACAAGGCAAATACTCCGTTATGATAAAAACAATCTCGAAGCACAATATAATTTGGGCGTAATTTTTGCAGTAACCGGTAAAAAGAGTGAAGCTGAAATCATATGGAAAGATTTGATTGAAAAACATCCGGGTACGGAAGTGGCCAACTTGGCTAAAAGTGCATTACAAAAATTATAAAAGATAAGGGCGCAGTAAAGCGCCCTTAATGTTTATTCGGTAGCTTCTTTCAATCTTTTCAAAAATATTAAAATCAATCCTGCTGAGATAAGTGAAGTAATTACAAGCAAACCGAAGAATTGCCAAAGTTCCCAGTTCTGGTAAAATCTTCCAATAAAACCGGAAAGGTAATTACCAACGGCAGTAGCTCCAAACCACAAACCCATCATCAAACCTTTGATTTTAGGTGGGGCAACCTTCGATACAAAGGACAAACCCATAGGACTCAAATGCAGCTCGCCAATGGTTACAACGAAATATGATGAAATTAACCAGAAAGGTGAAACCGTAACGGGTGATGCACCGCTTAACGAATAAGCCGGTGGCAAACCTACAGAAGCAATTACCATTATTAAAAAAGCCAATGCGGTATAAAGCATTCCCAAACCTATTTTGGCTGGAGAGGAAGGTTCTTTTCCTTTTTTATTCAAATAGCGGAAAAAGCCGACAATTATAGGCGTAAGCAAAACAATAAACATCGGATTAAAAACTTGGAATTGCTCGGGGGCAATCTCATTATGGTCGCCTAGCGTGGAAATTTTGATTGCCAAAATTACCAAACCTATAACAACAGCAATTCCGGCAAATGTTTTGGCTTTCCCGTTGGCATTTTTCGAAAGCAAATAACCTCCGCCCAAAAGTACGGCTAGCAAGCCGTGAATTCCGAAGAAATCGAACAATACGAACACATATTTGCTAACAATGTGATTCGTATAATCTCGGGCAAATAATGTTAACGCCGCTCCGTTCTGATGGAAAGACATCCAAAAGAAAATTACAATTGCGAATATTGTCAACAAAGCCCAGATACGGGAACGTTCTTGTTCTTTGGTCAACACTATGTCTTTTTCGTGATTTGTTTCGTGTTTGGATTGATAATCCGCTTCTTTGTAGTATTTTTTGAAAACCGTGAAAATAATTAAGGAAATCAACATGCCGATACCGGCAACGGCAAAACCGGCATTGTAACCTTCCGCTAATGTGGCGCCGAAATGATCCATCATAAATTGTTTTATACCACTTGCAGCTTGCGGCGCGTAAAATGCTCCGATATTTATTCCCATATAAAAAATATTGTAACCCGCATCTTTAATTGAGCCGTCTTTATGTGAATAAAGGTTACCGACCAATACCGAAATGTTGGCTTTAAATAACCCGTTGCCTATTACAACAACGGCAAGTGCAATATATAATTGAAAAGGCTCGCTTGTGGGAATTGCCATCAGCAAATATCCGATTGCCATGGTAATGGCGCCGATTGTTATTGTTTTTCCGTATCCTAAAAGATTATCCGCAATCCATCCGCCGAGAATCGGTGCGAAATAAACTGCGGCAAGGAATGTACCGTAAACACTTGTAACTGTGGTAGTATCCCATTTGAAATTTTCTTGAAGATACAAAACAAAAATTGCCAGCATGGTGTAAAAACCGAAGCGTTCCCACATTTCGGTGAAAAACAGTACCGGAAGACCTTTCGGATGATTTTTAAACATATATTCTCCTTAGCTGTTTACGAAAAATTGACATTTCCGGGATAGCTGAATATCAACCCGTTGAAGTTTCGGCAAAAATACATAATTAATGATAAATATAAAACATACAAAACAAGGAAACTTTCACTAATTCCGGCTGTAGCACAACATAAAAGGGTTTTATTTGAATATTTGTCAATCTGAAATTCGCTTGCTATATTTGGTTTTATGAAAAAGATAATTAAAAGAATTTTAATTGCGCTGACTTCAATTGTTTTGCTTTTTGCCGCGGTAGTAATTATTGCCGATAAAGTAATAATGCCGGAAGTTGTTGACCGTCCGGAAGTTGTGGTTCCGGATTTGGTTGGAATGCACAAAGACGAAGCGGTAAAGAAATTGGAAGAATTGGATCTCATCCCCGTGTTGGAAGGACCCCGCTACAATAACAAATTTCCGAAAGACCACGTTATTTTTCAGAAGCCGCTGAAAAACACAACTGTGAAAGTTAAACGCAGAATTTACTTGGCAATAAGCGGCGGCGATCCGTTGGTGAAGGTTCCCGACTTGGAATACAAAACCCTTCGTGATGCGAAAATTACAATCGAAAGATTGGGGTTGAAGGTAGGAAATATCCGGGAAGTCCGTTCGGAAGCAAAGTCCGGTATGATTGTCGGGCAAAATCCGCACCCCGGTTTAAATGTGGAAAAGGGATCGGTAATAGATTTAAAAGTCAGTATTGGACCGAACGTAGGGAAAGTACGAGTACCCGATTTGATGGGGAAAACATTACACGAGGCAGAGAGGGAATTGAGAAACAATTCATTGTACCTCGGCAAAGTGAATTATCAGGAGTCACCGAATCTTTTACCTAATACCGTAATAGCCCAGTATCCCAGTAAAGGTACTTTGGTTGAAACTGGCGAAACGGTTGATGTATTCGTAACAAAAAGTTCCAAATAACGGAGAAATTGTTGAAATTATTAGCACCTTCAATCTTATCGGCCGATTTTTCCAACTTATCCAGGGAAATCCGGTATGTAGAATTAGCCGGAGCGGATATTATTCACTGCGATGTAATGGACGGCAAATTTGTACCGAATATTACTTTCGGTCCGCTAGTGGTTTCGGCTGTAAATAAAATTACCGGTTTACCTCTCGATGTTCATTTAATGATTGAAAATCCCGACTTGCATCTCGAAGCATTTGTGAATGCCGGTGCCGATTACATTACCGTACATCAAGAGGAAGTTATCCACTTAAACAGAACACTGAACAAAATTAAAGAATTGGGAGCCAAAGCAGGTGTTGCAATTAATCCTGCCACACCGGTGGAAACTCTCACGGAAGTTCTAGATTTGGCAGACTTGATTTTGGTTATGTCGGTCAATCCGGGTTTCGGTGGTCAACAATTCATACCAAATTCGATTACTAAAATCCGGAAGTTAAGCGACTTGAAACAAAAATACGGTTATAAATACTTAATCGAAGTTGACGGAGGTATAAATAAAAATACTATTCAACAAGCTTCGGATGCGGGATGTAATGTTTTTGTTGCCGGGTCGTCGATTTTTTCAGCCGATAATATTTCTGCAGCTGCTACGGAACTGAAAAATTTAATTCAACAATAAACTCCGCTTAAAATACGTTGGAAATAATTTTATAAGCACCGACGTAGGTTCCCAATGCACTGCCCAGACTAGTTAGAATGAAAACCAAAAAAACTTTCAGAAGGCGGTTTTTCCACCACATTGAAATTTTATTGAAATCATCTGTTAGAGTTTCAAACTCTTTAACCTTCGGGGGACTGAAATAAGCTTGAACAAAAGCGGCAACATATCCGGCACCGATAACCGGAGTTAAACTTGTAAGCGGAGCTGCGAAAAATACGGAAATAATGGTTACCGGATGTGCCAATGCAATTATTGCTCCTATTGCGCTTGGAATTCCGTTTGCCAAAATCCAAAACAGTGAATTAGCTTTTGCAGCAAGAATTCCTTGCGTAAAACCTATATAAATTAATGACCCGATTATTACTGCCGGTATGCCCCAACCGATAATTTTCAGTAATGGGGAAGGCGGTGGAATTTGAACTATTTCTTCCAAATCAAAAGTTTGCGCCGATTTAAGTTTTTCAATGATTCCTTTTACATGCCCGGCGCCAACAACCGCAACAATATTTTTGCCTTCTGCATTACGCATTTTTTCGGTGATGTATGTATCGCGTTCATCAATCAATACTTCTTTCAACACAGGCATAACTTTGCCAAGTTCAGCCATAAGTTCGTTGAGTATGTCTTTTTCTTTTAGCTTTTCCAGCTCTTCTTCAGTAATTTCCTGTTTTTCGAAAACACCGGCCAAACCGGAAAAGAGAAATTTAAGTTTTTGGAAAAGCGACATCTTATTCCACGCACGTTTAAGCGTTATTTTTACATCCCGGTCGCACAGAACAATTGGAATATTGTTATCTTGTGCAACTTGAGTGGCAACCAATAATTCCGTACCTGGTGATACCCCCAATTTTTTTCCTAATTTTTTCTGGTATGATGCAAGGATTAAATTAACTACAAGAGTGGTAAGTTGCTTGTTTTTGATTATCTCTTTTATATCGAGTTCTTGCCAACGTTTTTTATTCGATAAAGCTTCATACCTTTGTTTGTCAAGTTCCACGCAAACAGTGTCGGGCTTTTCTTCTTCAATTACTTTCTTTACCAAATCCGCCGATTTTTGCGAGATGTGCGCAGTTCCGATGATAGTGAAATTTTTACCGCTTACATTAATTCTTGTAATGTCATCAGAAACAATTTTAATATTTTTATATTCCAATATTAACCTTAAAATATTAATTACATAAATTGTCTTTTAAACTTATCAGGTGTACTTGCAATTTTTTTTGTTTGCATATCAAAAAACACGATTCCGGTTTTAACGGCCGCAACCATTTTGCCGGTTTCTTTGTTGGAAATTTTGTAAAAAATGTCGCAGCCTTTGTTTTCAATATTACCAACGTTTATTTCGATTATTAAAACATCCCCGTAAAAACTTTCCCGGATGAAATTGATAAGTGCATCAACCATCAAAATACTTTTGCCGTCGATATCGAGTTCCGTAAAACCCAAATGATTGAAAAACCGCACCCGGGCTTCGTGAACAATTGAAAGTACCGAATCGTTACCGAGGTGACCGCCGTAATTCAAATCGGTTACCCTTACGGGTATTTCAGTTTCGAAAATATATTTATCCGGTAAATTTACTTTTATTCTGGGCATAAAATTTTAATCTCAATATTTCCGTTTCCAAGTTGAAGGAAGGAAAAAGATAATAAGTCCGTATATTTCCAATCTTCCTAAAATCATAGTTAATGAATAAACCCATTTGCCGAGGGCGGGTATTGCGGAATAATTTTCCAAAGAACCTACGATTCCCAAACCGGGACCCACATTCCCCATCATTGCGGCGGCGCCGGAGTAAGCAGAAATCATATCCACTCCCATAGCTGTAACAGATAAACCCGAGAGGGCAACTACAAAAATGTAAGTCAAAATATAAAGTATGGTTGAATTAACCAACTCTTCATCAACTTTCTTTTTATCCATGGTAATGGTAATAACGGCATTGGGATGCAATGTTTGTTTGATTTTTTTCTCAAGTGATTTGATGAAAATAATTATTCTGTCAACTTTAATTCCGCCCGAAGTGGAGCCAGCGGATGCGCATTGTAAAGTTAAAATTACCAGAATCATTTGGGAAAACGGCGGCCATACGGACGAATCGGCATTGGCGAATCCCGTTGACGTACCGACAGATAAAACTTGAAAGGCACTGTAGCGTAACGCTTCCCAATAACTGCTGTAGTTGTTTGAATAGGTATTCAGACTAACCAAAAAGATTACGATAATATTTATCCCAACATAATATTTTGCCACTGTGGAAACTTTAACATCTTCGAACTTACCGGTAACCGCAGAAAACAACAAAGCGAAATTCATTCCGGAAAGAAGCATAAATATCATTATGATAATTTCAACCGTTAACGAGTGGAATGCAGCCACACTTGAATTTTTGGTGGAAAAACCCCCGGTTGCAACCGTTGAAAATGCGTGCGTGATTGCATCGAATAGATTTAATCCCGCCAATAACAACAAAGACGTTTCTATAACAGTTATACCCAAGTAAATCCATAGAATTAATCTTACGGCATCGCGACTTCTCATTTTAAATTGACGCAAAGCCGCGGGTGACATTTCCGACCGGTAAAGAATCATACCTGCACTGCCCAGCGAAGGCATTACCGATAACACGAAAATGATTATGCCCATTCCGCCAATCCAGTGTGTGGAAGCGCGCCAGAATAGAATTCCAAGCGGTAAAGACTCAATTTCAGTAAGAATGGAAGCGCCTGTTGTGGTATATCCCGAAACGCTTTCGAACCATGCATTTGTAATTGTAAACTCTCCGCCCCACATAACGTAAGGAATCATTCCCAATAAACAAGAAAGCAGCCAACTGCCCACCACAATCAGCAAACCCTCAATATGTGTTATATCGTCAACAGCAGGCACAAAAATTATCGGGAAAATACCGAATAAGACAGCAATGATTGTGGTGTACAACAACGGGAAGAGGGAAGATTCGTTATAATAAAATGAAATTCCGCTTGAAACCAATAGGAATAATGCATTCAACAAAATTACAAAACCGATATACCGGAAGATAACGTACAGCCTCATTATTCTTGGATATCCTTATCAACGTGCGAAGTTAGTAAGTAGATTGATTCGGTCAATCTTGCAATTTCATCATCGGTTACAGGCCGGAATGTAAGCGGCACTCCTTTCGAAATAAAATCGTCAACTTGCTTTTTCAATATTATTATAGGTTTAATCATGTAATGATTGACGAAATAATTGAAGAGCAATGTGAATACGATCGCAGCGATAATTGCAACAACTCCGGGAATAATTGCCCTCCGTGTTCTGTCCTTTATTTCCTGCGCGGTTGAAATCATTTTGACCTGATTGATTTCAATCAGTTTGTTGATTTTTTCCTGCACACTGTCGAATAACGGTTTTACGTTCTCTTTATACCATTTTAATTTCTCACCGCTGGTATGTGAAGGATTATTGAATGTGTGCCAGTTAGCATAATATTTTTTGTAGAGCCTTTCTATTTGGCTTAATAGTTCCTTTTCTTCTTTTGTAATTTTATATTTTTCAATTTGATTAAGAATACTTAAAAAATCATTACCGTACTTATCGAAGTTGAATTGTGAGGAATTCTCCAAAAAATTCAATAATGCTTTCCGGTCGTTACTTTCCAAGAGTTCATTGATCGATTTTGCGAAACCTATTTTCTCGTAGCGTGAGCCGATAATATCTTCCAAGCTCTCACTGAAATATTTCATCTGAAAAATGGACCAGGCTCCAGCAACAAATAGCATAATTGCCAATATTGCAAAACCGGAAAGAATTTTATATCTGAGTTTCATAAAAACACCGAATTTTATTCATTTCCAAAATTAAAATATAACAAAACCAGCGAAAATAATTTTATTACTTTACGTTATTTCTATGCGAAATCCACAAAATTTATTGAATCCTTTACCGCTAAACAGCATCAAATCAATTTGGTTTGAATTATTTTACATCATAAAACAAAGGGAGTAAAATGTTACAGACAAATCTTACCCACATCACATCAGAAGAACAATTCAACGAAATTTTACAAAATAACGAAAACGTAATGATATGCTGCGGCAGAATGGGTCCGATGTGTGTGCCGGTTTACGAAATTATGGAAGAATTGGAAAATGAATATACCCATGTGAAATTTGCCGATATGGAATTTGATATTCCGGCTGCACATGTAATAAGAAATTTACCGGAATGCCGGTCTTTTACCGGTTTGCCTTTCACGGTGTATTACAAAAACGGGAAGGTGGTGAAAGCTACAAGCAGCATCCAAAACATGGAACAAGTAACCTCAATATTGGATAGTGAATTCGGTAAAAACGAATAACGGAAGAAAAATTATGAGAAAATACGATTTTGATGTAATTGTGCTCGGCGGCGGTCCTGCCGGATTGACCGCCGGTATTTATCTATCGCGTGCGCGTGTGGATACGGCAATATTGAACGAGGGCACCGTTGGCGGTCAAACCGTTCTTACCCATGAAATTGCAAATTATCCTGGTGTTGAAAATATTAACGGGTATCAGCTTGCAAGAATAATGAAGAACCAAGCTATACGGTTCGGCTGCACTGTCCGTTCTAACATAAAAGTAACGGGACTCGCTTTAACCGGCTCATTAAAAAAGATAGAAATCAATAATAAAGAAACATACACGGCAAAAGCAGTGATTATTGCATCGGGCGGCCGCTCCCGTACACTTAACGTACCCGGTGAAGAAAAGTTCAAGGGACACGGAATTTCATATTGTGCCACATGCGATGGGGATTTTTTCACAGACCAAAACATAATTGTAGTAGGGGGCGGTAATTCAGCTTTGGAAGAAGCCGTTGCACTTACCAAATATGCAAAGTCCGTTACAGTCGTTCATCAGTTCGATCATTTTCAAGCATTTCCGCATGCGGTTAAGGAAGCAAAAGAAAATCCCAAAATAAATTTCATTATGGAATCGGAGATAATTGAATTTTTGGGTAGCGATAAATTGGAATCTGTTAAAATAATCGATAAGAAAACCGGTAATGTTTCCACTATGAAAATAGACGGGGTTTTCATATTGATTGGTTATGTGCCTAATACGGAAATATTCAAGGAAATAATCGAATTGAATGAAAAGAACGAAATCATTGTTGATGAAAATTTAAAAACCAACATAGACGGAGTTTATGCTGCGGGTGATTCAATTCAAAAAAAATACCGCCAAATAACTACTGCGGTTGCCGACGGAACAATTGCCGCACTGAATACAATCGAATATCTAAACAAACAAAAACAAGAACCGGTAGAAGTTTAACCTTAAAATTTTTGAAGAGGCAAGTTATAACTTGTCTCTTCACCCTCATTTTTGAAAAACGTCATTCCCTCGAAATATTTGGATTTACGTCTAATTATTTTCTCTTTATTCTTGCAAATAACGACCTAAAAGTATAGTTTTCAAAATTCATTCAGTTAAAATATTCACCAAAAAGAGGATAAGATGCACGAAAAATTAATCGAATGCGTCCCGAATTTCTCCGAAGGGAGAAACATGGATATTATAAAACAGATTACCGCTGAAATAGAAAAAGTGGAAGGTGTAAAATTACTTGATGTTGATCCCGGTGCCGATATGAACAGAACGGTTGTTACATTCATTGGAAATCCGGAAGGGGTAAAAGAAGCTGCGTTCAATGCGATAAAAAAAGCATCGGAATTGATTGATATGTCGAAACATCACGGATCGCATCCGAGAATGGGTGCCACCGACGTTTGTCCGTTTGTTCCGGTAAGCGGCGTTACTACGGAAGAGTGTATCGAAATTTCAAAAGAAGTTGCAAAACGTGTGGGCGAAGAATTGAAAATTCCAGTTTACCTTTATGAAAAGTCCGCCACTTCACCCGAAAGGGAAAACTTGGCTTTTATCCGTCAAGGTGAATATGAAGCATTACCAGAAAAATTAAAGAAACCCGAATGGAAACCCGATTACGGTCCGGCTGAATTTAATCCTAAAGCCGGTGCAACAGTAATCGGTGTAAGGGAATTTTTAATTGCATACAATATTAGCTTGAACACAAGGGAAAAATTGCATGCCACGGATATCGCATTCGAATTAAGGGAAAAGGGAAGATCGGCAAGGCGCCCCGTATCGAAACCGTTTTATTACAAAGGTACGAATATCCTTAAATACAAAAAGGGTGAATATCCTTGTGGCGAATGTGACTTTATTGGTAAAACAATTCAGGAAACGATTGATCATTGTAAAAATGTTCATAATTACGATTTGACGGAGCTTCTGAAATTGAACGGAATAGATCCCGCTAAGCCCGAAGGAAAATCTGTGAAGAAACGGGGTAAGTTCAAATATTGTAAGGCGATAGGCTGGTTAGTTAAAGAATATGACCGTGCACAGATTTCAATAAATCTGACAAATTATAAAGTAACATCTATGCATCACGTAATGGAAGAAGCAAGAAAATTGGCCGCGGAAAGGGGATTGGTGGTGACCGGAAGTGAAATTGTCGGTCTCGTTCCGTATCCGGCATTGCTCGAAACCGGGAAATATTATCTGAAAAAACAAGGAAGGTCAACTGGAGTACCCATTAAAGATATTTTGGAGACAGCCGTCCAATCTCTCGGATTAAGAGATGTATCCGATTTTGTAATCGAAGAAAGGGTGCTTGGCTTACCCAAGTTCGAAAAAGATGCTTTGGTAGAGATGAAATTGAATGATTTTATCGATGAAGTATCTCGTGAATCTCCTGCTCCGGGTGGCGGATCAATTGCCGCATTGGCGGGAGCATTGGGAGCATCCCTTTCGAGCATGGTGAGTAATTTGACTGCAAACAAAAGAGGCAGTGAAAAAGTGGACGATATTCTCAATGATGCGGCGGATAAAGCCCAGGAAATTAAAAATAAATTGGTTAAAGCTATTGATGACGATACAAACGCTTTTAATGCCTTTATGGATGCAAAAAGACTTCCCGCCAAAACCGTTGAGCAAAAAGCTGAACGTGAAAAAGCCATGCTGGAAGGACTAAAACAAGCTGTTATGGTTCCATTTAATACGGCAGTTCAAAGTATGGAAGCCATAAAAATAGCCGGAACGGTAGTGGAATACGGAAATCCGAACTCAATTACAGATGTCGGGGTTGGTGCTCAAATTGCTTATACCGGTGTTAAAGGAGGAATTTATAACGTGCTGATTAATCTGAAAGATATTTCCGATGAAAATTTTGTTAAAGAAATGAAAGAAAAATGTGAAAGGTTGGAAAAAGAAGCAAAATCAGCCGTTGAGAAAGTTTTATCGAAAGTTGAAAGTAGAATAAATTAGATTGGGATTGTTAAAATTCGAATTTTAATAAACGTTTAATATGCCGGTTTATATTTACAATCCGGAAGTTCATTCACACTAAGAGAAAAACCGGTTTGGTGAATTAAATATAACCGGTAAACTGAATTTGTATAACATAATAAATAACCGTCAATATATTTAACCTTTTCCGGTTTGTGCAACGATGAGTTCAACCCTATGAATATTTACATAATTTTTTTATTTTGATTCCCAATAATTTAATTATCGTACAACTAACATTATGGCTTCGGAAACTTCAAGCAGAAAAGACGACCAACTCGAAATTGTTCTGAACGGACAAGTCACTTTTCTCGATAAGAGCAACGGTTTCGATAATTATGAATTCTTACACGATGCAACCACCGGTGTTGAAATTGAAAAAATAGATCTTACAACGGAATTTTTCGGGCATAAAATTAATCTTCCGTTTATGATTTCGAGCATGACCGGCGGTTCGGAGAAATCCACCGGAATAAATGAAAAACTTGCCGTTGTTGCATCGGAGCTGGGAATACCGATTGGAATCGGCAGCCAAAGACAAGCACTTGAAAACAACAATTATCACAATTCTTATAAAATCATCAGAAAAAATGCTTCCGATGTACCCGTTTTTGCAAATATCGGTGCAGCGGAAATTTCACTGAAATTTAATAGAGATGATATTATAAAAATTATCGATTTGGTTGAAGCTGACGGTTTGATAATTCACATTAATCCTTTACAGGAATTAATTCAGAAAGAAGGAAATCCGCAGTTCAAAGATTTCTTGCAAAATTTATCACTTATTACAGCCGAATTTGATTTTCCCGTAATTGTTAAAGAAGTCGGAGCTGGAATAAGTAAACACGCAGCGAAAAAATTGTTGGATAGCGGAGCCAGAGGAATCGACGTTGCCGGTGCCGGCGGTACAAGCTGGGCTGGTGTTGAGCTTTTACGGAAAGGTGAAGAAAAATCCGATTTTTGGGATTGGGGTTTGCCGACTTCATATTGCGTGAGAACGGTTAGCGAATTAAAAGCCGATTACAATTTTACATTAATCGGTTCGGGCGGATTAAAAAACGGATTCGACATTGCAAAAGCCATTGCACTTGGCGCAGATATTACCGCTTCGGCAAAACCTCTGTTGGATTCGTTATCAAGCAATGGTGCCGGAAGCGTAATTGATCTAATTAACGGTTGGTTCGATACGGTAAGAAAAATTATGTTTCTTACCGGTTCGCAGACTCTCTCCGAACTCGATAAAACAAAACTTATTCCGAAAAAAAATCTTCATTGAGAATGAAAAATTATCAGAAAATTTACGATAGCGAAATAAACAAATTAAACAAGCGATTCAACAAATTATTCGGTAATAAAAAACCGGAATCGTTATACGGACCGAGCCAATATATAATCGGTAGCGGCGGAAAGCGGCTTCGCCCTTTTAGCGTTATGGTTTCGGCTCTTGCAGTTGGCGGTAATTTCCGCAATGTTTATAACGCTGCCGTTGCCGTTGAGCTTTTGCACAATTTTACTTTGGTGCACGATGACATAATGGATCACGCCGATAAGCGAAGAGGTAAAACCACCGTACATATCAAATATGATTTGCCTACCGCAATATTGACCGGAGACAATTTAATTGCTTATGCGTATAAAAGTTTGCTAAAAGACTGCAAAAACGATTGTGAGAAAGTCTTCGAAAAATTCACACAAGGAATAATTGAAGTTTGCGAAGGACAAAGTTTGGACGAATTATATGAGGAAAAACAAGATGTTTCCATTGCCGATTACAAAAAAATGATACGGAAAAAAACCGCTTCTTTAATTTCAATGTGCTGTTCAATCGGTGCCAGACTTGGCGGCGGAAAAGAAAATGAAATAAAAGCATTGGAAAAATACGGTATGAATCTCGGAATGGCATTTCAAATTCAAGATGATTATCTCGACCTTTTCGGCGATGAAAAAAAATTCGGCAAAGCTCTTGGCGGGGATTTAATTGAAGGCAAAAAAACTTATTTGTTGCTCAGAGCTTTGGAAAAAGCCCGAGGCAACGAAAAGAAAAAATTGTTGAAGTTGTTACGTAACAAAGGAATCTCGAAAAACGAAATTTCATCTTATAAAAAAATATTTATAAAATTGAATGTAGCTTCCGACGCACGCAAGGAAATCGAAAGATATACCAATTTGGCTTTAAAGTCGGTGGATTTTGTAAAAAATCCGTATCCAAAAGAATTTTTATTGTGGTTCGCTAATTTTCTATTAAAAAGAAACTTCTGATGATTGAAAAAAAAGTTAAAATTATAAACAATGCCGGATTGCATACACGACCGGCGGCAACAATAGTAAAAATAGCCGCAAAATATAAAAGTGATTTCTATATTTATAAAGACGGCTTGAAAATAAACGGGAAAAGTATAATTGGAGTAATGACTTTGGCTGCTGAAAAAGGTTCGGAGCTCACATTGGTTTTCGATGGCGAAGATGAAAAAGAAGCTGCCGAAGAGATTGTAAAGTATTTTGAAGAAGGTTTCGGGGAATTATGAAAAAACCTGTTACCAAAAATATTTTAAGCGGAATTCCGGCTGCCCCGGGAATTGCAATAGGCAAAGCATATCTTTATCAAAAAGACAAAGAATACGTTGAAAAAGAAGCAATCGAAAATACAGATGCCGCGGTCGAAAGTTTAAAAGAAGCCCTTGAGAAATCGAAAAAAGAGTTGAAAAAAATTTTCGGTCTTGCTGTAGATAAAATGGGCGATAAACGCGCCGGAATTTTCGAAGCACAAATGATGATTCTTGACGATCCCGTTTTAATTAAAAATATTGTGGATCGCATTCAAACCGAAAAATTGAGTCCCGAATACATCGTTAATGATGAAATATCGAAATACCAAAAAATAATGAGCGAATCTTCCGAACCCTACATGAAAGAACGCTCGCACGATATCGAAGATATTAAAAACCGGATAATAAGGAATTTACGGAAGAAAAAATGGGTATCGAGAATTGAATCGGATGTGATTGTTGTAACCGATGTAATTACTCCGGCCGATACCGTTCTGTTTACCCGCGTAAATGTAAAAGGTTACGTAACCAACTTCGGCGGATTAACATCGCATGCGGCAATAGTTGCGCGGTCGTTAAACATACCTGCTGTTGTTGGTGTTCACGATGCAACCGAGAATATCAAAAACGGTGATATTTTGATACTCGACGGTATTCACGGAAAAGTGATAATTAATCCGGACGAAGACCAGCTTGCGGAATATAAAAAGAGAATTGAGAAGCTCAATGAACTCGATACGCAGCTTGCAAAATTGAAGAATGAACCTGCTGTTACAATAGACGGAAAAAAAATACTTTTGCAATCGAATTTGGATTTAATTGAGGAACTCGATTTCGTAGTTGAACACGGCTCGGAAGGAATCGGTCTGGTAAGAACCGAACAGATTTTCGATGTTACAAATTCCTTCCCCGATGAAGAAGAGCAATACGAAATGTATTCCAAAATTGCACAAAAACTTTATCCTGAATTTGTTGTATTTCGTACCTTCGATATCGGAGGTGATAAATATTTACCGGTAGATATTAAAGAACCCAATCCTTTTTTAGGCTGGCGCGGAATCAGATTTCTTCTCGATAACATTAATTTGCTCAAAACACAATTGCGGGCTATGCTTCGTGCTTCTGCATTCAAAAATGTAAAAATTATGTTACCTATGATAAGCTCCATCGAAGAAGTACGCAAAACAAAAGAAATTTTGGATGAGTGTAAAACCGGACTTGAACGTGAAGGGAAACAATTCGACCAAAATATCGAATTGGGTATAATGATAGAAGTACCTTCTGCTGCGGTTTTAAGCAAGGAATTTTCGGACGAAGTTGATTTCTTCAGCATCGGAACGAACGATTTGATTCAATACATCCTTGCGGTCGACAGAGGTAACGAAAATGTTTCCGAACAATATCAGGAATTTCACCCGGCTGTTGTTAAAGCACTCGATTACATCATCAAGGAAGGAAAAAAAGGTAATATTTCGGTAAGCATTTGCGGTGAAATGGCAGCAGACCTTCTGGCGGTTCCACTTTTAATCGGTTTGGGTCTAGATGCTCTAAGCGTTTCCGCTTCAACATTGCCGCGCATTAAAAAGACTATCCGTTCAATAAAATTTGAAGATGCCAAACGGCTGGCAAATCAATGTTTATCGCTGAAAACCGAAAAGGAAATTAAGGAAAAAGTTTACGCATTTTATAAAACCCACTTTACGGACGAAATAGAAAATTTATTGGAGGAATAAATTTGGAAATATCAGATTATGTAAAAAATTATGATCCGCAAAATCAATTCGATGTTCTTAAAAACTCGTTTGAACAAATAATCTACGCCGAACAGAACAAATACGATATTACAGGAATCGATAAAGAAGCAATTAAAAATATTGTGCTTACCGGTTTGGGAGGGTCGGCTATAAGCGGAGATGTATTTGCAAACATGTTCGGACGCAAACTAACTGTTCCTTTTGTCGTGAACAGAAATTACACCATGCCGGCTTTTGTAAACAAATCGTCTTTGGTTATTGCATCTTCATATTCCGGCAATACAGAAGAAACACTCTCAGCCGTTAAAGAAGCTTCCGGGAGAGAAGCGCAAGTAATTTGTGTTACTACGGGTGGCCGGTTGGAAGAGTATGCAAATGAAAAAGGTCTGACGTTAATTAAATTGCAAAAAGGATTTCAACCGCGGTTTGCTTTTTGGTTATCCATTTTTACATTGATTAAGTTCTTTGAAATGCTCAATTTTATTGGTGATCAACGGAATTTGATTAATAATGCAATTGAATTGTTAAGAACAAAAGGTGAAACCTTATCGAAAGAGGAAAATAATTTTGCGCTGAGAACGGCAAAATCGTTAATCGGCTTTATTCCCGTGATTTACAGCGCCGATACTTATTCTTCGGGAGCAGGCTTGAGATTGAAAGGGCAATTTAACGAAAATTCGAAAGTACATGCTTTTCATAACGTGATTCCGGAAATGAATCATAATGAAATTATAGGGTGGGAGGCTTTCGAAGAATCGAAATTTCCGGTTAAATTAATATTCATAACCGACAATGAGTATCATCACAGAATAAAATTAAGATTTGAAATATTAAAATCAATAATTCAAAAACTTAATATTGAAATTATTAACTTGGAAAGCCATGAGGAAGATTTTGAATTACGCATTTTGGATTTGATTTATACCGGCGATTGGATTTCATATTATTTGGCGGTATTGCGAAAACACGATCCTTCCGAAATAAATAATATCAATTATTTGAAAGAAGAGCTTGCTAAGAGGAAAACTTAAATACATTGCGGTTTTACTTATTTGTTTAACCGGCACCACGTATTCCCAATTTTATTTTTTCGGAAGGAATAAAGTTCATTACGAAAAATTTAATTGGAAAATATTAAAAACAAAACATTTTGATATTTATTATTATGACGGATTTGAAGAAATTGCGGAGATAGGAGCCAAATTTGCAGAAGATTCTTATGATGTTCTGAAGGTGAAGTTCAATCATGTTGTAACAAGAAGAATCCCTCTGATTTTTTACAATACACACATTCATTTCCAGCAAACAAACACCTTGCCAGGCTTTATACCGGAAGGGGTCGGTGGTTTTTTCGAATTTCTAAAGGGAAGAGTGGTTATTCCGTATCTTGGCTCAATTTCAAAATTCAAGCATGTAATAAGGCACGAACTCGTTCATGTTTACATGTCAAGCAAACTTTCGAATGTCATCAGAACGCACCGCGTTGTTTCCGATAGATATCCACCGTTGTGGTTTGTTGAAGGTCTGGCGGAATATTGGTCTTATTACTGGGATGCACAAGCCGAAATGGTAATGCGCGATGCGGTTCTAAATAACTTGTTTGTCCCGATAAAACAAATCAGCAAAATTTACGGCTCTTTCCTTTTATATAAAGAAGGTCAAAATTTTCTGCAATTTGTTTCCGAAACTTACGGAGAAGATAAAATTTTATTGCTGATGGAAAATTTCTGGAGATTTACAAAATTCACTGATGTTATCGAATTTACATTGGGGGAACCGATTGAAAGGATTGACGAACGGTGGACGTATTATTTGAAGAAAAAATATTATCCGTTATACGAAAAGAATTATCCGTATTCCATAAAAACCAAAAAATTGACAAGTGAAGGTTTTAACTTTTCACCGGTATATTATAAAAAAGACACTACCGATTTTATTTACTTTATCGGGAATCATACGGGGTATACTTCCATTTACGAAATGAAATATGATTCTGCTTCAAGCGAAATTGCAGAGCCCGAAGTTGTAATCGAAGGTGAAAGGGAAAAAGTGTTCGAAGCATTTCACCTTCTTCGTCCTTCCATTGCGGTTTCATCAAAAGGACTGTTGGCTTTCGTAAACAAATCCGGACCCTCCGATGTAATTAATTTCTATTCTCTGGAGAAACGGGAACTGCAGCTTACCAAGCGTTTCGAAAATTTGATTACAATCTCTTCACCGGCTTTTTCTTCCGACGGAAACAGTCTGGTGTTTTCGGCAAACGACAAAAAAGGCTTCACCGACCTTTTTATTTATTCGTTGGAAAACAAAAAATTAATAAGATTAACAAACGACTATTACGACGATACCGGACCGGTTTTCGGAAAAGGCAATGAAACTATTGTCTTTGCTTCGGATAGAACGGACGGGGAGTTTGCGCGTAAGTACAATCTTTTTGAATACGACCTTAAAACCCATCAAATCAAATATTTAACTTATTCGAATTCCAATTCCGTAAATCCGGTCTTTTCCCCCGATTTCAAAAGCCTCTATTTTGAAAACGATTTCGACGGTACAAATAATATTTGGAAACTTGTAACCGGAAAAAATGGTGAACCGTTAGGAATGAAACAGTGTACAAAGTTTTTTACAAGCGTTTTCGATTTTACATTCCTTAATGAACGGAAAGTAATTCTTTCAAGTTTTGAAAATTTCTCATTTCAATTTTATGAATTGAACTTAAATGATTTGGACACCGGTTCCCATCAAATAAAAAGATTCGATTTTACCAAAACCGGCAATAAGTGGTTGGCGGGAAAAATTAAAGTTAATCCGGCAAAACAAAAATTAAAATACGAAAGGACATATACTTTGGATTACGCGGTAAGCCAAGTAGCGGTCGATCCCGTTTACGGTTCACGCGGTGGAGCTGTGTTTGCATTAAGCGATTTGCTTGGCGACGATAAATACTACTTCCTTATTTACAATACAGCGGAAGTTCAAAGTGAAATATTGGATAATTTCAATGTAGCATTGTCGCGAATAAATACTTCGTCAAGAAGCAATTACGGTTACGGTGTTTTTCATTTCAGCGGCAGAAGATACGATTTGCGGCAGTCAGATGAATTTTTTTACGAAAGGGTTTTCGGCGGTTACTTCAGTATGATTTATCCTTTTTCAAGTTTCGACAGATTGGAAGTGTCAACATCGCTTGCAAACTCGGACAGGGATTTGATAACCGAATTACTGGCAAGAAAAGCTCTTTTGCTTTCAAATACGATTTCTTTTGTTCATGATAACTCGATTTGGGGTCCAACGGGTCCGCTCGACGGTTCCCGCTACCGGGTTCTTCTCGGTTATACTACCGACATCAAATACAATAACGCAAATTATTATTCCGTTATTGCGGATTTCCGTCAATACTTCAGGTTATCGCTTCGTTCCACACTTGCAATTAGAGCCGCAATATTTATTAATCAAGGTAAAGAAGCATACAGATATATAGCCGGCGGCAGTTGGGATTTGCGCGGATGGCCCCGCTGGTCGCTCCGGGGGAAAAAACTTTGGATTACTTCAATTGAATTGCGTTATCCTTTAATTGACCGGATTTATATAAAATTGCCTTTTCTCGGAATTAACTTTTCAAGTTTAAGAGGTGCGGTTTATTTCGATGCCGGCAATGCTTGGGACGATGTTTATACAGAAACCCTCGGAAGTCTGGGGGTTGGTGTGCGTTTCAATCTTTTGGGCGCTGTAACTTTCCGTTACGACGTCGGAAAGAAAATTGAACATAATTTTACGAAATTACAACCGGGATTGTTTTATCAATTTTTCTTCGGGTGGGATTTTTGAAAAAGCTAAGGACATTTATAATTTTTATTGCCGTTCTATCGGTTGCGGTTTCTTGCAGTAAACCTTTAATGTTTAAAAATAAAATATTCATGAATTTCAATGCCTATTCCTTCGGCAGATTTTCGCAAAGAATATTTTTC
This sequence comes from Melioribacteraceae bacterium, assembly GCA_026983955.1. Lineage (GTDB taxonomy): Bacteria > Bacteroidota > Ignavibacteria > Ignavibacteriales > Melioribacteraceae > BMS3ABIN04. The sequence continues at coordinate 62,140 of JALSTB010000013.1, forward strand.
ATACCGAGAACTCTTAACGATTCACTCGAGTTAAGTTGGTCGGCTGAAACCCACGGCAGCTATTCAAATACTTCTTTTATTGCGTCCGACAGTGTTTTATATGTTGGGGATTTGTCCGGTAGAATAACCGCTTTTAACTTGTTTAACGGAAAAGAAATAGGTGTAATTAAAAACAAAGGCGAAATAAAAATCGCTCCGGTTGTAAAAGGGAAAACAATAATATTCGTTCTTAACGAATTGAAAGAAGGAATTTTTACAATTCATTTTTATGATTTACGGACCGGTAAGGAAACCGTTAAAGAATTCCCCGGTAGCTGTGGAAATGAAATGTTGGTTTATAATAAAAAACTTTATGTATTGACCGATAACGGTGTTCTTCACCAATTCGGTTTCGACGGTAAAAAAAATTGGGAGGTTAACACAAATATATTTACCGCTTGTTCACCGGCAGGTCAACAAAATGCCATTTGGTGGGGAAACGGCGAAGGTGAAATTATCGGTGTGAATAAGAAAGGGGAAATAATCTACAGGGCAAAACATGCTTCCGGTTTCGAAGGAGGTATCTCGGTAAGGGATGTTTATTTGTTTGCGTCCACTGAAAACGGTACGGTTATTAAGTTCGATTTGGTAAAAAAGCAAATTGCTTGGCGGTTCGAAACGAACGGAAAAATCAAAAACTTCATTGTGTTTAACGATAAAAAATTATTCGCCGGAAATTTAAACGGCACCGTGTATTGCTTGAATATTAATGACGGAAAACCCGTTTGGAAAACGGAGACCGGCGGGCTAATAAATTCCACACCGCTCTTGTTCAGAAATTTACTTGTTCAACCGGATCTTTTCAAAAAAGTGGATTTGATAACCGTTGATGACGGTAAAATAGTTAAAACTATTAAATTTGAAAATAGAGTTAAAACCAGTCCGGTTTACACGGGCAATATGATTTTTTTCGGAACGGACTACGGTGAAATTTTTGCTTACAAAATTTCGACAAAATGAAACCGGTATTTAATTTCATATTGATTTTTTTGATTACAATTCCGGCTTTTGCCGGAGACGGGAAAACAGGTTTAACAATTAAAACCAACCGGGATGCCGTAATTATTTTCGATGGGAAAGTATTTTGCGGGAAAAAACTTTTTGTCAATGTTGAAAAGGGAATTCACATAGTTAAAATTAAAAACAACTTGCGCTTGTGGGATTTCGATACCATTATCGATACGTTGAAAATAGATGGTAGTGTGAATGAAATAAATAAAGAATATTTTTTATCCGTGCCGGTTTTTCTTCAAACCGTTCCCGATGATGCCCTTGTATTTGCCGGTCGGAAGCCAATCGGTTATACGCCTCTGTATCTTCCCGGTGGTTTACGGAAAGTTAAATTAATTAAAAACAATTTTGAAAAGACAATCCGTTTGAACAAAAAGAAAATATTTTTGAATTTGGGAATTCCGGTGAATAAAGTTGAAGAAACAAATTTCACCGATGATGTTTGGTTCAAAGTATTGCTAGGCGGAATTGTAGGGTTCGGCGCAACTTCGGCATATTTTAAATTAAAAGCGGATGAGTATTACGACCGTTATTTGAAAACAAAGGACGAAACATTTTTGAATAAAACCAACAATTACGATTTAATAAGTGGAATAGCATTGGGTGTACTTCAAATAAACTTCGGAATTTTAATTTATCATTTCCTCATCGAATAAGTTAATGTGCCTCTAGCCAATTGCCGCCAATTCCGGTATCAACAACAACCGGTACGGAAAGTGGCAGAGCCGTTTCCATTAAATTTTTAATTACCGGCATCAACAATTCCAATTCGTCTTTGTACGCATCGAAAAGAAGTTCGTCGTGCACTTGCAAAACCATACGGGTTTTGGCTTTTCTTTTCTCCAACTCTTTATGAATTTTAATCATCGCAAGTTTAATCATATCGGCTGCAGTACCTTGGATAGGCATATTAACGGCTACCCGTTCCTCAAATTGACGCACGGTGTAATTTTTACTGTTTATGTTTTTCAAATATCTTCTTCTTCCAAGAATGGTTTCGGCATAACCGAGAGCCTTAGCTTTCGCAATACTTTCGTCGATGAAATTTTTCACACTCTTGAATGTACGGAAATAAGTATCAATAATTTCTTTTGCATGCGTTTGCGAAATTCCGAGTCTGCTTTTTAATCCGAAAGGACCTAAACCGTATAAAATTCCGAAATTAACCTCTTTTGCTTTCCGGCGCATATCGTCTGTAACTTCTTCGGGAGAAACCATAAACACTTTTGCCGCCGTGCTGCGGTGAATGTCTTCACCGTTACGGAAAGCCTCAATTAGCGATTCATCTTTTGAAAGATGTGCCAATATTCTCAATTCTATTTGACTGTAATCTGCACTGAGAATAACGTAATTTTCATCAGTCGGCACAAATGCTTTTCTGATTTCCTTGCCCATTTCACTACGGATTGGAATATTCTGCAAATTCGGATCGATGCTCGAAAGTCTTCCGGTTGAAGCAATGGTTTGATTAAACGTGGTATGAATTCTGTTTGTTTCCGGATCGGCAAGTTTCGGCAGCGCATCGGTATAAGTCGATTTCAATTTGCTGACCGTCCGGTAATTCAAAAGGTAATCGATAATGTCATGCTCTCCCCGCATTGCTTCCAACGTGCGTGCATCGGTTGAAAATCCCGTTTTTGTTTTTCTTACTGGTTGCAATTTCAGCTTTTCAAACAGAATGTACTGAAGTTGTTTGGTTGAATTAATATTGAATTGTTCGCCGGCAAGATTAAAAATCCGTTCCGCATAACTGTCCATTAGCGTTTGCAGTTCTTTACTAAGCTCCCGTAGAAATTCTGGGTCTATCTTTATTCCGGTCCGTTCCATATTTTCAAGAACTTCCACAAGAGGGAATTCCACATCGTAAGCCACTTTGCGAAGTTTGTGTTTGGTTAACTCTTCATCCAGAATATGATAAAGACGGTAAGTGATATCCGCATCCTCACATGAGTAGTCGGAAAGTTGTTTTACATCAACTTCAAATATTTTAATTGCATCTTTTTTCTTCCCGATTAAATTTGTGAGAGGAATGGGCGAGTAGTTCAAGTATTTTTTTGAGAGTGCATCCATGTTATGTTTTTGGTCCGGATCGAGCACATAACTGGCAAGCATCGTATCGAAGTAAAAATTCTTAACATCCATTCCGTTTGTTCTCAATACGGCAATGTCGAATTTTCCGTTTTGACAAATCTTTTTGATTTTTTTGTTTTTGAATACCGGTGAAAATATTTTCACGAAATCTTCCAACGGCAACCGGTCGTTTACCTCTTGCGAGAAAAATCCGGCACCGGTAGTTTCGGGATTAACGGCAACAAAATATCCCGTCGATGGTTTCAAGCTGAAGGCAACGCCTGCAAGATTGGCTTTAAGAGGATTAAGCGAATCGGTTTCCGTATCGAAAACGAACTCTTTGCATTCTTTAAGTTTGGCAGCCAGTTCCTTCGCTTTTCCAGCCGTTACAATTAATTCGTACTTCACTTTCGATTTATCGAAAACCGTATTTTCCTTATCAACTGTATGTTCGCTGCCGTCACCGGAAATTTCCATGTTGAAAATTTTATAAACGCGCGGGAGTAATTTTTTGAAATCCAACTCGTTGAAAATTTCTTTAATTTTATCGAAATCCGGTTTACGTAATTTGGCTTCTTCCAAATTTATTTCCAGAGGAACGTCGGTATGAATGGTGGCAAGTTCTTTCGAGAGGAAAGCGTTCTCTTTGTTTTCCAACAATTTTTTCTTGATGCTTTCCCTCTCTATTTCATCAAGGTTTTCATACAGATTTTCCACGGAACCGAATTTTTGGATAAGCGGAGTGGCAGTTTTAGGTCCTATTCCCGCAACACCGGGTATGTCATCGGAGCTGTCACCGACCAAAGCCAAAAAATCAATCATTTGTTCCGGTTCAAATCCGTAATTTTTCAATACGGCATCTCTGTCGATTATCATCAAATTGTCTGCGGTTTTACCGGGCTTAATAATTTTAACATGATCGTTTACTATTTGAACGAAATCTTTATCCGGTGTAATTGCAAAAGATTCCAACCCCATTTTCGCAGCTTTTTTTACAGCGGTTCCAATTATATCGTCGGCTTCGTACTTCGGTAAAATATAAGTTTTGATATTAAAAGCATCAACAATTTGTTTAATACGTTCAATTTGCGGAATCATGTCTTCGGGCATTTCGGCTCTGCTCGATTTATAATTTTCGTATCGGTCGTGCCGGAATGTTTTTTCTTTCGAATCGAACGCAACAGCAATGTAATCGGGTTGTGTATCTTCTATTATTTTTAAAAGTTGAACAACAAAACCGTAAACTGCTGAAGTCGGCTCTCCCTTGGTTGAATGAAGCGGGCGTGATATAAAAGCGTAATATGCTTTATATGCAAGCGACATTGCATCAATTATAACAAATTTACCTTTCTTTTTCGTCATTTTATTACCTTTGTAAAATAGAATTTTCAAAAATAAGATTTACACACGAAAATAAATATTGTTTAACCAAATAACCAACAGAACGGATATGAAAATATACAAATTTGTTTTTCTATTGTTATTTATTCTTAACACCGCTTGCGCAAATCAAAATTCTTCAAAAACACTTTTTGTTGCAAACTGGAATGTGGAAAATCTTTTCGATACGGTTGACGATCCGGGAAAAGCTGATGAAGAATTTCTGCCCGGTAGCCCGAGAAGGTGGACGGAAAACAGATTGGAAGTGAAACTTAATCATCTGGCAAAAGTAATAAAATTCATGAACGATTTTGAAGGTCCGGATATTTTAGGTTTGGAAGAAGTGGAACATAAATCTTTATTGAACAGACTTATCAATTCTTACTTGAATGAAAAAAATTATCAAGCAGTTGAATTTGAGTCGCCCGACAAAAGGGGAATCGATTGTGCTTTGATTTACAATGCACGTAAATTAAAATTAATTGCATCGGAGCCGGTAAAAATCGATTTGCCGGGCGGCAAAACAACACGGGATATTTTGCATGCCGAATTTTTGCTTAACGGTAAAATCAAACTGCATGTTTTTGTAAATCACTGGCCCTCGCGAAGGGAAGGCTTGAAAAAAACCGAACCGAAAAGAATTGCAGCCGCAACGGTTCTGAAAAAAAATATTGAAAAAATATTAAGTGCAAATAAAAATTCTAAAATATTCATACTCGGCGATTTCAACGATCTTCCCTCAAATATTTCAATAAGTAAAGTTCTTGGAGCCAAACCTTTTTATTGTAAAAATGAATCCGCAACAACGGACACCGGACTGTACAATCTTTCGTATGAACTTTTTCAACAAGGAAAAGGAACGTATAAATACAAAACTCATTGGAATATGTTGGATCAAATAATAGTAAGCGGAAGTATAATTAAAAACGGGGAAATACGGTATGAATGTAATTCGTTTCAAATAATAAAACCAGTATATATGATAACAAAATCGTCAAGGCACAAAGGCAAACCCAAACCGACTTACGGCGGAAGAAAATATTTAGGTGGTTTCGCCGATCATTTTCCCGTTGGTGCAAAATTTATTTTCTAACAAATATATACTTTTTTATTTTAGAAGAATTTTCGTATTTTAGCAACCAATCAGATTTGATTACGCCTTAAGCAAAAATGCCCGGGCAGAATAATTAAATTTACTTATTGACTTTTTTTTATTAAATCCTTAATCTTACTCAGTTTATTTTTACGATTAAAGGAAACAATTAATTACAATAAATTCATCGGAGGATATTTCAAATGCAATTATTAGCAATTCTGGGATTTATTTATGAAGTTATTGCTCAAGTAGAATCTAACAGCGGAGGAGCATTAAGTTACTTGCAGGAAAAATTTGTTCAAGGCGGCGGGTTCATGTGGCCTATTCTTTTCTGTTTGATTTTGGGTCTTGCTTTCTCTATTGAAAGATTCTGGACATTATCAAGAGCAAGTGTAAATACAAAAAAGTTCATCGTTCAAGTTAAAGATGCACTTAAAAACGGTGGTATTCCGGAAGCAATTAAATTATGCGAAAACTCGAGAGGTTCCATCGCTTCCGTATTCCATGCCGGACTTTTGAGAGCCGATGAAGGTATCGAAGCGGCGGAAAAAGCCATTATGGCTTACGGGGCAATCGAAATGAGTTTCTTGGAAAGAGGACTTGTTTGGATTTCCTTGTTTATCAGCTTGGCACCGATGCTCGGATTTACCGGAACGGTTCAAGGTATGATTGTTGCCTTCGAAGATATTGCCTCGGCTAACCAAATGTCGCCCGCTATTGTTGCAAACGGTATTTCAATAGCGATGTTAACCACGTTGTTCGGTCTAATCGTTGCTATGATTCTTCAATTCTTTTACAATTATTTTGTTGCCAAAATCGATAAACTTGTTGGCGATATGGAAGAAAGCTCGATTGAACTTATCGATACTTTGTATGAATTGCAAAAAAACAAATAATTTATTAAAAGTCACGAGTTGGTAACATGATACATTTAAAAAGAAGAAAAAGAGAAGGTGCAGGCGAATTTTCAACGGCTTCAATGGCAGATATCACTTTTTTGCTGTTGCTGTTCTTCCTTGTATCGACCGTTATTGACGTTGATACGGGTATCGGTCTTACCTTGCCGGAATATATTCCGCCGGAAGAACAAGAACTTGCACCTCTTTCAAAAGATAGATTGGCAGCCTTGCTCATCAATGAAAACGGGGATGTTTTGCTTAACGGTGAAATAATCGCTATTCCTCAAATTCAAGACAATTTGATTGAGAGAATTAAGAGCAAGATTGATTTGCCGAAAAACAAAAAGCTTGTTGTTTCGATTAAAACGGATAGAAAAACGAATTATAATCTTTATATACAAGCTCTCGATGAGGTGAAAAGCGCTTATTTCAAAGTCCGCGAAGAATATGCCCTCAGCCATTGGGGGAAAAAGGTTAAAGATTTAACGGATGATCAAATTAAAGAACTGCGTGAAAAAATTCCTATTATAATTTCTATTGCCGAACCTGAGCAAGTAAAATAGTTATTTGAGGTATTAATGAAATTTCAAAAGAAAAGAGCAGCTACTAAACAAGGTATTCCGACTTCTTCAATGCCGGATATCATCTTTATGCTATTGTTGTTTTTCATGGTTGCTACCACCCTGAGGGAACAGGAAGTATATGTTTCTTTTACTTTGCCCGAAGCGAAAGCAATCGAAAAAATCGAGAACAAAAGATTGATATCCTACATTTATGTCGGTAAAAACGGTAGAATTCAAATTGACGACGCTATCGTTCAATTGAAAGATATTCAAGATATTATGTATAAGAAAAGAGTTGCCTTACCCAATGTGATCGTTTCACTAAGAATTGACAAGAATACTAATATGGGTTTGGTTACCGATATTCAGCAAGCGTTGAGAAAAGCGGATGCCAGAAGAATAAATTATTCAGCCAGAATGAAAGAATAATAACTTATTTGGAATAATTTCAAGCAGGTTATTATTTTTAGTAACCTGCTTTTTTTATTTATGCGAGGATAAAAAATGAATTTGAAAGAGAAAATAAACGAGGATTTAAAATCCGCATTAAAAGAAAAGGATAAGGTTAAACTCGAAACCATCCGTTCGATAAGAGCTTTAATTCTTGAATTTGAAAAAAGCGGAAAAGACAAAGAATTGAAACCTGAAGATGAAATAAACTTACTCTCCACCGCCGCCAAAAAACGTAAAGAAGCAATTGAGCAATACAAAAACGCCGGAAGGGAAGACCTTGCCGCAAAGGAAGAAGCGGAACTGAAAATAATTCAGACTTATCTTCCCGAGCAATTATCCGTGGAAGAACTTGAGGAAAAAATAAAAGAACTTGCATCGGAAATAGGAGCGAAAGATAAATCCGATTTTCCAAAATTAATGCCTCAAGCAATTAAAAAATTTAAAGGGCAAGCCGACGGAAAAACAATTAAAGAAATTGTGGAGAAGGTTTTGTCATAATGAATTATATTGATTATACATTACTCGGCGTTTTATTAACCGGATTCATTTTAGGATACAAAGACGGAATCGTAAGAAAAATTATTGGGGTGGCGGGTTTTGTTATAGGAATTTATCTCGCCGTTAAACTTTCCGGACCCGCCAGCGTGTTTTTGACCCCGGTTTTTAACAACGAACAATATCTTGCTCAAATTATCGGCGGTTTGATAATTTTCCTCGGAATAATTTTGCTGTCTTCGGTACTTAAAAGAATTTTACATCCTGCAGACAAGGTAAATAATTTCATAAACCAGTTAATCGGCGGAATTGCCGGAGCTCTGCAAATACTAATCTTTGCCAGTTTATTTCTGCTTTTTTTGAATGTTTTTGAATTTCCCTCCGAAAAAGATAGAAAAGAATCGGTTCTTTATTCAAGTGTTTATTCCGTTGTTCCTTCTATAATCGATTTTATCTTAGGCAAAGGTGTCGATGCCAACAGTTTCATTAACGATTATATTGAAAGTGCCGGCAGTTCAGATTCTCTGAAGTCCGTCGATTCAACAAAAACTCCGGCCGAATAATCCGATATGATTTCACAAGAATCACTTGAGAAACTTGAATACCGCAAAATTCTAAATTACATTTCCACATTCTCGGCAACCGAACAAGGGAAGGAGGAAATCCGGACATTAACACCTTTGAATTCCTTGCAATTAATCATCGAAGAGGGCAAACTTGTATCCGAAGCAAAAGAGATTTTAATTGAAAAAGATTACCCGCCCTTTGTGTACTTACCCGATTTATCGGACGTTTTAAGCAAAAGCCGGATCGAAGGAATAATTCTTCATGTTAAAGATATTAGAAATGTTGCCAAATTAGCCGGAAATTCGAGGCAGCTCAGAACTTTTTTCCGTGATTTACAAGAAAGTGGTATCAAATCAAAGTACGCTGGCAGGTTATTTGTCGATAAGGTTTTCGAAAAGCACTTGAATTCAGTATTTAGTCCCACCGGGGAAATCGTCGATTCGGCAAGCAAGGAATTGACTTCGATAAGGCGGGAAATAAGGGAAAAAGAAGATTTGCTTAAAAAAACGGTGGGGAAAATACTAAAAAAATTAAGCGATTCATACTTGGTACGCGAAGAATATGTAACGCAAAGAGACGGGAGAATCGTGCTCCCGATTAAAGCGGAGCACAAACGGCATGTGAAAGGCTTTATTCATTCCGAATCGGCAACCGGTCAAACCGTTTACATAGAACCGGAAGAAACTTTGGAGTTGAACAATGAAATATTAACGTTGAAATTTGCCGAAAAAAGGGAAATAGAGAGAATATTAAAAAGATTGACTCAGCTCATCGGAGCAAGGAGCATGGAATTATCGGAAACATTGCAAATTATTACCAAACTGGATTCTCTTTTTGCCAAAGCACGCTATTCCCTCGAAATTATAGGAAGTTTTCCTGCGTTTAATAACTCAAAACCGTTAAAAATAATTCAAGGCTACCATCCGATTTTGAAAAAGAGATTGGGACACGAAAAAACCGTTCCCTTGAATTTGGAAATAGGGAAAGATAAAATAATTGTAATTACGGGTCCGAATGCCGGTGGTAAAACGGTTGTGCTGAAAACGGTAGGTTTACTTGTTGCTCTTGCACAATCCGGCATTCACATTCCGGTACATCCCGATTCAAATCTTCATTTCTTTAACAAAATTTTCATCGATATTGGCGATGAGCAGTCTATTGAAAACGATCTGAGTACTTTTAGTTCACATCTTTCAAATTTAAATTACATTGTTAATAATGCAACACCCGACTCTTTAATTCTTTTGGATGAAATTGGAACCGGTACCGATCCGGCCGAAGGCTCTGCGCTTGCTACTGCTATTTTATTGCGTTTACTGGAAATTGGTGCTACGGTTCTTGCTACAACACACCACGGAAATTTGAAAATGCTTGCCACCGCATTTGAGGGAATACAAAACGCTTCGATGAAATTCGATACGGAACGATTAATACCGACGTACGAATTTTATCAGGGTTTGCCCGGTTCAAGCTATGCTTTCGAAGTTGCAAGAAAGATTGGATTGGATAATAAGATTATTACCGAAGCAAAAAAACATTTGGACGTTAACAAAGACAAGTTGGAAAATTTCCTTGTAGAGATAGAAAAAAAATCGAATGAACTTACACGGAAATTAAGAAATATGGAATTGGAAAATACGAGATTGAAGGGGCTTGCCAATTTGTATCAAAATAAAATTGAAGACTTAAAGAAAAAGCAAAAAGAAATTTTATTGAAAACGGAAGCAAAAGCGGAAAGTTTTTTGGATGAAATTAACAAAAGTTTCGAAAAAACGGTTAAACGTATCAGAGAAACATCAGCCGATTCCAAAGTAATAAAAGAAGAAAAACAAAAAATTCTAAAATTAAAAGAAAAAAAAGAAAAATATTTTACGGTTGAAGAACCCCGGCAAGAAACCGGGCAAAACTTTAAGGTGGGTGATTATGTACGGATTAAAGATTCCGCCACAACCGGTGAAATTATTGAACTGGATGATAATAAAAATATCGCCGTAATTGTATCCGGAAATCTGAAATTGAAGGTCAAGTTAAAAAGTCTGCTACACGAAAGCAAAACCGGCAAAGAGAATTTTGTAAAAAGTGCAAAATACTCGCCTTCAGTTGAAACTCTGAGATTGGATATCCGCGGTAAAAAGCCGGAAGAAATAGAGCACAAACTTTTGAATTATCTCGATAACGCCTACGCATCGAATCTTGAACGTGTTGAAATACTTCACGGAAAAGGCACCGGAGTATTAAAGCAATTTGTGAAAAACACCCTCGAAAATCATCCCAAAGTGAAAAAATTCTATTTTGCAGATATTGAAAGCGGTGGCGATGGTGTGACCGTCGTGGAATTTGAGGATTAAAGAAACCGCTTTTACAATTTGCGTATTTTCTTACTATATATTATTTTGAAAAATACTTATTGTGCAATTATTTTATTGGATAAAATTATTCCGGTTAAATTTTACGAGAATGCAGAGAATTAAAAAAATTTTAATTGTAAATCGCGGTGAAATTGCCGTAAGAATTATTTCTGCTTGCCGGGAATTGGGAATAACAAGCGCAACGGTTTATTCCGAAGCCGATACTACATCTCTTCACACCAGGCTATCCGATGAAACATACTTAATAGGTCCGGCGCCGGCGGCTGAATCTTACCTTAACATAAATAAAATAATTCGCCTTGCGAAAGAAATTGACGCCGATGCAATTCATCCGGGATATGGATTTTTATCTGAAAATCCGGAATTTATTAAAGCGGTTGAAGATGCGGGAATTATTTTTATCGGTCCGTCATCGAAATCCGTTGAATTGATGGGTAATAAAACCGCCGCCCGTGAATTGATGCAAATGAATAACGTGCCGATTGTTCCTGGTACTACGAAAAGAATTGAAAGTGTGGAGGAAGCTATTGCCTCGGCAAAGGAAATCGGTTTCCCCGTTATGTTGAAAGCCGCTGCCGGTGGCGGTGGGAAAGGGATGAGACTCGTTCACTCCGAAAACGATTTGGCCGGTTCGCTTGAACGGGCTCAAAACGAATCACTCAAAGCATTCGGCAGTTCCGAAATTTATATGGAAAAATTCATTGAAAATCCGAAACATATCGAAGTGCAAATTCTTGGAGATAAACACGGAAATTATATCCATCTTTTCGAAAGGGAATGTTCCATTCAACGAAGGCACCAAAAGGTTGTGGAAGAATCGCCTTCAACTTTCCTCGATGGTGAGGTGAGACGGAAAATTACGGAAGCCGCAATCAATGCAGCAAAGGCTTGCGAATATTATAATGCCGGCACAATCGAATTTTTAATGGATAAAGATCACAATTTTTATTTTTTGGAAATGAATACCAGACTTCAAGTAGAACACCCGGTAACCGAATTGATAACCGGTGTGGATTTGGTTAAAGAACAAATTAATATTGCCGGAGATAATGAGCTTTCCTACAAACAGCGTGATATAAAAATGCACGGGCACGCAATTGAGTGCCGTGTTTATGCAGAAGACATTGAAAACAACTTTGCACCTTCAACCGGAAAAATCAAGTATCACTCTTTGCCTGCCGGTCCGGGAATCCGTGTGGACCGGGGAATCGACTTCGAATCGGAAGTTCCAATCTATTACGATCCGCTTCTTTCCAAAGTTATAACTTGGGGAAGTACACGCAGTGAAGCAATCGAGAGAATGAAAAAAGCTTTATCCGAATACAAAATAGTCGGCGTAACAACAAACGTTGAATTGTTTAATTGGATTCTTAACCACAAAACTTTTTTGGAAGGGACTTTTGACAATAACTTTCTTGATAAAGAATTTTTACCGTTGGTTGAAAACGGAAAATTTAAAACCGGAACTTCCGGAGTGAATAACGAAATAGCCGCACTGGCAGCTGTAATAATTTCGGAAAAGGAAAAGCAACATATTTTAACTGATATGAAAATTAACGGTAGGAACAATTGGGTAACTGCAAGATATGAATGAATATGTTGTAACAACCGGTGATTCGAAGAAAAAGATAAAAATCCTTTCCACCGGGGAAGCGGTAATTGACGGTAAAACAGTCCATTACGAAGTTGTGAAATTAAATAATAATACTTTATATCTACGGACCGGAAATAAGTTACATGAAATTATTTATGAGAAAACCACAGGAAACAATTATTTCATTTATGTAAATGGACAAAAAATAAAAACCACAGTGCGAACGGAACTTGAAGAAAAAGTAAACGAACTTCTTGAAAGAAAAAAAGACGGAGTGGAGGAATCGGAAATTACAGCTCCTATGCCGGGTTTGCTGCTTAAAATATTAAAGAAAGAAGGAGAGGAAGTTTCTGCCGGAGAACCCGTTGCTATTCTGGAAGCCATGAAAATGGAAAATGAAATCAGAGCACAATTAAACGGTAAAATAGGTAAGATTTATATCCGTGAAGGTCAATCCGTTGATAAAGGAGAATTAATACTTAAAATAAATTAATTTTATTATTTCAACAAATATAGGAGGATTCGTGTTAAAGAAAATTAACGTTACAATCTTCGGAATTCTATTTGCTGCAACTCAATTGTTTGCAAGCGGATTCCAAATTAATGAACACGGCGCACGAGCGATGGCGCTTGGCGGTGCATTCACCGGTTTGGCAAACGACCCTTCGGCTGTTTATTTTAACCCCGCCGGAATTACTCAATTAAACGGAACACACGTTATGGGCGGAGTTACATTAATTATTCCCAAGTCAACTTTCCGCGGTCCCAGTCCTTCAGTTACCGAATGGGAACTGGAAAAACAAATATTCAATCCGATCAATTTTTATGTCACTCACCAATTGTCCGAAAAATTACATTTCGGCTTTAGCGTTAACAATCCGTATGGTCTGGGAACCAAATGGCCGAGTGATTGGGTCGGAAAATATATGGCTGTTGAAACGGAAATTAAAACTTTCTACTTCAATGCAGTTGCCGCTTACGAGGTATCCAAAGAATTTTCTTTGGGATTCGGTTTCACTTATGCATACGGTGATGTTCTAATTTCCCGGATGCAAAATTTGAGCCCGTTTAAGGCGGAAGCCGAAATTAATTTGGAAGGAAACGGTAGCGGAGCAGGATTTAATTTCGGATTATTATTCAAACCGAGTAAGAACTTTTCAATAGGTGCGGCTTATAAAAGCAGGGTACATTTCAATTTTAAAGGCGATGCCACAGCATCTGCACCGAAACAATTTAACGGATTATTACCTACGGGCAAAATTGAAGCACCGTTAACCGCTCCGGATATATTGTCGGTTGGTATTGGTGCTAAAGCCGGCGAAAATTTGACTTTCTCTGCAGATTTTCAATATACAATGTGGTCAACATACGACAAATTGGAAATTACATTCAAAGATTTTATCGATGACGAAACCGGTAAACCGCTTGTTTCCACATCCGTAAGGGATTATGACAACAGCTATATCGGCCGTTTTGGCGCCGAATACAAAGCAAGCGATATGTTTTCGTTACGTGCAGGATTTTTGTATGATAAAAATCCTGTCAAAGATGAAAGAGTTGATCCTACATTGCCCGATGCCGATAGATTAGGGTTTAATGCCGGCGTTGGAATTAAATTGGCAGATAATCTTTCCCTCGATTTGGCGTATTTATTCTTAAGATTCAGTGAAAGAAAAATCGAAAATTCACTCGAAAGTTACAGCGGAATTGAAAACAGTATAGCTCCGATGAACGGAGTTTATAATTCCGTGGCTCATCTGTTTGCCGTAAATTTATCGGTTAATTTATAAAAGGAGGGAAAAGAAAATTATGAAAAAATTAAATAAATATTTGGTATTTACTTTCTTAATCGTTGCTCTCGCTCTTTGGAGTTGCGAAGACAGAACGGATTTAACCGGACCGGCTGCTCCTTCGTTGGGTAATGCCGATTTTTCAACCTTCGTTACTTTGGGGAACAGTTTAACTGCAGGTTACCAAAGTGGTGCACTTTATGAAAGTTCACAAGAATATTCTATTGGAAACATGATTGCAAAACAAGTCGGCGCAACATTCGAACAACCGTTAATTTCCGATCCTGGTGTACCGGGAAGAATTGAAGTAAAATCGATTGCGCCTTTCGAAACCGTTACCAATACTACATTAGGTCAACCGGTTAACACTAATTACCCGAAACCGTACAACAACCTGGGTGTTCCCGGAGCTTGGTTGGCAGATGTTTTACAAGCAACGGATGCCGCTTCCAGTATTCCAGGCGACAATATATTTTTCGATATAATTTTAAGAGGACAAGGCACTCAACTCCAGCAAGCGCTTTCGCTTAAACCTACGTTAATGACCTTGTGGATTGGAAATAATGATATTCTGGGATATGCCACAAGAGGCGGAACGGTACCGCATACACCAACAGACGTGTTTGCACAAGTTTACGGTCAATTGGCCGGAGCAATAGCTTCGCAATCAAGTGCCAAAGTTGTTGTGGCAAATCTTCCTGATGTCAGCGCTATTCCGTATTTTACCACAGTTGGTCCCGGTGTGGCAAAGGCAATAAAACCTGCCGTCGATGCCGGTCTTGCTTTCGGAATATTTTATAACACTAACGGTCAAGTAGGTCCGGCTTCACAAACCAGTGTTGCCACTGTCGATGCTTTGCTTAAAGGAGATGTATTATTAACTTTAACTTTAAGTGCATACGGATACACCGATTTAATCGGCAAACCTACCGGAAAATTTTATACGGATAACGGAATTGATCCGGCTTTGGTTGGTGTTGATACTACACAACCGTTCGGTTTACATCCGTTGAATCCGATTCCCGATGCATTTGTTTTGGATCCGGCCGAAATTCAAGAAGTGAAATCCACAATTTCAAGCTACAACCAAACAATTGCAAATACGGCTGCATCTTTCGGATGGCCCGTGGTTGATATCAATTCCTTTTTCAACAATGTTGCTGCGAAAGGTTATGTATCGGACGGAATTAAATTCACAACGGAATACGTAACCGGCGGCATATTCAGTCTCGATGGCGTTCATCCGACAAGTCAAGGGTACGCCGTTGTTGCCAATTTGTTCATCGATAAAATTAACCAAACATTCGGTGCGAAAATTCCGCACATAAATGTTTCAACAATTCCAGGCAGTTTGGTTCTCGCGAAAGTAGCTTTCAATAAATACGGATTACCGAAACTGGATAAAAATGCTTTTGCAAATTTTCCTTTTTAATTAATTAACACCGTCCCGGTTTTAAGCCGGGGCGGTTACTTGTTTTATGAGATTGATGATAATTACATATTTAGTCATTTTTCTTCTTTCCGGATGTGCGGCTGTAAAACAGCAATCGGCCGGAAATGAAACGGAAGGGAAAGAAGATGTTTATGTATTCGATGATGTAACAAATATCGATACAGTTGCGGTTGAAAACATTCCGGTTCAAGATTCGACTGAAGCAGTTTACGGTAAAAATTTATCTGCACCGGACGAAACGGACCCGGTGAAAACCGCAAAAAATTTAAATCCGCCAGAAAGTAAGTTTTCCGTCCAGCTCGGAGCGTTTTCATCATTGGAAAATGCAAATAATTTTGTGAACGATATTCAATCGCAGTTCGATTTTCCTCTGGAAATTTTTTTCAACGAGAAAGTGAATTTGTACACGGTAAGAACAAAAACTTTCGACACCAGGGAAGAAGCGGAACAATTAAGAGACAAATTAAGAAAAACCAAAAAATTTTCCGATGCGTTTATCGTTACGGAATAAAACGGTAAACGATTACCACCCGAATTTTTCATGATAAAAAAACACTTGCAAATTATTTTTTTATTCATAAATTTAATTTCAATAAAAAACAAAATACCTTAGTGAGGGAAAAATGGCTTTTTCATTAAACAAAGTAATGTTAATCGGTAATTTGGGGCAAGATGCCGAACACCGGTTCACAACAAATAACACGGAAGTTACATCTTTTTCCGTTGCAACAACACACAGCTACAAGAACAGGGAAGGCAATTGGGTGAACGAAACCACATGGCATAATGTGGTTGCTTTCGGTTTATCCGATTTTTATAAAAACGTGTTGAAAAAAGGCAAAAAAGTTTATGTTGAAGGGAGAATAAGCAAGCGCGATTACGAAAATAAAGACGGGCAAAAAATATACGTTACCGAAATAATTGCAGATAGAAACGGGATTATTCCACTGGACAGCCGTGATGACGGTTATCAAAGCAGCGCCGCTGCTCCGGATGAACCGGTTGATTCTCCTACGCCGGAAGATGACGACTTGCCGTTTTAATTGATTTGTATAACAACTGGGACTTGAACTCTATTTGGATACTGATTGGTATTCCCATATCTTGATTTTAATCGGACTCCTTTCACTCTCGGCATTATTTTCAGGCTCCGAAGTAGCTTTATTTTCTCTGAATTCGAAAAAGCTTGAAGAAACCGGGAACAAGAGAAGTTTTACGGTAAGATATATCCTTAAACTCTTAAACCAACCGAAAAAATTGTTGGTATCCATTCTAATCGGAAATACAATCACTAACGTAGCGGCATCCATTATTTCGGTCTCGCTTGCATTAAAAGTTGCCGAAGTGTACGGTTATCAAAAAGATTTTGTATTGGTGGTTCAAATTATCGTCCTTACAATTTTAATTCTCCTTTTTGCCGAAGTTACCCCGAAAGTTTGGGCGTCTAAAAATCCGTTGCGATTTGCAAAATTTGCCGTGCTCCCGATTTATTGGACAAATTTCCTGCTTTCACCCGTTTCAAAATTTCTAAGTGAAACGCTTAAGTTTTTTGCCGAATCGCTTAGTTACGATAAGAAAAAATCTGCTTTATCTACCGAAGATTTTGTTCAACTGGCAGATATCGGCGTGGAAAAGGGAATGATTGAAGAAGAGGAACAAGAATTAATTCAAGGTGTCGTTTCTTTCAGAACCATTACTGTCCAAGAAATAATGACTCCACGGGTTGATATTGTCGCGGTTTCCGTCGATACTACCTTCGATCAATTGTTGGATATTATAACCGAATCCGGACACAGCCGCCTCCCGCTTTATGAAAAATCTTTGGATAACATTCTCGGGATAATTTACGCAAAAGATTTGCTGCCATACATTGCCGATGAAAAGCTCCGTGTAAACTTTTCACTTAAAAAGATTGCACGTGAATGCTTCTTTGTACCCGAAACCAAACTGATAAGCGAATTGATGAATGAATTTCAAGAAAAGAAAATGCACATCGGCATTGTTGTGGATGAGTACGGCGGAACTTCGGGGTTAATTTCACTTGAAGATATTCTTGAAGAAATTGTCGGCGAAATCAGAGATGAACACGATAAAGAAGAAGACAAAATTATCAAGTTGGAAGAAAATAAATATATTGCCGACGGTAAGATCATGATTGACGAACTAAACGAATTTATGGGAATAAAACTGCTCGAAGAAAATGAAGACTACGATTCGCTCGGTGGATTTATCTTTCAACATGCCGGTGCCATTCCCGAAAAAGGCTATTCTTTTGAACATAACGGGTACCGGTTTTCTGTAAAAGATATTAAAAACAATAGAATTCATAAAGTATTAATCGAAAAATTATAGTATCATTGCACTATGAAAAAAGGTTGCTTCATAAGTTTTGTTGTACTTCTCTTCCTACTGATTGCCGCCGGCATATACGTTTACAAATTTCATAAAGAGGAATTTCTGAATTTCGGAAAGAAAACCCTTTTCAGCATGATTAAAAGCGAATTGGAAGACGAGTTTGAAAACGTTCGATATTCACCACAAAAAGATTCTTTAAAAATTTTAACTTTTAATTTTCTCGAAAAATTGAAAAACGATAATTTTGAGAAGAGAAAAACCGAAATTGAAGAATTAAGTAAACTGATTAAGGAAACCCTGGAAGATAAAGAAATTACTCCGGACGAACTAAGCAAAATAAGAAAATTGATAAGGAATTATGAAGCAAACGAAAAAAACCGAAATTAAAGTTGGTATTACCGTAGCAGTAGGAATAATTTTATTCTTGTGGATATTTGGCTGGGCGAAAAATTACCGCCTCAATTCCGAAAGGAAAATTGTGAAAGTCGAATTCGGTTCGGTGGCAGGATTGGAAACGGGTGATGCGGTTACAATCAACGGTGTGAGAAAAGGATACGTTGAAGACATACGGAACAGCGGCAATTCTGTTCTTGTAACGGTAAACCTGGACGATGACGTAAAATTAAAAAAAGATGCAACGTTTTCCATTCTTATGCTCGATTTGATGGGTGGTAAAAAAATCGAAATTAACCCCGGTAATGATACGCGGGAACTCAATTATTCCGAAATACAAACCGGTAAATTTCTCGGCGATATATCCACTGCCATGGCAATGCTAAGCTCGGTTCAAAACGATTTGGTTGACGTGATCAAAGAAGTGAAAATTTCATTGACAAACTTAAACGATGTGTTCGGTAAAAAAGAATTTTTCGAAAATTTGGAAAACACGGTTAACAATCTTTCCGAGTTAACCGTCGAGTTTAAGAGCTTGCTGAAAAACCAAAAACCGGAAATCGAAAAACTTGTAAAAAACAGCAACGCTCTGGCTGAAAACGTGAACAATATGATTCTTGAAAACAAAAACAATTTGCGCACTACAGTTGAAAGTGCTTCCACGGTTTTACATGAAATGAAAAAATTGATTACAAAAATTAACAGACTTTCCGATGAAACCGTTAACCGGAAAAATAATTTGGGGAAAATTTTGTACGATGAAAATTTGATAAAGAACTTAAAATCTTCATTGGAAAAACTGAACAAACTCTCCGGAATTTTAATCGAGCAACTTCAAAACGAAGGTGTTAATGTTGATGCAAATATTTTTTGAGATGATCGAATGATTTTCGGAATCGGAATTGACATAATAGAAATTGACAGAATACAAAACAGTGTTGAAAAATATAAAGATCATTTCCTCAATAAAATCTTTACACAAGTTGAATTGGAATATTGCCTTGGTAAAAAAAACAAATACCAGCACCTTGCCGCACGTTTTGCCGCCAAAGAAGCAATTGCAAAAGCACTTGCAACCGGCTGGAATAAAGAATTCCGTTGGAAAGACATTGAAATTTACAATGAACCGAACGGAATGCCTAAAGTTAAATTATCCGGTAAACTTAACGGATTTTTAGGTGACGGTAAATCGCTTAAAATCAGTATGAGTCATTCCCACAATTACGTTACCTGCGTAGCCATTGTTTATTCACTCCGGAATGATTAAACCTAATATCACACCGTCATTTCCAAAAATAAGTGAAAAGAAATTTTTAATTCATTAGATTTGTAATGAATTATGAATAACAAAAAACTCAAAATTGCTATTACCGGCGGAATCGGGACCGGCAAATCGGCTGTTGCCCGTTTTTATGAAAAGCAAGGCTACACGGTAATCTCGGCAGATGATGTTGCAAAGGATATTTTGTCAAACGATTTATCAGTAAAACAACAAATTATTGAAAATTTCGGTAAAGAATCATTTAAAAATGAAAAACCGGATTTTAAATATTTAGCAAATAAAGTTTTTGCCGTCTCCCGCAATGTTAAAATTATCAACGGTATTGTTCACCCGCCTACAATCCGGAAAATCAAACTTATGATGGACGAAGCGCTTGAGAAAAATAATTTGGTGTTTGTTGAAGCGGCGCTGATTTTTGAAGCCAAGATGGAAGATTTATTCGATTATATAATTTTAATTACTGCGGAGCGGGCAAAACAGATTGAAAGGGTGATGGAAAGAAACAAAATCAGTGAAGAAGAAATAATAAAAAGAATGGAAAATCAACTTCCGGAGAATATAAAAAAAGCCAAATCGGATTTTATAATTGAGAACAATTCATCTCTGGAAGAATTGGAAAACCGGGCATTGTTTGTTCTGAACTTATTAAAAAATATTGCAGGTCAAACGGAAAAATTTTCCAAGTAAAGATTAAAATTCCGGTTTCAACTTGCTTACTTGCTGATGTTACTCTAAATTTGTTCATCAAATTGCCGAGGTTATTGTGGATTCTCTCAACAGATTTATTGTTACGGTTGTTAAGTTTTTGCCCAAACCCGTCGTTTTTCAATTTGCAAAAAAATACATTGCCGGAAAGACTTTGGACGATGCTGTTAGAGTTGTAAAACAACTGAACTCAAAGGGTATTGTTGCAACTCTCGATGTTTTGGGTGAATCAATTAAAAATACTTCGGAAGCCGAACAAACCAAAAACGAATGCATTCGTGTCCTCGAAACGATCAACAAGGAAAAACTTGATGCCAACCTTTCAATTAAATTAACGGCTTTGGGTCTTGCCATCGATAAAGAATATTGCCACAAATTGGTTGAGGAAATTGTAGGCAAAGCAAAGGAACTGAATAATTTTGTCCGGATCGATATGGAAGATTCCCCTTACACCGATATGACAATCGATTTATACAAAGCTTTGCGTAAAAATTTCGATAATGTCGGAATTGTTCTACAAGCTTATCTTAAACGAACGCTTGACGATATTGAAAATTTAAAGGATTTGGCGCCGAACTACAGATTATGCAAAGGTATTTACATTGAACCGCCGACAATTGCCTATAAAGACAAACAAAAAATAAGAGACAACTACATGGCGGCACTCAAAAAAATGTTCGAGTACGGTAGTTACGTTGGAATAGCAACACATGATAAATATTTGATAGACAACTCATATAAATTAATTGCTGAAAAAAACATCCCGGAAAGTCAATTTGAATTTCAGATGTTATACGGCGTTACCGAACATTTAAGAGATAAAATTAGAAACGACGGGCACAAAATCCGTATTTATGTTCCTTACGGTGAGCACTGGTATCCGTACTCCATCCGGAGAATGCAAGAAAATCCTGAAATTGCCTGGTATGTTACAAAAAGTATTTTCAAATTCAGAAAATGAATGTTCTCGGAATAGAAACCTCGTGTGATGAAACTTCCGTAGCCGTAATTTCCAACGGAAAACTCAAAGCAAATCTTATTTCTTCGCAAGATTTTCATGCGGAATACGGCGGAGTGATACCTGAATTATCGAGCCGTGCCCATCTTCAAATTATTCTGCCTTTGTTAAAAAAAGCACTTTCCATAGCCGGAATTCAAAAAGATGAAATCGATTTAATTTCGGTAACCGCCGGACCGGGATTAATCGGTGCATTACTTGTCGGTTTATCCTTCGCAAAAGGGCTTGCGTTCAGTCTCGATGTACCCTTTGTGCCTGTTAATCATATAGAAGGACACATATTTTCCGGCTTTTTGATGGATGACAAACCTGAATTTCCGTATTTGTCTCTGGTTGTATCCGGTGGACATACTTTACTGTTGTTGGTAGAAGACGATATGAAAATAATCAAACTCGGTTCAACCATCGATGATGCTGTTGGTGAAGCATTCGATAAAGTTGCAAAGTTACTCGGTTTCGAGTATCCGGGCGGACCTTTAATTCAAAAATTTGCGGAACAAGGTAACCCGGAGAAAATTAAATTCCCGGTTGCAAAATTAAAAAGCAAATACGATTTCTCCTTCAGCGGATTAAAAACGGCTGTACTCCGTTACGTTCAATCGGTTCAAAAGGAAAATCCGCAGTTAGATGATGAAATGAAAAGTAATATAGCCGCTTCTTTCCAAAAAGCGGTTATCGATGCATTGGTGTTGAAATTAAATGCGGCTCTGCAAGAATTTGAAGTGAAATCAATTTCATTGGTGGGAGGTGTGGCTGCCAATCAATCTTTGAGGAAAGCCATTCAGAATTTGGGGGAAAATTATAAGAAAAAAGTGGTGATTCCGGATTTAACTTTTTGCGGAGATAATGCTGCAATGATTGCATACCGCGGACTGAAATTATATGAATCCGGTTTAAGATTCACATTCGATGCAACGGCTTATGCCAGATTACCGCAAGATGCATTTCAAACATTTTGATGTAAATTTTCCGTAACTAACTTGTATTCCATACCAGCAAATATTTCTAAATAAGGAATTTTGCGACACATTGTCGTATTTTTTGTTACATAAAAATGGTTAAAAGGGTGGAATAAAAACAAGCTGAAAATAGTTAAAATTTGAACTCAAAAAAATATTTTTTCAAAAGGAGAAACAATAATATGAAGCAAAAACTTTTCTATCATTTAATTTTGGTTTTATTCGCAGCATATCTTTTTAACGGCTGTTCTTCCAGTCAAGAACAAGTTGAGAAATATCAACAGGAATTAACCAAAAAAGAAGAACTGATTACGCATCTTAATGCAAAATTAGCCGAAAAGGATAAACTTCTTTCACAAAAAGACAGCGAAATAAGTCAAAAAGAATCCGAATTCGAAAAAGCATTGAAAAAAGCGGAAATGGAATCGACCGAAGAAGAAGATATGCTGTTACCGCCGAATGCAAAACCGGGTGAATGCTATGCCCGTGTTTTCATACCTGCACAATACAAAACCGTAACCGAAAAAGTTATGGTTAAAGAACCATCTTTTAAATTGGAAGTGGTTCCTGCCGAATACAAATGGGTTGAGAAGAAAATTCTTGTTAAAGAAGCTTCAACTAAAATAGTTCCCGTTCCGGCAACTTACGAATGGGTTGAAGAAAAAGTTATGGTAAAACCGGCAACAACCAAACTTGTTAAAGTTCCGGCTAAATACGAATGGAAAGAAGAAAAAGTATTGGTTAAACCTGCCCACACTGTTTGGAAAAAGGGAAGAGGACTTATTGAAAAAGTTGACAACACCACAGGTGAAATTATGTGTTTGGTTGAAGTACCTGCCGAATACAAAACAGTAAAGAAAAGAGTATTGGTTCAACCGGAAACAACAAAAACGGTAGAAATACCTGCCGAGTACAAAACAGTTAAAGTTAAAAAGGTAAAAACTCCGGCTACAACCAAAACCGTTACAAT
Source organism: Melioribacteraceae bacterium (assembly GCA_026983955.1). Taxonomy (GTDB): domain Bacteria; phylum Bacteroidota; class Ignavibacteria; order Ignavibacteriales; family Melioribacteraceae; genus BMS3ABIN04. Next base: position 85,601 of record JALSTB010000013.1, read on the forward strand.
TCCGGCAGAATATAAAACCGTTAAAGTTAAAACATTGGTAAAACCGGCTACCACCCGTAAAATTGAAATTCCGGCCGAATACAAAACGGTTACAAGAAAAGTTAAAATTTCCGACGAAAAAATGGAATGGAAGCCTGTTTTATGCGAAACAAATGCAACTCCAGAATTTGTTAAACAAATTCAAAGGGCATTGTTAAAAGCAGGTCATAACCCCGGACCCATAGATGGAATAATTGGCAGTCAGACAAAAGCCGCTTTGGTTTCTTATCAAAAAGCAAAAGGTTTAGCTGTAGGCGGAATCACATTCGAAACACTGAGAAGCTTAGGGCTAAAATAGTCTGTCGTTGATATACCCGAAAAAAGACCGCAGAAATGCGGTCTTTTTTTATTCAGTCCAACCTTTTGGTGCAATTACTATAACAAATTCACCTTTTATGTTTTTATCCGGTAATTCTCCGGTCAATTTCTTTGGTAAGCCTCGCCATGTTTCTTCGTATATTTTGGTTAATTCGCGGTGAACAACAACCAAACGTTCCGGCATATATTCGTTTAATTCGTTTAATAATTTTTCAATCCTGTACGTTGATTCGTATAACACAATTGTCCGTTTCTCTTGCGATAATTCTTTTAATTTTTTTTGCCTACCCTTTTTTTGGGGTAAAAATCCTTCGAACACAAATGAGTCGGTTGGAATTCCGCTAATACTCAAAGCAAGTATGGCTGCATTGGGACCCGGAATGCCGGTAACTTTAAGTTTGTTTTTAAGTAACTGATTTATTAATCTTACGCCGGGATCCGAAATTGTTGGGGTTCCCGCATCGGATATTAATGCACAAGTTTCACCGGATTTTATTCTTTCGATAATTTTTGAAGTTTTACGTTCTTCACTTTTTGCATTAAACGACACAAGTTCATTTTTTATGCTGTAATGTTTGAGCAAACGGGAAGAAATACGTGTATCTTCACACAGAATAAAATCGACGGATTTGAGAATTTCAACTGCTCTGAAACTTATATCGTTCAGGTTGCCGATTGGCGTGGCAACTACAAATAAACCGGGTTCCATTTTCCCTCCGGAAATTAAAAACTTTAAAACGATAACGGCTCCGCTTGGAGCCGCACCGTGCAAGTAGTAAGAAAGTTAATCCTTGATTTTTGTTTGCATTCCAAATAAAACAATAAAATAAAAAAAATTCAACTTGGCACACAAAAATAAAAAAGAGTGTTTCGTCTTGAAATAAAAATTATAGTATATTTACATTAACTATAAAAACAAAAATATCGAACTAAAAAACAGAGGTGCAAATATGGATTTCCTAAAAGTTTTAAAAATTGAAGAAGAAAATTACGGTGCATCTACCGGTCGCGAATGGCTGAAAACTACGGATCAAGGCGTGCTCGAAGTTCATTCGCCTGTTGATGGCAAACTGATTGCCAAAGTATATCAAGCATCCAAGGAAGATTACGATAAAGTAGCTGAAAAAGCTAATGAGGCTTTCAAATATTGGAGAACCGTTCCGGCACCCAAACGGGGAGAAATCGTAAGACAAATCGGTTTGAGATTGCGAGAATATAAAGATGCCCTGGGCAGATTGGTTTCCTACGAAATGGGAAAATCTTTGCAAGAAGGCTGGGGTGAAGTTCAGGAAATGATTGATATTTGCGACTTTGCGGTCGGTCAATCACGCCAATTATACGGCTTCACAATGCAATCGGAAAGACCGAAACACAGAATGTACGATCAATATTTGCCTTTGGGAGTTGTCGGAACCATCTCCGCATTTAATTTTCCGGTTGCCGTCTGGTCGTGGAACGCGATGATAGCTACTGTTTGTGGAGATACAAATTTGTGGAAACCATCTTCCAAAGTACCATTGACTGCAATAGCCGTTCAAAAAATTCTTGCGGAGGTTATAGAAGAAAACGATTTGCCCGAAGGACTGTTCAACCTGGTTATCGGGCGTGGTTCGGTCATCGGTGAAAGCATGTTGAACGATACGAGACTACCCTTGATATCAATTACGGGTTCGGTTGAAGTAGGCAGACACGGTGCACAAGTAATAGCAAAAAGATTCGGGAAAGCAATTTTGGAACTCGGCGGAAACAATGCAATTATTTTAACGCCGAACGCCGATTTACAAATGGCAATTCCGGCAATAGTTTTCGGTGCAGTGGGAACAGCGGGGCAACGTTGTACAACAACCCGAAGATTGATAATCCACGAAAGTATTTATGAGCAAGTAAAAGAATCTTTGTTGAAAGCTTATAAAAGTTTGAAAATCGGTGATCCGATGGACGTCAATAATCATGTCGGTCCGCTAATCGATAAAGCGGCGGTAATGGATTTCAAAAATGCACTGAAAGTAGTTGAGAAAGAAGGCGGTAAAGTCATTTTCGGCGGTGAAGTACTGGAAGGTGAAGGCTACGAATCCGGTTGTTACGTCGTTCCGGCTTTGGTGGAAGCCGAAAACCATTACCACATTGTTCAAGAAGAAACATTTGCACCGATTTTATACTTGATTAAATATTCCGGTGAAGTTCAAAATGCGATTGATATACAAAACGGGGTGGTTCAAGGATTATCATCCGCAATCTTTACAACAAATTTACGTGAAGCCGAAGAATTCCTTTCGCCTTGGGGCTCCGATTGCGGTATTGCAAATGTAAATGTGGGAACTTCAGGTGCGGAAATCGGCGGAGCATTCGGTGGCGAAAAAGCTACCGGCGGCGGGCGTGAATCCGGTTCCGATGCCTGGAAAGCTTATATGAGAAGACAGACGAATACTATCAATTACGGTACCGACTTACCGTTGGCACAAGGCATTAAATTCGAAATATAAAAACTTTAACCGGCTGCCCGTTCTTGCGGGCAGTCTTTCTAAAATTTACGGAAAGGATAAAATATGAGATTTTGTCTTAACGTCGATCATGTTGCCGTACTACGTAATGCAAGGGGTGAAGTAAATCCCGATCCAATTACTTTTG
>JALSTB010000014.1 GCA_026983955.1 Melioribacteraceae bacterium
GGGTTGTGGTTTTGGGTACCGAGCGACCCGATTACCGCGCCAATTTTACTTTTGGTGCCGGTGTGAAGTTAGACCATGTAATGAGAGTGAGTAATCAAATAACGGAAAGGCAAATTAGAAATGCAAATCAAAATTTTTATTCCGCACAAAAAAAATCGTTAGTCCTCAGTCAAGTTGAATCTTTATATAGCGAACCTTCGGATTACGGACTTTCGAACTTAATTAATAAATTTTTCGAATCGTGGGACAACCTTTCAGTCGATCCCACTTCATCTCCTTTGCGAACCGGTGTTATACAAGCGGCGCAACAGCTTTCCGAAAAAATTCAGAATATTCATGACGACTTAACCCAGATGAAATCGGACATGCGTGCCGATGCTAAAAATATGGTCAGCAAAATCAACACTCTAACTGAACAACTTCACATGTTGAATAAACAAATTTACGAAGCATCCGTCGTTGGATACAGTCCAAATGACTTACTTGACAAGCGGGATGCTTTGTTAAGCGAGTTAAGTCAAATTGCCAACATAAATGTAACGATAGATAAAAACAATGTAGCAAATGTATCGATTGGCGGGGTGTTTGCCGTTGACGGACTTCATCGTGTGGAATTTAAACTTACACAAGAAGACGGAAAACTTAAAGTTCAAACAAAAGACGGAGCGGCTACCGTTTCGTTACGGGGCGGTGAACTTAAAGCAGTTACTGAAATTTTTGCTGATAAAATTCCGAAATACTTGGAAAATCTGGATGCACTCGGTGAAAAAATATTCAATTCCGTAAACAACGTTCACATTAAAGGCTACACAAATACGAATCCGCCGCAAGACGGTGTTCAATTTTTCACTTCGTTTGAAAACGGTAAATTGGAAATCAATGAAGAAATATTGAATAACCCTAATATGATAGCCGTTTCAAAAGACGGTTCAAACGGGAACAACGAAATAGCTTTGGAAATTGCCGGTTTACGGAATGCGACTTTTGATGACGGCTTAACTATTACGGAAAATTATTCGAATTATATAAGTGAGATTGCCAATGATATTCAAGTAAGTTCGCAAGATGCCGATTCGTATAATTTGGTGCTGGCTCAACTCGAGCAGCAAAAAATGCAATATTCCGGAGTCTCTACGGATGAAGAAATGGTAAATGTGCTTAAATATCAAAAATCGTATGACGCGGCTGCAAAATTAATAACTTTAGCCGATGATTTACTTGAAACCTTAATTAATTTGGTGTAAAACTATGAGAGTACCGGACGGATTTTTACAATTTTCTTTTTTGAGAAATTTGAATATGGCGCGAGACAGAATCGCCTTTATACAAGAACGTATTACTACACAAAACAAAGTTAACAAACCGTCGGATTCGCCTTTGGCAAATGCCAGAATAATGCGACTGAAAAATCAAATACGCAATAACGAATCTTTTGCAAATAATATCGAGAACAGTGTTTCGGCGCTCGAAAGTTCGATTGTTGCAATGGAAGGAATCCAAAGTGAAACACAAAAGATTTTAGTTGAATTCACAAAACTTAATAATGCCACGGTCGATGAAGATCTCGATGTTTTTGCCTCCAATGTTGATGCTGCACTTAAAAGTATTATCGATTTGGCAAATTCAGAATATAATAATATGTATAATTTCGCCGGAACGAACCATACGGGTAAGCCTTTCAACTTGTCCGCCGACGGAAAAAGCGTAACTATTAAAAGTGATTTGGGTGGCGTGCAAAAAATCCGTCTTTCGAATAACGTTTTTCAAAAAGTAAATATAACCGGCAAAGAACTTTTCTTGCCGGTACTGGAACAATCAGGTAATCTCGATTCATCCGCAGCCGTTGGCTCGGTACAACAAAGCAGTGAGAAAATTTACGATGCGGATGGAAACGAATATACCGTTACGGTCAGTTACACCAAAACGGCCGATAATACATACGATTTGTCTTATGAAATAGTTGACTCCGCTTCAAATGTGGTTGACAGTTCAACAGTTAACGATCTTGTATTCGATTCTTCCAGCGGCGAACTCGTTTCCGTAAACGGAGGCGATCCGGAAGATTTGACTGTTCAACTTGACGAACCGAAAATAAACCTGGTAATCGACTTTGATAATATGATGGAAAAAGCGCAAGATACGGAAATCGTTAATTCACTAAGTCAAAAAGCCGATATTTTCAATACCTTGCTCTCGATAAAAGAAAAATTAAGAAACGGTGAACGGCCGAACGAAATGCAAACGCAAATTGTGGAGGAATTTAATAATCATGTTCTGGATAAACTGTCGGAAGCGGGGAACATTACCAACAGGTTGAATGATACGCTTGATTTGTTACAAAATCAAAAGTTTGAATTATTGAAACTTTTATCTACTGAAAACGACGTTGATATGGCTCAAGAATTAATTGATTTGGAAAGTGCACAATTCAGTTTGGATTCGAGTTATAAAATTTCATCAATGATATTACCCAAATCATTATTGGATTACTTGTAATGTTCCGGAATAAAGGAAGTGTTTATGGTTTAATCCTTGGAATAATTTCGATATTCGGTGCTTTTTTTTTAGAAGGCGGAAAAGCGGAAAGCTTGTTCCTTTTGCCGCCTGTAATAATAGTTTTCGGTGGAACTTTTGCCGCAACAATAATCGGTTTCGGATTTGATAAATTTTGGAAAATATTTCCATTGATTAAACTCGCATATTTCCCGAAAAAATACGATGTGAAAAAACTGATTAATGTTTTTGTGTATATAGCAACCAAAGCAAGGCAAGAGGGTTTGATTGCAGTTGAAAAAGACTTGCCCAAACTGCAATATTCATTCCCTCAAAAAATGATACGCTTTGTGATGGACGGAACAGATGCCGATGCTTTGGAAAGTATAGCTCTTGCTGAAATGAAAGCAATGCAAGACCGTCATTTCAGCAACATATTCATTTTCAGTAAAATGGGTGGCTATGCCCCCACAATGGGAATCATCGGTACGGTGATGGGTTTGATTATGACTTTAGCCCGTGCCGGAGACGATCCCCAAATTTTAATTCATAATATAGCTACGGCTTTTATTGCAACTTTATGGGGAATTTTCAGTGCCAATTTATTATGGTTGCCAATAGCGGATAGATTAAAACAATGCCACTTGGAAGAAAAACATATGATGGAAGTCTCGTTAGAAGGAGTTCTGGCGATTCAGAGTGGGGAAATCCCATCTCTAATAAGATCCAGGTTAATGAGTCTGTTGCCACAAAAAGAACAAAAAATGCTAAGAGCCGCTTAAAAACGGACGACACATTTTTTCAAGAAGAACATGATAAAGACCGTTACTTAATAACTTATGCGGATCTTATCACTTTGCTGTTGGGATTGTTTATCATTTTGTACACAATTTCAAATGTGGACGCAGGAAAATATAAGGAAGTTATGAACGCATTCGGAAGTGTTTTCAGCACACAAAAAACAATACAAGGCTTGGGTTCCCAAAATCATCCGTTTAACGGAAACGCCAATTCCGGTAAAACCTTGCGAGAAACTTTGCAAAGCGTTATCGATGAATACGATTACGGCCAAAACGTTCAACTGGTGGAAAATGAAAGGGGAATTACAATAAGAATTCTCGATAACATATTATTCAATACCGGCGAGGCAAAACTCAATCCCGGTTCAAAATCGATTCTGAGTAAGTTGGCTAAAGTATTGCGAACAATACCGAACGATATCAGAATAGAAGGGCACACGGACAATGTTCCGATTAATACTCCGAAATACCCTTCTAATTGGCATCTTTCGGTTGCAAGGGCAACCAATACGGCATATTACTTGATGAATACGGAAGGTTTATCACCCGAACGGGTAACAATTGTGGGATATGCTGAGTATAAACCCATAGCATCGAATGATACACCCGCGGGCAGGGCACAAAATAGAAGAGTTGATATTATAATATTAAACAGGTAAAATTAAAATGAAACTGAAAACCGATCAATTTGGAGAAGTGGAATTTCAAGAAGAAAAAATAATCTTTTTCGAAAACGGAATCCTCGGCTTCGAAGAACTAAACCGCTTTTTACTAATCTCGGAAGATGACGGGATATTCTACTGGTTAACTTCAATCGACCAACCGGAAATCGTCTTCCCGTTATTTCCAATTAATTTGCTCAAAGACGATTATAAACAAGTGGAAAATTATGAGCCCTTCGGAATTGTTAAACTAGATAAAGATCCGGAAAAGATAACGATTAACCTGAAGGCTCCGATTTATATTAACCATAACGACAAAACCGGATATCAAAAAATTATCGATTCAGATAAATTACCAGTCGATTACCAATTATTTGTTAAAAATTAGAGAGTGATATGTTAGTTCTTACTAGAAAACAAGGCGAAAAAATAAGGATTGGGAATAATATTGTTCTAACCGTGGTCGGGGTTTCGGATAATCAAATTAAAATTGGAATTGATGCCCCAGCCGATGTAAAGATTTTACGAGAGGAAATTTATTCGAAAGTAAAAGAACATACCGTTCAAGCAACCAAAATGAGTAATATTCAACTCGATATAAATAAATTAAAGTTAAATAAAGTTAACGACCGTAATAATGATTACTCATAAAGAAAAAATATTGATTATTGACGATTCAAATGAAATTCTTCAATTTCTTAAGAGGTTTCTTGAATCGAAAGGATTTATGGTTTATACCAGTACCGATGGTGTTGAAGGTATTCAGAAAGCAATTGAAGTTAAACCGGATGTGATTTTCCTCGATTTGATGATGCCCAATTTGGACGGACTGAAAATGCTTAACGTGAAAAAAGTTTTGGATGAAATAAAAGATATTCCCGTCATTGTTATTAGCGCAAATACCGCAAGGCGGAATGTTTTGGCCGCATTGGAAGCAGGCGCCGACAAAGTGCTTTCCAAACCTTTAAAAAATGAAAAAATTCTCGAATATATAAATGAAGTAATTGGTAAAGAAACGGAAACAATTTCCGAAAATGTATTGACTGAAGAGGAACTCGTCGAATTCAGAAACGACTTGATAGAATATTTCTTGAACGGTTTCCCGGAAAGGAAAGTTAAAATTACCAATGCTATCAGAAATAAAAACCTGAATGAATTGAAGTCGGTAATTCATGAAATTAAAGGTGCCGGTGGAACAATGGGATATCCCGAATTAACCGAAATATGCAAAGAGATTGAAAAAAGGGAATTTAATTCTCCTACCGATTGGGTTTTTGCCGAATTTAAAAGTAACGAAATATTTCAAGTTATAAACAAAATAAAACAAAAATTTTCAAAACAAATTAATTAACTGGTATGTTTATAATTATTGGCGCTGTAGTAGTACTTGCAAGTTTAATAGCCGGATTCACAATGGCCGGCGGTCACCTGCTGGTTTTGGTTCAAGTCTCCGAGTTTATCACTATCGGGGGAGCGGCAATCGGAAGTCTTTTAATTATGGCCGGACTTGACAACATAAAAAAAATATTTGCCACAATTCCGAAAGCCATCAGCCTGAAACATCCTACAAAAGAAGATAATCTTGAATTGTTAAAATCTTTATACGAATTGTTTTTGATAGCTCAACGCGACGGATTGTTGGCAATCGAAAAACATATAGAATCACCGGAGGAAAGCGACATACTTTCGGCAAATGAAAAATTCATTAAAAATAAAACTGCCGTTGCATTTCTCTGCGACACACTGAAAGTAATGCTTTCCGGTGGGGTTCCGCCGCATGAAGTTGAAGCATTGATGGATGTTGAAATAGAAACATTTGAAGCCGAAAACCATCCCGTAAGCGCATTATTAACCAAGGTGGGTGATTCTTTCCCGGGCTTGGGTATTGTTGCTGCGGTTCTTGGTATAATTATTACCATGGGAAGTATTAACGACGGAGCCGAAGCCGTAGGTCACCATGTTGCCGCGGCTCTTGTGGGTACTTTCCTCGGAATCTTGATTTCTTACGGCTTTGTCGGTCCGCTTGCCACATACATTGAACACATGGTTGAAGACGAAGTAAGATACCTGGAAACAATTAAAGCTTGTGTTATTGCATACGCGAAAGGTAATCCGCCAATAGTAGCGGTGGAAATAGGAAGACGCACTCTGGTTTCAGACGTGCGCCCGACATTCTCCGAACTTGAAAATTATTTGAGAGGAAAGAGCGAGTAACAGATGGCGGAAAACGAACACAACGATGCCCCGATAATTATTAAAAAAGGGAAAAAAGCCAAACATGGTCATCATGGCGGTGCGTGGAAAGTTGCATACTCCGATTTTGTTACCGCAATGATGGCGCTGTTTATTGTGCTTTGGATTCTTGCCCAAAATGAAGAAGTGAAAAATAATATTGCCGGTTATTTCAACGACCCGAGCGGATTCGGTTCGGGTAACGGTCCCAGTGTTTTCAAAGGTCCCGGCAGAAATAATAACGTCGAACCCTTGGCTTTAACCGAATTCCAAAAAAAAGAAATAGAAAAAGAACGGCTTACGGCAATGGGTAAAGCGCTTAAAGAAGAACTTGATAAAAACGGATTTGAAGAATTCGACGGTTTGATTGATGTTGAAATTGTTGACGAAGGATTGCGCATAGAGCTTGCCGAATCGGATAAAGGTGAGTTCTTCCAGGTTGGTACGGCCAAAATGAAAGAGAACGTTAAAAAAATACTTGCAATTATCGCAAAGCGGCTTTCCAAAATAAATAATAAAATTGTGGTCGAAGGTCACACGGATGCCAGACCGTATCCGGGCAATGGAATGGGATATACTAATTTCGAATTAAGTGCCGACAGGGCAAACGCCGCCCGGCGGGTGCTTATGGCTAACGGCGTCAAAGAATCGCAAATTGATGAAATTAGAGGTTACGCGGATAAACGGCTTAGAAATCCCAAAAACCCTTTCGACGCTTCAAACAGAAGAATAAGTATAATAGTTAAATATTCCGAATGATATGCCCGGCCGTGTACTACTTGTGGAAGACGATTTTTTTACCAAAAAATTTTACTCTCATCTGTTCGAAAAAATAAATATCCCTTTCATATTTTCGGAAGACCCCGATGAAATTATGTCAATTATCCGTAATGAAAATATAGAACTCGTTTTACTCGACATAAATTTGAAAAATTCAAAACTGGACGGCAAACCCGTTAGCGGTTTGGAACTTGCAAAACAATTTAAAAGTGATCCCCAAGCTGTTCACATTCCGGTGATTTTGGTTTCCGCCTATAAAAAAAACAAAGAGATTAATTATTTTTTAGAAAATGGTTTTGCAGATGATTATATTACTAAACCGATAACAGATTTAAATTTGTTTTTGAAAAAAATTAAAAAATTTATATCGAATTGAACGAAGAAGACAAAATATTACTTGTTGAAGACGAATACGATACACGTTTTATCTTCGAACGATTATTGACGAAAAACGACTATAACGTTAAAGCAGTGGAAAACGGCGAAGAAGCCCTCGGTGTTTTAGAAGAATTCAAACCGAAAGTGATTATTGCCGATTGGACAATGCCCGTAATGGACGGACTCCAATTGTGTAATGCGGTAAAGAGCAACGACGATTACAAAACCATTTATTTTATTTTGCTTACTGCCCGCTCATCGTTAAAAGACCGTGTTACAGGTTTGGATGTAGGTGCAGACGATTTTCTGGTGAAACCCGTCGAAAACCAAGAACTGCTCGCCCGTATCCGTTCGGGAATAAGAATTCATAATCTGCAAAACGAACTGAAAAAAATCGAACACAGCAAAGCCATTGTTGAACTTGCTACAACCATCGGACATAAAATTAACAATCCGCTTAGCAGTTTGGTGGTAACAATACAAGACCTCAAATCGGAATTGGCAGAAAACGGAAAACAATTCGACGAAGATTTCTTCATAATTGAAGAATCGATTAAAAGAATCCGGAAATTTGTTGAAGCGCTTAAAAACCTCCAATCCCCAGAAATGAAAGATTACGCCCTCGGCAATAAGATGCTCGACATCGACTGACCTCAATTAACTTTTGCCTGTTTCTTTCGATAGTTAAGATGGAGGAATAGGCGTGTTGGAAAAAATTTTAAATATTAATCCAAACGGCTCTTATAAAAGGAAGAAAAAGACAAACTCCAAAACGGAGTTTCCTTTGCATTATAATGTACAGGCTAAACATTCGATTAAAGATACCATAACGTTTTCGCCTGCAGCACTCTTCCTTGCTCATATAAATTGGGAATTGAAGGAAATACAATATCCAACCTCCGAACACGTTTTGTTAAAGTTCGTAATCGAAGGAATTGAGTTTTATGTGGAAATAAACCTTAACGAGCTTTATGCAAATGTAATGCAACAGTTTAGCATACTGAATGTTCACAGGTCGAAAGTAAAAGAGAAGGCGATTTTGGTTAAAGTTTCTGTGGCAAAAGATAAAATAACTACGGTGGAAAATCCGATGAAATTTGAAATACCGTTTATAAATCAATTATACGATAGAATTTTGGAATTGGAATTACACTCCGCACTTACAAACGAAGATGAAGTAATGCTAAAGAATTTAACGGACGGAATAAAAGAACAACTGTTGGATGAATTCAGAAATATTTTATACGGGGTTTATACTTTCTTGGATAAACTCGGAAAATTCAATTTGGTAAAAAATTATTTATTTGCTCATGAGGTGAATGATCCTTTAATCATAGAGAGAATTACTGTTATTCATGGATGAAATTTTAAGAACCGGAAATTTTCCAAAGGACGGAGCTTACGGAAACGGTTTACATAAAAATAAGTTTAAAGATTTACCCGGTGCAAAACCGTTTGCTTTACTGGACGATGATGGCACGGTAATATATTCAAACTTAAATTTTCAAGGTTTTTTCGATATTCCCGCTGGTTCCACAATTCTTCAACTCAAAACCGAACCGCAAATTGCGGAAGTTTTCGGAAATTTTAAAAAATCGGGCTATTCCCAATTCAGTTTCGAAATTTATATTGAAGCCGTAAACTCAAACGATTCTTTTTACGTGGAAATACAACGTTTCTTTTTGTCCGGAAAGGAATATTTTTTAATAACGCTCACACCGCCGCAGCCGAAAATAAAAATTGAAGAAAAAATCGATAATCTGGGTCAAGCAATAGAATACGGGAATATTTCGGTAATAATTACTGATGGTAAGGGAATCATAAACTATGCTTCAAAATCATTCGAGAAGTTTTTCGGAAAACGGCTCGAACATATTTACAATGCATATTTACCCGAAATAATATCCGATTATCTTTCGACAACCGACCTTGAAGAACTTAAAAGTCATTTGGCCGCAAGAAAAAGCTGGTCGAAAATAATAACCGATTTGAATGAGAAAAACCAGCTTTGGTTCAAAGAGTTAAAACTGAACCCCGTTAAAAGCAAAGGCAGAAACGGCGGATTCATAATTGTGGCGAACGATATTACGCATTATGTCCTCAAAACCAAATACATTAAGCAATCGGAAGAAAAACAAAAATCGATAATAAATAATATTTACGACCCACTGCTTATTGCACGAAAAACCGACGGTGAGCTTTTTTTCGAAAATATCAATATTGTTTTCGAAAAGTTATTCGGCTTGGAAAAAAACATGGTTACGGACAAAAGGCTAAAGCAATATCTGCCTGGTGAATTTTTCGAAACAATTGTTGAGAATATAGAAAGTTTGGAAGAATCCGGACTTAATTCAATCCGTTTTAACTACTCTTACAAAGAAAAGAGTTTCATCGGCAAAATTACCTTTATCTACGATTCATTTCATAGTGAAAGAGTGTTTATTTTAATATTAAATGATATTACAGAGCAGTTGAAAATACAAAAGAAACTACGCGAAGCTTATGAAAAAGAAAACAGATTGAATAAATTGAAATCCGTTTTCCTCGCCAACATGTCTCACGAAGTAAGAACCCCCCTTAATGCAATTGTCGGTTATTCCGAATTGCTTGAGGATGATTTGGAAAATAACAGAATCGATTCTTCCCTTGAAATGATTAAATACATGAAAGAAGGAGTGAACAGATTACTCCATTTGGTTGATAACATTGTTGAAGTTTCGTTGCTTGAATCAGGTAACCAAAATTTCGATTTGATACGTACGGATTTGAATCCATTGGTGTCCGAGACTTACATGGATTATAAAAACCGGTTGGAAAATTCCGGACTGACAATTAAATCCGAGTTGTGCAGCGAAAGGCTAAGTGTGAAAATTGATGAAGAAAAGTTCAGAAAAATTATGGATGTTTTGGTTGACAATGCAATTAAATATAATGTTCCCGGCGGAGAAATAATTTTACGGTCAAGAAAAGAAGATGATTTTGCGGTTGTTGTGGTAAGCGATACGGGAATCGGTATTAAGGAAGAAGACCAAAATAAAATAGTGGAACCTTTTCAGCAGGTTGAAGATGAATCGTACCGCCGGAGATATGAAGGTGCGGGCTTGGGTTTAACAATTGCAAATAAATTAACAGCCCTTCTGAAAGGCACTTTGGAAATCAAAAGTCAAATTAAAAAAGGCACGGACGTTATTTTGAAATTCCCCCTTCTGCCTGAATAACCTTCCACATTACATTTAACCGGACCGAAAATTAATTTATTTTCAGTAATACTTTGGCTATATTTTACGTCATCTATGTAAATATTTAGCAAAGTTAGGTTACACTTTATGAAATCCGCTCCCCTATTGTGGATAATTGCATTTTTCATCACTTTGTTAACGGCTTATTACCAACGGGTTACCGGTCCTACTTATCCCCTTAGTGGTGAAGCTAAAGTTGGAAATACAATTATTAAATTTAAACTGGGAAGAACCCACGGTGGCAAAGGCGACCAGGAAGTTAAGATTGCCGTGCCCGATTCATCTTTTCATGGTTCTCTTTTTTTCAAACGGTATAAAACGAATGACCGCTATACCCAAATCCCAATGAAATATTCCGGCGGATACTTATCGGCTTATTTACCGCATCAACCTCCGGCGGGGAAATTGGAATATTTTATACGATTACAACACGAAAACCATTCAGTCAATTTACCTCAAAACAAAACCGTTGTTACACGGTTCAAAGGTGCGGTTCCACTTGCGGTTTTAATTCCGCATATCTTTTTTATGTTTGGTGCTATGTTGCTTTCGGCCAGAACCGGTTTGGAATATTTTGCCAAAAAATCCGATCTACGAAAATTAACATACTGGACAATCGGATTTTTGTTTATCGGGGGTTTTATACTCGGACCCTTGGTGCAGCAATATGCTTTCGGCGATTTGTGGACGGGGATTCCTTTCGGCTGGGATTTGACCGACAACAAAACTCTTATTGCAATGATTGGTTGGCTTGTTGCTTTATTTATGTACCGTAAATCTGCAAACCCGCACAAATGGGCTCTGTTCGCTGCCATCCTGTTGATTCTCGTTTATCTGATTCCCCACAGTGCAATGGGGTCCGAACTGGACTACAACAAATTGGATAAAATGAAAAACCATACATCAAGTTTTTTGATAAATTAAAAAATAAGGTATTAAAAATGATTAAGTTAAAAAGTATAATTTTGTTCTCATTTCTTTTTGTGTCCGGATTTTTCGCACAAGATTCCACACAAACGTTTCTAACTCTTAACTCCACCGGCGTGGAAGAGTTTTTGAAAATGTATCCGAAATATGATGGAAGGGGAACAATAGTTCTCGTATTGGATACGGGAATTGATATGGGTATTGACGGATTGAAAAAAACATCAACCGGTGAAGTTAAAGTGATTGACGTACAGGATTTTACCGGTCAAGGCGATGTACAATTTTACGAAGCCGATACTGATGAAGAGGACGGCAAAACCGTTTACGAAAACGAAGATCAAAAATTTCATGTCGAATCTACAGGTCAATTAGCGTTTGAAGCTATCGACGGTAATTATTTTATCGGATTGCTGCCTGAAGAACTATGGAAAAATTCCAATTCCGGTGCCGCCGATGTAAATGGAAACGGTACGAAGGATGACAAGTTTTACTTCATAACATTTAAAACCACTGCGGAAAACGATACCTTCTGGGTGGTTTATGTTGATACCGACATCGACGGCGATCTGGCCGATGAAAATCCGCTGCGTAATTACAAGGAAAAATTCGATACATTCACCATTCCGAATGAAAAGGGAATCCCCAATTTTACTATTGCCGTAAATATATTTCCGGCGGAAAGGAAAGTTAATTTCTTTTTTGACGACGGTTCGCACGGAACACACTGTGCCGGCATTGCAACGGGATATCATATCGACGGAAGCCCCGATTTTAACGGGGTTGCACCCGGTGCCAAACTGATGGGCTTGAAGCTGGGCAACAATAATTTTGCAGGCGGTGCCACTGTAACGGAAAGTATGAAAAAAGCATACTTGTATGCCGATAAAGTTTCAAGGGAACGTGAGGAACCATGCATCATTAATATGAGTTTCGGCGTAGGCTCGGAAATTGAAGGGAGAGCCGACATAGAAAAATTTCTGGAAAAATTGGTAAAAGATAATCCTTACTTGTATATCAGTACTTCAAATGGCAATGAAGGTCCAGGAATTTCAACGACGGGAATGCCAGCTGCAACCAACGCAATATTTTCAACCGGTGCGGTTTTAACCAAAGAAGTAGGCAGAGACCTTTTCGATTCGGAGCTTGATGATAATATCATCCTTCATTTCAGCTCCCGCGGTGGCGAAGTGCTGAAACCGAATGTAGTTTCACCCGGGGCTTGTACTTCTACCGTACCCAATTTCAGCAGGGGAGACAGATTTTGGGGAACAAGTATGGCTTCACCTTATTCCGCCGGTGTTATGGCGTTATTGCTAAGTGCCGCTAAAGCAAAATATCCCGGTGTTAAAATTCCTTCGAGATTACTTTACAAAGTATTGACGGAAAGTGCCACGAAAATGGAAGGTTACGATGTATTGGATCAAGGCGGCGGATATATAAATGTTATGAACGCCTGGGATCTTCTTCAAAAATATATCAAGGCAAACGAACATAAAAAATTCGAAACCTATACAATCAAATCGTTTGCACCGAATATGCCCGGTGGATCTGCACCTAATCTTTACATTAGAAACGGTTTATTTTTAACCGGAAAAGAAAAATTTAATTTTTCCGTAAAGCGGGATAATTTTTTAGGGAAGAAAAAGTTTTTTAGAACTTATATAATTAAAAGTTTTGCCGGTTGGTTGAAACCTGTCAAAAGAAAAACATATATCAGAAATAATCAAACTACTACAGTCAGTGTGAGAATTGATAAATCAAAATTGAGCGAACCGGGATTGTATAACGGAATAATAAAAGCATTCAGAGCCGATAAATCTAGATTCCCGGAATTCACCATGATGGCAACGGTTGTTATTCCATATCAATTTAATGAGGAAAACGATTATGAAATGAATTGGAATAACATTGAATTGAAACCCGGGGAACACAAAAGATTTTTTATTCAAATTCCACCGGGAGCTTCTTCAATGAAAGTTAAAATGAAATCGAACCCCGATACTTACGCATTCGCTTGGTATTTTCTACACGATCCGGACGGACGCCAGCTAGACCGTGTGATATTACGGGCAGAAGATGAAACAACAGTGGAAAAAGATTATTTCGATTTAATTCCCGGTGCCGTTTATGAATTGGATGTACTCGGCGTATTCCGGGCAAGCGGTAATTCGGTTGTAAATCTTTCCGTGGAATTTTCCGGGATTAAACTTAATGATCAAAATATTTTAACTCCGGATGATAAAAAACTAACGTTTGTGAATACTTACAATGAAGTTAAGAATTATATCATCGGTAGTGAAATTTCCGGTTATTACAAAAAACATATTGTTCATCTCGAAAATACCGACTACTACTCTTTGCCGTTTATAATGACGGGAAATGAATCCAAAAAAACGTTTAAAATTTCAATTAGTAAAGAGGATTTTAATAAAACTACGGATTTTGCAATTATGATTTACAATGAAGACGGAAAGGCTTTGGAATTGGGAGGATTAACTTACCGTTCCGATGAAATCAGCATACGTAATAAATTTAAATCCGATTCCACAAAGTTGAACTTGGTTCTTCGTCCCGCTTTTGCAAACGAAGCCGGGAATATGACCGTTACAGTGGAAGAATTCACTTACATTAAGAATCCGCCTTCTTTCATAGTTACTTATTCGGGAAAACCGGCGGTGAGCCTTTATCCGTCCGTGGAAACCGGTTTGGATTGTAAATTCGGAAAGGTGGAAAATATTCCCGAGGGAGCAATGCAATTCGGCAAAGTTTATTTTGAAAATAGAAATACTGAACAAACTGAAATGGAGATACCCGTATTTTTCAATTTCAAAGGGAGTGAATGATGAGCGAAACTGATATTAAAAAAACTGCCGGTTTACCGGCAAACGCATACACGGAACTTAAACCGGGTGAAGAGTATGTTCCGGTTATGGACCCGGAAAAAACTTATCCGGAAGTTAATGCCTGGTCGGTGTTCTGGGGCTTAATTATGGCGGTTCTCTTTTCAGCCGCAGCAGCTTATTTGGGTTTGAAGGTCGGTCAGGTTTTCGAAGCCGCTATTCCCATTGCCATTTTGGCGGTCGGATTGGCTACAGCTTTCAAACGCAAGCAGGCATTGGGTGAAAATGTTATTATTCAATCCATCGGTGCAACTTCGGGTGCAATTGTCGCCGGAGCGATTTTTACTCTACCGGCATTATACATTCTCGAATTGCAAGTGGAGTTCATAGAAATTTTCCTGGCTTCACTGTTCGGTGGTTTTTTGGGCATATTGTTTTTAATCCCGTTCCGTAAATATTTTGTTGCGGAAATGCACGGTAAATTCCCGTTCCCCGAAGCAACGGCAACCACGGAAGTGCTTGTTGCCGGTGAAAAAGAGGGCGGTCAGGCAATTGTACTGGTTGTCAGTGGAATTATCGGTGGATTCTATGATTTCATTATAGCGTCATTCGGTTGGTGGAGCGAAGTGTTCACTACCCGTGTTGTGGCTGTTGGGCAAACAATAGCCGATAAATTTAAACTCGTTTTTAAACTGAATGTTGGTGCCGCTGTGATGGGATTGGGATTTATCGTCGGTTTGAAATATGCGGCGATAATTGCTGCGGGTTCATTTGTGGCTTGGTTTGTTATCATTCCCATCTTCGCTTACCTCGGTGATTACATTACAATGCCCATTGGCGCCGGTGTTACACTGCTTATTAAAGATATGTCTGCCGAACAAATTTTCAGCAATTATGTCCGCCATATCGGCATTGGCGGAATTGCAATGGCGGGTTTAATCGGAATCATTCGTTCTTCAGGTGTAATTAAAACGGCTTTCTCTCTCGGATTTAAAGAATTATTCGGTGAAAAACATCACGATGAAAATAACACATTGCGTACACAACGCGATATTCCGATGAAAATTATTGCAGTTGGAATTACACTCACTTCGGTTGTAATTTTTATTTTCTTCTTGTTTGGCGTCGTTCATAATTTGCTTCATGCAATAATCGGATTATTAATTGTACTGATTATATCGTTTTTGTTTACCACTGTTGCAGCAAATGCAATTGCAATAGTTGGGACCAATCCCGTTTCCGGGATGACTTTGATGACGTTGATTTTATCGTCTGTTATTTTGGTTGCTGCCGGACTTTCGGGACCGGCGGGAATGGTTTCTGCTTTAATTATCGGCGGGGTGGTATGCACGGCTTTATCGGTTGCCGGAGCTTTTATCACCGATTTGAAAATAGGTTACTGGCTCGGTTCTTCACCATATAAACAAGAAACTTGGAAATTTGTTGGAACGGTTGTTTCCGCCGCAACGGTCGGCTGGGTGATTTTGTTGTTGAATGATACATACGGCTTTACCGGAAGTGAACTTCCCGCACCACAAGCAAATGCAATGGCTGCTGTTATTAAACCATTAATGTCCAACCAACCTGCTCCTTGGATGATGTATATTGCGGGTGCGTTCTTCGCTCTTATTCTTACAACCATTAAAGTACCGGCTCTGGCATTTGCACTGGGAATGTATCTCCCGCTTGAACTCAATACCCCGATTTTGGTTGGCGGATTGATCGCACATTTCGTTTCAACCAGAAGTAAAGACGAAGCCTTGAACAGAGCTAGAAAAGAAAGGGGAATTCTTATTGCTTCAGGTTTTATTGCAGGCGGAGCGCTTATGGGCGTGGTAAGTGTTATACTTAAATCTGCGGGAGCCGATTGGAAACTTCACGAATGGTCGGAAACCCATGGCGCCGAATTATTGGGCTTGGTTATGTTTGCTGTGTTAATTGCGTATATGACTTGGGATTCGTTAAGAGCAAAGAAAGAAGATTAAGTTGAAGTTTTAACCATTTCAAAAGAGGCGTAACTTGCGCCTCTTTTTATTTCAAATTATTGGGAATCGATAAATGAATATTGATAAAATCAGAAAACAATTCCCCTATTTACAATCAGGTAAAATTTATTTCAATCATGCGGCCGTTTCACCGATGCCCAAACCGGTTGTTGATAGTGTGGAAAAATATTTATTTGAAAGAAGCGCTTCGCAAATAAATAATTACCATGCCGGACTTGAAAAAGTTGAAGAACTGAAATCCCAATTATCCCGTTTGATTAATGTTTCACCGCGGAGAATTGCTTTTACCAAAAGCGTAACCGACGGATTGAACATTCTTGCCCAAGGCATGGAATGGAAAAAAGGTGATAGAATTATTCTCAACGATATCGAATTTCCGGCTAATGTTTACCCTTTCCTAAACCTGACCAAATACGGAGTGGAAATCGATTTTGTGAAATCAAAGAACGGTGTTGTTTCTGCCGGAGCCATTGAAGAAATGATAACGCCCCGCACAAAATTAATTTCGATAAGTTTTGTTCAGTTTTTATCGGGGTACAGAGCCAGTTTGGAAAAGATAGGTAAACTTTGCAAGGAAAATGATATCATTTTTTGCGTGGATGCAATTCAAGGTGCCGGTGCATTGAAATTGGATTTTCAAAAATACAATATCGATTTTCTATCGGGCGGAAGTCACAAGTGGTTGATGGGCTTGATGGGTTTGGGCTTTATAGCTTTAACCGGAGAATTGCAAAGTAGGATAGAGCCAAAATCGGTAGGGTGGATTTCGGTTCAAAACGAATGGGATTTGCTCGATTACAAATTGGAATTAAAGCAAACGGCCGAAAGATTTCAAACCGGAACGTATTCATTTATCGGAGTGTTTGCGTTGAGTGCCGCACTGAAATTTTTCGAAGAGGCAGGTTTTAAGGAAATTGAAGATAGAATAATTTCAAATACAGTATTCTTCCGTAGCAAATTAAAAGAAATAGGAATAGAGCCGTTACTCAATGATGTAAAATCATCAAACCTTTCCGGTATTGTTACATTTCCCGTTGAAAATGGAGAGGAAGTATTTGAAAGACTTAAAGAGAAAAACATCATTGCTTCGATGCGGGAAGGGATGATCAGGTTTTCACCTCATTTTTACAATACAAAAGAAGAAATAGAAACCGTTGTTTCGGAATTGAAAAATTTAATTTAAAAGTAAAAAATAAAATCTATTGACCATCTGAGAATAGCAATAAGAATTAAAATTATGCCTTCGGTTCTCGATATTTTCCAACCGGTTCTCATCATTATTAAAAGTATTACGTACGAAACGGCTAACAAAATCAATCCGATATACTCATTTGTATGAATGTGGAGAGGGTGTATTATGGCTGCGGTTCCAAGTACACCGAGCAAATTAAACAAATCGCTTCCAATTAAATTGCCTGCTGAAATTCCGTGCCGCCCCTTGCTGATAGCCACAACGGAAGTGGCAAATTCCGGCATGGATGTTCCGGCGGCAACTATTGTAATTCCTATCATCCATTCCGATACACCGAAAACACGCGCTAACTGTGATGCCGCTTCAACAAGGTAATCTGCACTGATGATTATAATGCCAACCCCGACAATTAATTTCGGAATATCCAGCCATTTAAATTCCCCGGTAGGAATTTCTTCAACTATTTCACCTTTTTCTTTATGTTGAATTAAATAGATAACGTAAATTACCAACGTTCCGGCTAGCAGAACTCCTTCGAAAAATGAGAGTGTGTGATCGTAAAAAAAGATTAGTAAAATTATTCCGGTAGCGATTAATAAAGAACCGTCGCGGTATAATAATTTTTTACTTGTTTTCATATTGCTGAAAATAGCAACAAGACCTAAAATAAATCCAAGATTAAAGATATTCGAACCTACAACGTTTCCGACTGAAATAGCCGATTGTCCTTTGATGGCAGCGGAAACGGTAACTGCAAATTCCGGAGCAGAAGTGGAAATTGCAACAACGGTAAGACCGATAACAAGTTCGGAAAGTCCCAGTTTCTTTGCCAGCCGCGAAGCCGATTCAACCACCCAAACGGCACCGCCCCAAAGTCCGAATATGGAACCGGCAATTATCAGAATGTTTACGAATATATTCATTTACAATAAGTAATTTCCGGATGAAGATATTAATCTTCGGGGTTATAAGTTAATTCAATTTTAACATGAAAATCGGCGCCGCTGAATAAAGTGTATTTCACTTCACTGATGGTGCACTTATAATCTTCGCCAACCATTTCCGTAACCACTTTGGCAATTGCATCTTCCAAATCGCCTATGCTTACGGATTTCAGTTTGTTCTTCAACAATTTTTCAACGTCAATTGCTTTTTCTTTTTGGTTGCTCATTTTTACTCCTCCGTTATTAATCCTTTTTTCATTTGACGGATTAACAACGTAATTGTTTTAAAATTTGATTATCAACTTCTTATAAATTCCAATAATTCTTTGGTTTTATGCTCGAGTAATTCTTTGTCGCCTTTGGTTTCCACATTCAAACGCAATAACGGTTCGGTGTTGCTCATCCTGACGTTGAAACGCCATGTGTCGTATTCCACACTTACACCGTCGAGCAAATCTATTTTTCCATCGGAGTACTTTTGTTTTATTTGTTCAAGTTTTTCACGAGGATTTTCAATTTTGGAATTTATTTCACCGGAGCAAGGATAATTTTCTATCATCTCACCAACCAAAGCACTCAATGGTTTTTCTTCAACCGACATTAATTCCATTACCAATAAAAACGGAATCATTCCGCTGTCGGAGTAATTATTATCCCGGAAATAATGATGGGCTGACATTTCCCCGCCGTAAATTGCATCCACTTCGCGCATTTTTTGTTTGATAAAGGCGTGACCGCTTTTTGAAACCACCGCTTTACCGCCTGCTTTTTCCACAATATCGATGGTATTCCAAATCAAACGGGGATCGTGAACAATTGATTCTCCGGGGAATTTTTTCAATATTGATTTTGCGAGTAAACCCACAATGTAATATCCTTCGATAAATTCACCTTTCTCGTCAAAGAAGAAACAACGGTCGTAATCTCCGTCCCACGCTACACCCAAATCGGCATTGTGCTCTTTAATTGCATCAATTGTCGATTGTCTGTTCTCGGGTAGGAGTGGATTAGGCACACCGTTCGGAAATGACGGATCGGGTTCGTGGTGTACTTTTATCATCTCTACCGGCAACTCAGGTTCAATTGCGTCCAAAGCCGGACCAACACAACCGTTGCCGGCATTTACTACAACCTTAAAAGGTTTAATTTTTTCTTTATTGTAAACTTTTGCCAAACTTGCAATAAAGTCCTTCATTACATTTACTTTTTCAACTTTTCCTTTATTGGCGGATTCGTCACCCAAGTTGTTTTCAACAATCATCTCCTCAATAAATTTCAAATCGGAATCGTAACCCATCGGTTTTGAACCTTCGCGTACAAATTTCAAACCGTTGTATTCCGGAGGATTATGGCTTGCTGTTATCATTATGCCGCCGTCTGCATTGAATTTGGGAGTGGAAAAATAAATCATTTCGGTTCCGCACATGCCTATATCAATTACATCGCAGCCCATATCGGTTATGCCGTTCGCCAGCGCTTCTGCCAATTGGGGCGACGATTCTCTAACGTCTCTGCCGATAACAATTTTTTTTGCATTTAAATATTTGACCGTTGCACGCCCGATTTTGTATGCCAAACCGGTATTTAGTTCCGTAGGAACTTTTCCTCTGATGTCGTAAGCTTTGAATCCCGGGATTTTAGCCATCAATTTTCTCCTGAAATTTTGTTTTCCGAATTTTATTTGTGTAAAATAACAAAATAATTTGTTTTATATCGAATTGAATAAGTAGTAAAAGAATATCCCACAATTACAAAATCGTTCGTTATATTTGAATTTGTAAAATTTTTTATGTCGAACTTTGATAAAACCCGGAGACAAAATGGAAATAAGCTCTATTAAAAAAGTTAAGTTACTAACATTATTAATTTTAACAATTTCCTTCTCGTTGATGTCCGCACAGGATTTTGACGAACCTCTTAATCCTCAATCGGATAAATTCGATATCGGTAAAATGTGGACGTTCGATTTCCCACCCGTCCAATATCTTAAAGATAAATACGGAATTGAATTTTCCGGCGATTGGTTCGAAGACGTTAGGCTTTCGGCATTGCGTATTCCCGGTTGTACTGCAAGTTTTATTTCACCTAACGGGTTGATTTTAACAAATAACCATTGCGCTGTTTGGCATAGAAGAACGGTTGAAAAGGAAGGCGAGGATTTGGCAAAGACCGGTTTTTACGCCGAAACACTCGAAGATGAAAGACAAGCACCTTTCATGTATGTGGAGCAATTGGTATTGATTGAAGATGTTACCGATTCCGTTGAATCGGCATTTAATTCCGGTGCCACAGAGGAAGAAAAAATCAAGTTGCGTAATGAAAAAATTGAAGCTCTTGTGGATTCTTTTAATGCAAGGACAGGATTGAAATGTCAAATAGTAAAATTTTATAATGGCGGGAAATGGGCAATTTACGGGTATAAAAGATATAACGACGTAAGATTGGTTTTCGAACCGGAACAAAGAATTGCCGCTTTCGGGGGCGACTTCGATAATTTTACTTATCCTAGATACGATCTGGATTTTACACTTTTCCGCGTTTACGATGACGATGGTAAACCGTTGAATACGAAAAATTATTTTAAGTGGAGTAAAGACGGTGCAAAAGAAGGTGAGCCGATTTTTACCGTTGGTAATCCCGGCAGAACGAACCGCTTGAAAACCGTTGCACAACTCGAATATTTCAGAGATGTATCTTACCGCAACAGAGCGTTTTTATTGGACAATTATTACAACAAACTTGAAGAACTGAAAACAAAATACCCCGAACGCGCCGAAGAATTCGAAAAAATAAGAACACGAATCGGTAACGCGCAAAAGGTTTTTCATTATGCCTACAAGGGTTTAAAAAATCCTCAGATTATGGCGCGTAAAAAAGATTTCGAAAATAAATTGAAACAAGCTGTATTTGCGGACTCGAACCTAAAGAAAAATTACGGACATATTTGGGAAGCTATTGAACGTACACGTAACGAATTAAGAGAATACGATACAAAAATTGCCGCTTACAGGGGAAGCAGATTAATCAGAGACGATTATTTTTCACTCGCTAAAAAAATAATTGCGTTTGCCGAAAATTTGCAACTTCCCGACAGCGAAAAAGCGGACATATACAAAGGTGCAAAGCTCGATTCGGTAATTTCAAATTTTTATCCCGGTTATATCGATACGGTGCTGAGCAAAGTTAAATTGGCAATTTATCTCGATTTTATGAGAATGAATTTGGGGGATAATGATACCCTCGTTCAAAAACTGATTGGTAATAAAAAGGGTGAAGAAGCGGCTGAATTCATGCTGGGCAAGTCGGTTCTAACAAGCAAAGAAAAAACGGAAGAGCTTTTAAGAAAACCACCAGCCGAAATTCTGGCTTCCTCCGATCCCTTTATCTATTTTATTATGAGCACACGTGACGAGTTGAAAGAATTATTGAAACTTTCCAAAGAAGTAAACGACACTGAAGACGCTTATGAAAATCTTTTGGGAAGAGTAATTTATGAAATCTACGGAACCTCAATTCCACCCGATGCAACATTTACATTGAGAATAAGCGACGGGGTTGTTAAAACATTTCCATATAACGGAACCAAAGCAATTGTGAAAACCACGTTTTACGGGATGTACGACCGCTACTACGGAAATGATAAACAATATCCGTGGGATTTACCCGAACGCTGGCAAAGTCCGCCGGAAGATTTGGATTTATCCACACCGTACAATTTCATCGGTACAAATGATATTGTGGGCGGAAATTCCGGTAGTCCCGTAATTAATAAAAATAAAGAGATTGTCGGTGTTGCGTTCGACGGGAATGTACAAAGTATCGTAGGCGATTTTATTTACATTCCGGCAAATAACCGGATGGTAGCCGTGGCATCTCAAGCTATAATGGAAGTGTTGGATAAAGTTTACGGTGCAGAAAGAATTGTGAACGAATTAAAAACCGGTGAATTGGATGATTAACAACACATTTCTAAAAATATAAAATTGAAGAATAATTACTTAAAATACTTAACAAGTAGATTAATTAATTTTTGTTTGTTTTTCGTATAAGGCGGGTAAAAAAGTTTAAGTGGACTGAATTTATGGTGTTTCAGAATTGCCCGCCTGTTCGAAAAAGTTTCGAATCCGTAAAAACCATGTGCTGTGCCCACTCCGCTTTCTTTTATTCCTCCGAACGGTAAATTGTAATGTGAAAATTGTAAAACCAAATCGTTTATTACCACTCCGCCCGAAACGGTGTTCAACTTTATTTTATCAATTGTTTCTTTGTTCTTGCTGAAAATATAAATTGCAAGAGGGGGAGTTTTAGAATTAATAATTTCAAGTACTTCGCTGGTATTGACGAAAGTAAGCACCGGTAAAATAGGTCCGAAAATTTCTTCTTCCATTAATC
>JALSTB010000015.1 GCA_026983955.1 Melioribacteraceae bacterium
ATATTATTTTTCCGACAGAATTGTAATTAAAACTAAATCAGGGAATTTGACCAAAAGAAAACCGGTATTAAAAAAAACAGGCGCTTTTGAACAAATCGAAAGATATTTTGAAGAAATTACCCCCGTTTTCAATCAAAACATCAAATCGGCAGAGCTGGCAAAAATAAAAATTTTGAAAATTTCCGCACCACTTGAAATTTTTAAATTAATAAAAGAAATTGAACGGAATTACGATGTTGAATGGGCGGAACCGTATTATCTGTATGAAACGGTTTTTCAACCGGACGATCCCAAATTTGTTGACAGCACTCTTCAGCATCTGTTTCAAATTAATGCCGGACAAGCCTGGGATGTTACACAAGGAAACCCGCAAATTGTTATCGGTATAATTGATACGGGGGTTGATTGGGATCATCCCGATTTGGAGGCAAATATTTGGGTTAACCAAGATGAAATTCCGGATAACGGAATTGATGATGACAACAACGGATATGTCGATGATGTCCGGGGGTGGGATTTTGGCGGTTTGGACGGGACGCCCGACAATAACCCGGTGGAAGATAAGCCCGATCACGGCACTTTAGTTGCGGGAATTGCAAGCGCAGTTACAAATAACTCGACCGGAATTGCATCGATAGGTTTTAATTCCAAAATTATGCCCGTGAAAACTTCTCAAGACAATGTCAGATCCGATTTGGGAAGCGCTCTCATTAGTCACGGTTACGAAGGTATTGTTTATGCTGTAGATAACGGGGCGAAAATTATAAATTGCAGTTGGGGCGGTTATAATTTTTCGCGCCTTGCACAAGAAGTGGTCGATTATGCAATAAACAATGGTGTTTTAATTGTGGCTGCCGCAGGAAACGATAACCGTGTAGATCCGTTTTACCCGGCAAGTTATAAAGGCGTATTATCGGTTGGAGCCACAAATTATGTTGACCAAAAAGCAAGTTTTTCAAACTACGGAAAAACCGTTGATGTTGTTGCTCCGGGCGTAGCGATTTATTCCACATGGCAAAATGATACATATAATACAACAAGCGGAACTTCCATGTCGGCGCCCTTGGTTGCGGGCTTGGCTGCTTTGGTTGCCGACGTTTTTCCCGGTTATACCCCGTTGCAAATAGGCGAGCAAATACGGGCTACGGCTGAGAACATCGATGATGTAAATCCATCATTTCAGCATTTGTTCGGTTCCGGCAGAATAGATGCTTTTGACGCAGTTTCCAATAATTCGGCAAAATCGGTTAGAATTACGGATTACACCGTTAACGATTTGGGTGATGGTGATGGAATTATTGAATCCGGTGAAAACATTTCAATTGAACTTACCGCAACTAACTTTTTGGCGGAATTAACAAACCTGACCGTAACAATTGAAAATCAGCCCGCGCATGCTTCGGTTATTAACGGAAGCTCGAATTTCGGTTCAATGAATACTTTGGAGACAAAGTCGAATCCCACTCAAAAATTGGAAATTGCCATCGATCCGGATACCCCGCCGAATACGGAAATCGACATACTTTTAAAATTCACCGGCGGAACATATACCGGTTACCAATGGATAACCGTTAATGCGAATCCTACTTTCGGAAATCAAGATATTAATAATTTGCTTTTAACCTTAACAAGCAACGGCTCGTTGGGATTTAACGATTTCCCGAACAACACCGAAGGCGAAGGGTTGAAATTTAAAGGCGAAGATAATCTGCTTTTCGAAGGTGCATTAATTTACGGAACTTCGAATAAAACGGTTGTCAATTGTGCAAGAAACAGCGATGCATCGGCAAAGGACGAAGATTTTAAAATTATTCAACCGCTTGTTATTAACACACCGGGAAACGAAGCCGGTCAGCAAGGTTTTGCGGTTTTTGATGATTCGAACACAAACGGGTTGGGGCTCGTAACAAAATTTTCATCATTTGCTTTTTCAAATCCACCGGACGATAATTTCATCATTTTACGATACAGATTTTTAAACAATTCGCCCAATGCAATAAATAATTTTTACGCCGGGTTATATTTTGATTTCGATATGGATGAAAACGATTGGGACGGTGATATTGCGGAATACGACACCGTTAACAATTTCGGCTATGTTTACGATGAAGATGGAAATCCCACAGAAACCAAGATTGGTATTGCTTTATTGTCACCGGGTAAAAATAATTTTTATGCGATGGATCAAAACGGTGATAACGGCGGGATTATTTCGTGGGATGGTTTTACGGATGCGGAAAAATGGTCGGCTCTTTCCGGCGGATTGAATTTTTTGCAAGCCGGACCAAGCGATATCTCCGTTACAATTTCCGCCGGACCGCTTACAATACCGCAAAACGATTCTTTGGATGTCGCTTTTTCGATTTGTGCCGCTAAAACTGAAAACGATTTAATAGCTTCTGTAAACAGAAGCAGGATTAAATATATAAATCTTCCTTCCGGCGTTGACGAACAAAATTTAAATATACCGGGAAGTTTTTCTCTTTTGCAGAACTACCCTAATCCGTTTAACCCAAGCACAACAATCAAATATGCAATTCCGGCAAGCGACAACAGCCAGGCAACAAAAGTTAAACTTGTGGTGTACGATTTGCTCGGTCGTGAAGTTACAACTCTTGTAAACAGTGAAAAATCACCCGGATATTATCAAGTTAATTTCGATGCTTCCGGACTTCCGAGCGGTTTGTATTTTTATAAATTAACAGC
>JALSTB010000016.1 GCA_026983955.1 Melioribacteraceae bacterium
GGCTTTTCGTGACGTCTTTTTTCGCAGTGTCATCCCATTCCGTACTGTCATCCCGGACTTGATTCGGGATCTAAAAAGAACGGATTTCCACTCCATGTAATTCTCACGAAAACGGAAAGTTCAAAACACAACCAGATGCTGAAACAAGTTCAGCATGACAAGGCTTTTCGTTTCGTCTTTGTTTTTGCAGAGTCATTCTGTTTCATGCCGTCATCCCGAACTTGATTCGGGATCTAAAAGGGACGAGTTTACGCACCTCGTCATACTTTCAAAAGCTGGAATCACAAAGACAAATATTAATTGCCGTCGAGGACCATTCCTCGACGATGTTGTATTTGTTTACCGTATTAAAAATTAAAAGAGCACGGCGATGTATGAACTTCGCCACCATGATAATAATTTCCCTCATTTGTTTATTTTATTCTCTTTTTATTGTTTTGTTTTTATCCTTCCGCCTTGCATTGTTTTGCTGCCAAGCGGAGTACGGCAGTCTTTATCATTCGCCATTCCTCTGAAAGAGGGAATCACAAAGAGCTCAATCAGATGTTGAAATAAATTCTGCTTTAGAAATTGTAGATGCTGAAACAAGTTCAGCATGACGGTTTTTTTCGTATTGCCGTTATTTTTTAGAACTGTCATCCCGAACTTGATTCGGGATCTAAAAGGGACGAGTTTACGCACCTCGTCATACTTTCAAAAGCTGGAATCACAAAGACAAATATTATTAATAATTTAAAATATTAAAAATAATAAATAAACAATTTAATAAAACAAGGTGTGATAAAAATTTTGCTATAGCTTTTTCAATCTAACATTCCCCTTAAAACATTGAATTAAAACAAGTTATGGGAATTAACAGTTGTTTTTTAACAAAAAAAAACGTAATTTTGTAGTTCTTTTTTTAGAAATTTTGAAAGCGGATGGAAATTCGCATAGAGTCAAATGATTTTAACCGGTGATGACACAATAACGGCAATTGCAACTCCGCAAGGCGTGGGAGCAATCTCCGTGGTTCGTGTGAGCGGTCCGGATAGTTTTCGAGTTATTGACAAGATATTCAAAGGTAAGAAAAAAATCGCTGAATCACAAAGTCACACAATTCACTACGGAAAAATATTTTCTTCCGGCGGTGAAGTGTTGGACGATGTGCTTGTATCGGTCTTCAGAAAACCAAACTCGTATACCGGTGAAGATTCCGTTGAGATCAGCACGCATGGAAGTCCGTTGATTGCACAGAAAATCATTGAGCTTTTACTTAATAACGACGTGAGGTTGGCCGAACCAGGAGAATTTACAAAACGTGCTTTTTTGAACAACAAAATTGATTTGGCTCAAGCCGAAGCGGTTGCCGATATAATTAACTCACGTACGGAAGCTTCCTTGAGAGGAGCAAGAAACCAGTTGGACGGACTTCTTTCAAAAAAAATAAATTTTTTAAGAGAAGAGTTGATTAACATATCTTCACTTGTTGAGTTGGAGTTGGATTTTGCCGAAGAAGACATTGAGTTTGTTTCGTTTGAGGAAATATCCAACAAAATAAAAAGCATTATAATGGAAATAGACAACTTGCTCGATAGTTATTCATTCGGCAAGGTTATGAGAGACGGGGTGAATGTTGCAATTGTCGGGAAACCTAACGTCGGCAAATCGTCGTTAATGAATTATATTTTGAAAGAATCCCGCGCAATTGTAAGTCACATTCCCGGCACAACGAGGGATATTATTCGCGAAGAAGCGTCGATAGATGGAATTTTGTTCAAGTTTTTCGATACGGCGGGAATAAGATCAACTTCGGATGAAATTGAGCGCGAGGGTGTAAAAAGAAGCAGGGAAGCCGTACAAAACTCCGATGTGGTGATTTTTGTAAACGATATTACTTCCGGATTCGATGCGGATATTTATAATGAAATATTGAAGCTTGTACCCGAAGAAAAAATCATTAAAGTTTTCAACAAAACCGATTTGAAAAAACCGGAAAATCAAACGACTGGTGTTTCCATTTCCGCATTGACCGGAGACGGAATTGACGAAATGATGAAATTGCTGAAAGAAAAAGCATTTGGTTCACACACATACACGGAAAAATCGGCAGTTGTGTCCAACCTCCGTCATTACAACGCTTTAAAAAAAGCGAAAGAGAGCCTGGGGTTGGCGCTTGAATCGGTAGATAAAAAAATGAGCGGGGAATTTATCGCAGCGGATATGAGAAATGCGGAAAACCAACTTGGCGAAATAATCGGCAAGGTAACAACAGATGACATTTTGAACAATATTT
>JALSTB010000017.1 GCA_026983955.1 Melioribacteraceae bacterium
AGTATAATCTTGCTCACGATGCGAAGGTTAGGGTAAGGAATTAGAGAGGATGAATTTAGAACAAGCGAATTGAGAACAAGTGAACTCAGAACAAATGAATGGAGAACAAGCGAACTCAGAACAAACGAATGGAGAATTCTGAATAAGTGAGTGGAGAGCAGATGAACTCAGAACAAGCGAATGAAGAATTCAGAATAAGTGAGGGGAGAACAGAAGAATTCAGAACAAGCGAATGGAGAACAAACGAACTCAGAACAAGCGAATGGAGAACAGAAGAACTAAGAACAAATGAATGGAGAATTTAGAACAAATGAGCGGCAGAATTATGAGGAACTGGATTATAAAAATTATATAAATGAAAAATAAAATTGCGCAAGTAAAAGAAATGAATAATAAAAAATTTGATTTAGAAGAAAGGCTAATTGATTTTGCTGCCGAAGTTGTACTATTTGTTGAAAATTTACCTGATAAAAAATCAGCTTCCCATTTGGGCGGACAGTTATTGAGATCGGGTACTTCTCCGTCGTTAAATTATGGAGAAGCTAAAAGTGCCGAATCTAAAAAGGATTTTATACACAAAATGAAAATTTGTTTGAAAGAATTAAGAGAATCTAGCAATTGTTTAAAAATTCTTCAGAAAGTAAAAATATACAAATCACAAAGGCAAATAAATGATTTAATAATAGAATGTAATGAACTAATTGCAATATTTGTTAAAAGTATCAATACAGCATCAAAAAAATAAACTAATTTTATTAACTATTGACGATTCTTCAATTTTGTTGTATTTGTATTTTAATATTTTGTCTTTAGTTCAAATGTTCTTACTTCTTTGATATCGTGTTCTTAATTCGCTTGTTCAAATGTTCTTAATTCTCTTGTTCGCTTGTTAAAATGTTTTTACTTCTTTGATATCATGTTCTTAGTTCGTTTGTTCAATTGTTCTTAATTCTTAATTAGTTTATTCTCATTATCAATTTCACTAATAAGTTAAGTATTTGAAAAAGATTTTTTACATATTTTTATCCCGCCCAGTAACTGTAAGTATGATATTTGTTTCCATAGTTGTTTTAGGGTTGGTATCGGCATTTAATTTACCGTTGGAATTATCACCATCGGCAGAATTTCCTAAACTTACAATTACAACTACATGGAACGGAGTGTCACCGGAAGTAATTGAGGCATATCTTACCTCTCCAATCGAATCTCAAATGGCGGGTATAGAAGGAGTGAAAAAAATATCTTCCCGCTCCTCTTCCGGAGTTTCACGTATAAGTCTGGAATTTTACCCCGGAACAGACATGGATTTTACAAGAATAGAAATAAACGAACGCCTTGCTTCAATTATCGACGAATTACCCTATGGCGTTTCACCGCCCAAAATTTCTCCGTACATACCCGAAGATTTAAGAAAATTGCAAGGATTCTTGACTTACACGGTTTCGGGTGATGTAAGTGCCGGTGAAATACGTAAATATGTAAAAGAAAAAATGCTTTATCCGCTTTTATCCGTTTCTGGTGTATCCGATGTAAGTGTGAGAGGTGGTACTGAAAGGGAGATAAGGATTGTGGTTGATTACAATAAATCGAAATCATTAAACATTAACAATAAGGAAATAACAAATGCGGTTACAAATGCTGAAAAAATAATGTCGGCAGGAAACATAAGATACAATGGCTCGGAAATTTTACTAAATATTAAAAATATGATTGATAACATTAGTATTATTGAAAACCAACCGGTTAGATATAACAGTGACGGCAGTGTAATAAGACTTAAACACATAGCCAAAATATATGACGATTATAAAGAACCGGCAAGTTATTACAGAATAAACGGGAAAGAGACGGTTTCTTTAATTATCAGTAAAGAACCGGGTGCAAATACGTTGAAAACCGCCGAAGAAGTTTATCGTAAGATAGAAGATATTAAAAAGGATTTACCTCCAGGATTTGTAATCATGAAGGAAATTGATAAAAGCGAATCGATAAGAGAGGAATTATATGAACTGACAAGAAACGGAATATATTCATTGATAATTATTTTTCTGGTTTTACTGTTCATTTATAAAAAATTGAACTATGTATTAATTATTTTAATTTCAATAGTATATTCACTACTTTCATCATTTTTATTGTTTTATATCTTTAATATTCCGCTGAACATACTCACAATTGCCGCATTTATTCTCGGTTTTGGTTTTATGGTGGATAATTCGATTGTTGTTATTGATTATATCGACACTCATTACGATGGAAGGGGGATTAAATATTTAAGTGTACATCTTAAAAATATTTTCTTGCCTGTTTTTGCCTCTACTTTAACAACCGTTGCGGTGTTCATACCTCTTTTGTTTTTAACCGGTGAACTTAAAGTTTATTTTGTTCAATTCGCCTTAGGTGTTGTGTTTACTTTATCTGCATCGTTGATTGTATCATTTGTTATTATACCGCTTTTGTTTTTACGGTTCGGTTATACCCGTATTAGAAAAAAAACAGCTGTAAAGAATATCGTTTATGGCATTTATGCATTTATATTGCATAAAATGTACAAGTGGAAAAAACTCAGTATAGCATTTTTAATCTTGATTATCGGTCTGCCGGTTTGGTTAATTCCACCGTCAATCAACACACCTATTTTAAAAGAGATTTATAACCCCGTTTTCGATTCTGAAACTTGGAGTGAGGTTAAACCTTATGTTAGTTATGCATTAGGCGGTGTACTAAATTTATTTTTTAATCATGTTAGCCGTGGTGAAGTATGGAGGTTTGGCGAAGAAACATATATTTATGTGCGTTTGGATCTTCCACATGGTAATAAAATCGAGAGAATAAACAATTTGACAAAAGGTTTTGAAAAGGAGATTTTGAAATATAAAAATAATTTTAAGAATTTAATTGTTAATGTACAAAATGAAGAGAGTGCTTTCTTAAAAATTGAATTTACGAATGAACAAAGTAATACGGCTTTCCCTTATTTATTAAAAAATTATCTTACATCTTATGCAACAAGACTCGGTGGCTTGGAAGTGGCTGTTTTCGGGTTCGGTCCGGGGTTCTCAACCGGAGGAGGTTCTTTCAGTTCGTTTTCCGTTATTGTTAAAGGTTTTAATTATTTACATGTAAAAGAATTGGCATTGCAATTTAAGGAAATAATAGAAAGAAACCCTCGAATTGATAACGTGGATATAGATAAATCCGCTTTTTATTGGGCAAAAGATACCTATGAAATAATCGGCGAATTAAAAAGAAACAATTTGGCACATACCGGGATTACGGTTAAAGATTTATTTACCACCGTAGCCAGAAACACACGCGGTAATTTAAGCCGGAGTAAATTTATCATCGATAACCAGGAAGTACCATACAATATAAAATATTCAAATTATAAAAATATACAATTATCTGAATTGGAAGATTTGATTTTACGCAATGGCGATTCATTTCTGAAAGTAAAAGAATTAATTGATTTTAAAGAGCAAAAGGTATTATCTGCTATCAGCAGGGAAGATCAACAATATATCCGGTACATCACTTTCGATTTCAAGGGACCCTATCGATACGGAAAAAAGTTTACCGAAGCATCAATAAAAAAAATTATTGTGCCGCCGGGTTATTCCATAAAAGAACGTGCTTTTACTTTTGCGTTCGGAGAAAAAGAGGAAATTGATATTTGGAAAATATTATTGATGTCCGTAATACTAATATTCATGATTACAGCAAGTTTGTTCGAATCTTATTCAAAACCGCTTTTTATTTGGTTGGCAATTCCTTTTGCTTTTATCGGTACTATCCTTTTATTTTATTTTGGAGATTATAACCTTGACAGAGGAGCTTATGCAGGTTTGCTTTTGTTGATAGGGTTGGCGGTTAATAACTCGATTATTCTAGTTGATTATATCTCATCCAATTACAAAAAGAACAATGATGCTCCGGATAAAATAATTTCATTAAGTTACACCAGACTGCGACCGGTTTTTACTACCACGATAACTACCGTTACAGCATTAATTCCTTTATTAATAGCCGCCGAATCGAGCTTTTGGAAAAGCTTGAGTTTAAGTGTAACCGGAGGAATAATCTTATCGGCTACACTGATAATTTTTTATTTACCGTTTTTTTATTCAATTGTTATAAAAAAATATAAATAAAATTATCTATTTATAACATAAATAATATGTGTTTCAAATAAGATTAATATATGAAAAAAACTAAAGTGAAATTTCAAAGCGTCCAACTGTATATTTGTTCGTTCCTCCAATTAAGAATTGATATTTGTAAATCTTCACCGGAAATGTAACGGCTTTGCATGAACCTTTTTAATATATCCGAAACCATATCGAAATCATCTTCGGTTTCGTACCGGAAGTATTTTATGATTGAATTTTCGCTTTTACCGGACCTGAAAACATAAGGATTGGTGCCGAAGTCAGGGAAAGTGAATTCCGTTAAGTGGATAACGCTTTTCAATGTATCTAAAAACTTCGTACACAGGGTGGAGTCGCCCGTATTTACATCGCAAAAATATGCAAACGAATTTTCGGGGTAACGCCAGAAAAAATTTATCAATGGCTTGGTGTTTTTTGTCTCTTTACCGTCAACTATTATTAATGAATCGTTAACCAGTAAATTGTATGTATCGGTAAAACCCAATGAATGATTGATAAATTTCAATGCGTGGATTCCTTCCGGATTCTCCAATTTGATTGAACTTGTAGCCGGACCTATAGCCGTAGCACAAATTTCCGGTTTGTCAATTCCCAATATTTCAACGGTTATTTCATTGTTTTTTCCGGTAACTTTGGCAGCTACAGAAAAATTGATACAACCGTATATTTTTTCGGTTTCCAATTGCAGATAAATTTCAGGCCCGGAAGGCGTATAATAATCCTGAAAGCTCTCTATAACTTTAAAATCTATTTTGCTATCGAGCGGTGAAAAACTATGGTTTACAGGTTCCAATAAATCGCAGCCGGTAACGGTAAATAAAAGAATAAGCGGAAAGAAATAAAGTAATATCCGTTTCATAATTACGCCCCAAAAAAATTATTGAATATTATGTAACAAAAAGGGCACTAAGTTTCAATGCATTTTTCCGGTAGCTTTAATCTTTTTCGATTTTACTAATCGGACTGCAGTACCGGAATAATTTATATCTCAATAGATTATCCGCTTAATTCCAAATGAATCTCAATTTAATTTATTTTACGTTCCGGCGGATTATCAATTTTAAGACTTCTGAATTTTGCTTCCAAACGTTGTGGTTCATGAATCAGCATTGGTAAACATTGTGTACAAATCCATGTTTGCTGTTCGGCATAAGTAATTGCTACAAGCGGGATGGTATTTTCGTCGCGGTTACAACTAATACAAATATTCAGTTTATTTTCCGTCGTCATTTTTTCTCCTCGAGATTTACAGATACCGGTTAATTAAGTTTGCGGTTGCCAATAATTTTTGTTCGTCGAATTGTTGTGCCATAAGTTGCATACCGATTGGTAAACCGTTTGAATCGGATCCCACGGGAATATTTAACGCAGGGATTCCGGCAAGGTTAGCTGAAGTTGTATAAATGTCGTTCAAATACATTTCCAGCGGGTCGGTTGTTTTTTCTCCAATTTTAAATGCGGTTGTTGGTGTAGTCGGAGTTAAAATTATATCAACTTCCGAAAAAGCACGGTCGAAATCTTCTTTGAATAACCGCCGAACTTGCTGTGCTTTTTTGTAGTATGCATCGTAATAACCGGAAGAAAGAACATACGTGCCAAGCATAATTCTGCGTTTCACTTCTTTACCGAAGCCTTCCGTTCTTGTGTTTACATACATGTCGGCTAAGGTGGCGGAGTTTTTACTTCTGAACCCGAAACGGACACCATCATACCGTGCAAGATTTGAAGATGCTTCCGCAGTTGTTAAAATATAATAAGTTGCAATTGCATATTCGGTGTAGGGCAGTGAAATTTCTTTAAATTCAAAATATTTATAAGGTAGATTTTTAATAACTAAATCAATCTTTGATTTTATTTCTTTATTTAAACCTTCGCCGAAATATTCTTTGGGCAGTCCCAACTTTATTTTACCGTCAATTCCGTTTTCTTCGATGTTTACGGTCGGGGAAGTATGGGAAGTTGAATCTTTCTCATCGGCTTCGGAAATAATATTGAGTAAAAGAGTAAGGTCGTAAAGATTATTGGCAAAAGGACCGATGGTATCGAAAGATGAAGCGAATGCTGTAAGTCCGAATCTCGAGACCTTGCCGTAAGTCGGTTTTAATCCGAATACACCGCAAAAAGCCGCCGGTTGGCGGATTGAGCCACCGGTATCGCTACCTAGCGATGCATCGCAAAGACCTGCTGCAACGGCCACTGCCGAACCACCGCTGGAACCACCGGGTACACGGTTTGTATCGTGCGGGTTCAATACCGCACCGAACACGGAAGTTTCGTTCGATGAACCCATTGCAAATTCATCGCAATTTGTTTTCCCTATAATTATTGCATCTTCATCAAGCAATTTTTGAACTGCCGTGGCTGTATAAACCGGTTCGAAATTTTTTAAAATTCCGGACGAGCATGTCATCGGTTGTTTTTTTATTGAAATGTTATCCTTTACCGCAATAACCATTCCTGCCGCTTTACCGGCTTTACCTTCCTTTATTTTGTTTTCGATTTCCGCAGCTTGGCTTAAAGCCTCTTCTTCGAAGACAAAATTGAATGCGTTCAGATGTTTTTTTTCTTTGATCTTATGCAGGAATTTTTTAACGTTTTCCTGTAATGACAGTTTATTTTGCCGTATGAGATTTATTTTTTCCCGGTGATTTCCGTATTGCAATTTTACAACTTCTACTTAGTTTTTATCGTTATCTTTTTTATCGTCGTCAACGGATTTAATGTCTTCCTCCACTTCCCGGATAGCTTTTTTAAATTCCTTCATTCCTTTCCCAAGTCCTTGAGCAAGTTCCGGAATTTTTTTAGCCCCGAAAAGTATTAACACAACAAGAACTATCAGGATTATTTCACCCGTGCCTAAATTTCCGAACATATTAACCTCCAGCAGTTATTAAACTTTTTTGTATTGATTCAAATATAAAGGAACCGTCGGTATTTCCCAAAACCGGATCGCAACTCCGTTCCGGGTGCGGCATCATCCCAAGCACGTTTCCTTCTTTGTTTATCAATCCCGCAATGTTCAATAGTGAACCGTTAGGATTGAATTCTTCGGATACTTCACCGTCCGGCGATGAATATCTGAACACAATTTGATTATTGTTAATCAATTCTTCCAATGTTTTTTCATCGGCAAAGTAATTACCCTCGGCGTGTGCTATGGGTAATTTTATTACCGGCGACGGAATGGCATTGGTAAAAATTGTGTTACGGTTTTCGACTTTAAGATACACATCGTCGCAAATAAATTTAAGTGATTTGTTTTTAAGCATCACTCCGGGCAGCAGACCTGCTTCAAGCAAAATTTGAAAACCGTTGCATATTCCGATGACTATTCCACCTTTTTTTGCAAAGTCGATTACGGAATTCATAATCGGGGAAAATCTGGCAATGGAACCGGTACGCAGATAATCGCCGTAAGAAAATCCGCCCGGTAAAATTATTACATCCGAATTTTGCAAACCGGTTTCCTTGTGCCACAGAAAAACCGCATCGTTGCCCAAATTTTTGGTTACCGCATAAAATGCGTCGTTATCGCAATTTGAACCGGGGAAAACTACAATTCCGTATTTAATCATTTTCAACTTTCTCGAATGTATATTCGTAATCTTCCATTATCGGATTGGAAAGCAACTTTTCGGCATATTCTTTTATTTCTTTTTCAACGGTATCAATGTTATCGGAATTGACGTAAAATTCAATGTATTTACCAATTCTTGTATCCGATATATTATTAAACCCCAAAAGTTTAGCGCCTTGTTCCACCGCTTTTCCTTCCGGATCCAATATTGTGGGTCTGCGTTTAACTATAACTGTTGCTTTGTACAATTTTCAACTCTTTAATTTATTCCGGTTTGTTTAATTTCTTCCGAATCTTTATGAAAAAAAAACATATAAATTGCCCTTGCCGGACCGAAAAGCACAATAGCCAGCAAAATAAAGAAAAGTGCTTGCCCATCCGTAACGAAAAGTAAAATAAGCGCTACGATAATCAATCCCAAATAAATAGGTTTATCTTTCAACAAATCTTTATTTATTCTGAAAGCGCTGTATTTGATTTTGCTTACCATCAATACCGATAGTACGATAACCAGCGGAATGACAAAATAATTGTATGGAATATTAACATGATTCCCCTCGGTCAGCGATATTATCAAAGTTGCAATTGTAACTGCCGATAGAGGAATCGGGAGCCCGCTGAAATCCGGTTTTTTATCGATGCTTTTAAGTTGGACGTTGAACCTGGCCAATCTGAACGCACCGAAAAGCATAACAAGCGAGGATAATAAAAGTCCGGTTATACCGTACTTGTGCAAATAAGATACGTAAATCAACACCGAAGGCGCTGCGCCAAAGCTAATAACATCGGCAAGGGAATCGAGTTGAACCCCGAACTCACTGCTGGTTTTTAGCACGCGTGCAACAATGCCGTCGGCCAAATCGAATATTGCCGCTACATAGATGTAAATTGCGGCATGGTAAAAATCTCCTTGAAAGGCGGTTATAATTGAAAAAAAACCGAACAGTGCATTCAGGGCGGTTACGGTATTCGGTATATATGATTTGGAAAACATTTAATTTCCTTCATTTGGATATTCAAATAAAATAGTTTCACCTGCCGTTACATTATCCCCGTTTTTCACCATCACATTCCAAGAAGCGGGAACAAACACATCGGAGCGGCTGCCGAATTTAATCATTCCGAACCGGTCACCCATTCGAACCGAATCGCCTTCGGAAACGGTACTTACAATTCTTCGTGCAACGAATCCGGCCACTTGTGTAAATAAAATTTTACCGTATTTGCTTGTAATTCCAATCTCATTCCGTTCGTTCCGTTTATCGGCTTTTTCGTGAAAAGCAACCAGGTAATCTCCTTTGTGATAATTAAGATACTCAATTTTTCCGCTAATTGGAATTCGATTTACATGTACATTTAAAGGTGACATGAAAATCGATAATTGCCAGGCTTCTTCTTTCAAAAACTTATCTTCGAAAGTTTTTTGCAATATGATAACTTTTCCATCTGCCGGTGCAACAACAACATTTTGTTTTGCAGGCGGAGTTCTATCGGGGTCGCGGAAAAAATACAATGTAAACAATAAAAACCCGGTTCCCAAAACCAATAAAGAATATTTTAAAATGCTGTTGTTCGTAAAAATTGCAATTACAATCAATATGAAAACAACAACTGTAATAGCACTTACAGTACCGTATCCGTATTTTGTAATCATCTGAGAATCCGTAATGAAAAAAATAGCGAACTATAATTTAACATATTATCCGGATAATTTCATATAACCTATAATTTCGTTAAATTAGAACATTGAAAAAGAGTAAGAAACGTAAACTTGATTAAAAGGAGGAAAAATGAAAGGCGGTTTGCAAGGAATGATGAAACAAATCCAGAAAATGCAAGCGGAAATGGAAAAAGTGCAAGCGGAATTGGCTAATAAAACGGTTACCGAAGAAAGTGGTGGTGGAATGGTAAAAGCCACGGCAAACGGAAAAAAAGAAATCATTTCCATTGAAATCGAGAATGAAGTGATTAATGCAGACGATAAGGAAATGCTGGAAGATTTGATTGTAGCAGCAGTAAACAAAGCGCTTGAATCCGCAGGCAAAATGGCGGAAGAGGAAATGGCAAATATTACACGCGGAATGATTCCTCCGGGAATGAATATCCCCGGTTTCTAAAACTACGGAGATTAAACCTTGATTTTAGCCGAACCGTTACAAATTGCAATAGACGAATTAAGCAAACTCCCGTCAATCGGCAGAAAAACAGCCCAACGCCTTGCTTTGCATTTGCTTAAAAGTGATCCGGTTGAAGTTGAAAATCTTGCCAATGCGTTACTCGATTTGAAACGGAAAATAAAAATTTGCAAAAGATGTTTTAACATTGCCGTTGACGAATATTGTGAAATCTGCAAAAGTGAAAAACGTGACCAGAAAACGATTTGTGTGGTTGAGGAAGTCAGCGATATTGTTGCAATCGAGAAGACCAACGAATACAACGGTTTGTATCATGTTTTGGGCGGAGTGCTTTCACCTTTGGCGGGAACGGGAGCGGAATCGCTGCATATTAAAGAATTGCTTACACGCATACACGAAGAGGGAACAACAGAAGTGATCCTTGCACTTAATCCCGATACCGAAGGGGAAGCCACATCGTTATATCTTGCCAAATTAATTAAGCCACTTGGTGTTAAAGTAACCAGAATTGCCCGCGGGTTGCCAATGGGTGGCGATCTGGAATTTGCCGACGAAGCTACAATCGGCAGGGCGGTTTTAAGTCGTATTAAATTATGAAATCCGATTGGTTCAAAGAGTGGTTCGAATCAGCCGACTATCTTAAAGTGTATAAACACCGGGATATAAGCGACGCCGGAAAATTTACAAAAACTTTGCTGCGGAAAATCCGGATTCCGGAAAACTCAGCAGTTTTGGATGCCGCTTGCGGAAACGGAAGATATTCCGTGCTGCTTGCCCGCAAGGGTTTTAAAGTTGTGGCGTTCGATTTGAGCCGGAATCTTTTAAACGTGGCAAGCAAAT
Organism: Melioribacteraceae bacterium; assembly: GCA_026983955.1. Lineage (GTDB taxonomy): Bacteria > Bacteroidota > Ignavibacteria > Ignavibacteriales > Melioribacteraceae > BMS3ABIN04. The sequence goes on from JALSTB010000017.1 coordinate 10,722, forward strand.
ATGCAAGAAAGAAAAAATCCAATGTGTTTTTCTTTAGGTCCGATCTCCGGCAAGTTTGCTTAAAAAAGAAATTCGATTTGATTTTATTGGCATTCACAAGTTTCGGGTATTTTGAAAATGATGAGGAAAACTTTAAGTTTATAAAAACATCTTACGGATTATTAAATGAAAAAGGATATTTTGCGCTCGATTTTTTAAATGAAAATTATGTGCGGAAAAATTTGGTTCCTTATTCTGAGAAAACCATTGATGACATTTTGATTCAAGAAAAACGGGAAATTCACAACGATACCGTTGTTAAAGAAATCATTATCAACAAGGGAGGGAACAAAAAAGTTTATTACGAAAAGGTGAAATTATACGGTAAAGATTTTATATTGAAACAAATGAAATTGATAGGCTACAAAATTGTTGATATATTTGGAGATTATGAAGGCGGGGAATTTGAACCGGGCAGTTCGGAAAGATTGATAATTGTTGGAAGGAAATGAAAAAAACAATTTACATTTATTTCATGAGTGTGCTTTTTATATCATACTCGTGCGATTTGGTGCAAACAAGGGAAGCCGAACGCCCTCAAACCGAAAGGTCGGAATACGTTTTGGCAACAACACCCCAACAATTATTTAAAAATTTGCAAGCGGCTTTCCGTGAAAGAATTGTTAAAAATTATGAAATTTGTTTTGTCGATACCTCTTTTCTAAAAAAAGAATACAAGTTTATTCCGTCTGCCGGATCGGTTGCAAAATATAATGTTTTGGCCGATTGGGATATTCAAGCGGAAATTCAATATTTTACTAATCTGGTTTCCAAAGCACGGAAGGGGGAACTAATAGTGTTGACTCTCGAAAACGAAACCAGCAGCCCTCAAGGCGATAGTGCGCAATATACGTTCGATTACAGAATAACAATACCGGTTGACGATGACAATATACCGAAAGAATACAGGGGAAGTTCGCAATTCAAAATTAATTTGGATGCGAATAACCAATGGGTAATTACCGAATGGCAAGACTTTCAAAAGGAAAATTACCCGAGCTGGAGTGAGTTGAAAGGCAGATTTTACCTGCAGTAGAATGAAAACGCGTTTTACGGTTGACGGTTGATTTATCTTTATTAAAAAATTACTTTAGGATATTGAACGGATTATAAAATTTTCAAATGTAATTTATGAAAATATCTAAATTTAAATATTTTGCATACGGATTTATTTCGTTGGGATTAACCTCGTGTTTAAATCCTTTTGCCCCGAAGCTGGATAATTCAATCGGTTCCGAAAGCACGTTGATAAGCGATCAATCGACCGTGGAAGGTGTTTTCAGAAATTTTCAATATGCATACACTTTTAAGGATACAACAATTTACGGAAAACTTTTGAGTGACGATTTTACTTTTGTGTACCGCGATTACGATAAGGAAGTGGATGTTGCATGGGGAAGGGACGAAGAAATGAAAGTTACCTACGGCTTATTCAACAATTCGGAGCGGATAGATTTGGTGTGGAACAACATTATTTCGGTTACAAGCGATTCCACAAACATAATCAGAAGTTTTAACTTGACCGTTACGTTTAATCCGACCGATATAATTTTTGTGGACGGCAGGGTGAATTTGGATTTACGCAAAAACGGGCAAAACAAATGGCAAATTGTTAACTGGCTTGACGAATCAAACTTTTAAGGTACATAATGATTTTATTTCTCTTATCCGAATCATTTAATTCTATACGCAGAACAAAATTTTCAACGTTCATAACGGTTATTACCACAAGTATTGCAATATTTTTCGTAACGGTTTCGTTGTTTTTGATTCTGCTTTCACAAAAGCTGGATACGCAGATTAAAAGCCGGATTAAAGTTAACGTGTTTTTGGAAGACTCGCTCAAGTCAAATCAAATTGCCGATTTGAAAAAAACAATTTATTCCGATTCCCTTGTTAAATCGGTAAGGCTCATCGGAAAAGAAGAAGCAAAAAAAATATTCATTAAAAGAACGGGCAACGATTTTTCAACAATATTGGAAGCCAACCCGCTTCCGCGTTCGTTTGTGGTTTCGCTCCGACCGGAGAAATTGAACGGCAAAAAGATAGACGAATTCTCCAAAAAGATTTCCAAGCTGGAAGGTGTGAGCGATGTAATTTACGATTATACCTTAACCGTCCGGATGCTTCATTACCTTAATTCGGTTAAATCATTCATTTATATTGCCGCCGTTGTACTTGTTTTGATTTCGCTTTATTTGGTTTACAGCACAAACCGCTTGGCGATTCAATCGCGAATGGATTTGTATAATACCATGAAACTTGTGGGCGCAAAACTTAGCACAATAAAATTACCTTTAATGTTTAACGGTTTGTTTATCGGAATAATTTCCGGATTAATAGCAACGGGCATTTTTATTGCTTTTACAAGATTTTTACAGGAAGTCAATCAGCGAATTAGAGTAATTGACAATGAATTTATCTTCGGTGTGTTCATATTTGGCACCGGAATAATATTGGGATTGCTTGGTAGTTATTTTGCCACCAGAAAAATAACATTAAAAATTTAAGTAAATAAAATGTTGAAAAAAAGAGTTGTAATTACCGGCGGGGCGGGTTTTCTCGGTTCCCATTTATGCGATAAATTTCTAAATGAAGGAATGGAAGTAATATGCATCGATAACCTTCTTACCGGAAATTTGAAAAACATCGAACATTTGTTCGGCCGGGATGATTTTATTTTTCTTCAACATGATGTTACCAATTACATTTATGTGCCCGGCAAAGTGGACTATATTCTTCACTTTGCTTCACCTGCCAGTCCGATTGATTACCTGAAACTTCCCATTCAAACATTGAAAGTCGGTTCGTTGGGCACCCACAAAGTATTGGGATTGGCAAAGGAGAAAAAAGCGGTATTTCTGCTCGCTTCAACTTCCGAAGTGTACGGAGATCCGGAAATACATCCGCAGAGTGAAGATTATTGGGGAAGTGTAAACCCGATTGGTCCCCGCGGTGTTTACGACGAAGCCAAAAGATTTGCCGAGGCTTTAACAATGGCGTATCACCGGTATCACGGGCTGGAAACAAGAATTGTGAGAATTTTCAATACATTCGGACCGCGAATGAGAATAGGTGACGGGCGGGCATTACCCACTTTTATTGTGCAAGCTTTGCGAAATGAAGATATTACCGTCTTCGGAAGCGGTGAACAAACCAGAAGTTTTTGTTATGTTGAAGATCAAGTTGAAGGGATTTTTAAATTGTTGTTTTCGGATGAGAATGAACCGGTGAATATCGGGAATCCAGAAGAAATTTCCATAAATACTTTGGCAGGGGAAATTTTACAATTAACCGGCTCGAAAAGTAAAATCGTTTACAAGGAACTTCCGGTCGACGATCCCAAAGTACGGCAGCCCGATATTTCAAAAGCAAAATCACTTCTTAATTGGGAACCGAAATATTCAAGGGAAATGGGATTAAGAATCACAATCGATTACTTCAGAAAAATACTATCCGATAAATCCTTACTTACTTACAGGTAAATTTGTACCAAAAAGAGGCATGCAAAACCACCTAAAACAGTGTCTCTTGCCGTAAATCACAAAAAATTGCATGTTTTGAGCCTAATCACACTGGCATAATACTTGAAAATTTTTCAAAAAACCGTGAGGTATTATGCCTGAAAATCAATCTAAAATAATGAACTTGTCGGCCGAAGATTTTTTTACAGTTAAACCGCTTGTAACAAATCCGGAAAAATTGGAAGCTGAGTTTGATTTCGAATACAAAGAGGAATCGAATGAAAGCTTTTTTATTGATGAAAAAGTGATTGAGAGCCTGAATACGAGAGCAAGAAAAACCGAAATGGTAAAGTTTTATTTCGGTATCGGCTATTTTGTATTGTTGGCTACGGCTTTAATTATGCTATTTTTATAAATACGGATTGATATTTCCCGCGTCATCCGGTATATTTGGGGCAGAGCTAATTGCCCCGTGGTGTAATTGGCAACACGTCTGACTCTGGATCAGAAGTCTCCAGGTTCGAGCCCTGGCGGGGCAGCCAAGTTTAAAATCTTTTCATTATATCCCGCAATCGCATCATCTCTACTTCCATCGTTTGACTATATAAATAAATATAATACTTGCCGTTTAAGATAAAAAAATGCTGAAAGAACGTAAATTATTTTATTATAATGTTGTATAAGAATGAATTAATAATTAACTTTAGGTGTGAAATAAAAATTGGATATAAAATGAGAAGAAATATTGTTCTTTTATTCATTGTTCTTGCATTTACCAACTATTCAAATCTTCTTGCCCAAGTACCCGGAAACAGTTGGTCTTTCGGTTTCGGGGGCGCATATCCGAAATTCATCAGCATCACCACAACCTCCGTTGAAAAAAGTGATAATATCGGCGGTTTTCTTTCCTTACAGAAAAATTTTAATGGATATACATCGTTGCGACTTAAAACAAGTTTCCTTAGCATGAAATCGTTAAGTTATAAAAACCGCACACCGTCGAATTGGATTCATGAGACGACCGATTTGTTTGCAGCCGATCTCGACTTTATTTATCATTTTATACCGTGCAGTTTTATCAATCCGTACGCACTTTTGGGATTTGGTGCAACAATTTTTAATGTAAACAATGCTCCAACACCGGCGCGCGAAGGTGCCAATTCCGATTATCAAATGAATTTGGGACTCGGAGCAAATGTAAAACTTGGTTCCAATTGGGGATTAAAGGTTGAAGTCAATTACCATACGGTTAACGATAACGGCTTGGAAGGAAATTCCGATTTGGATGAAATAAAGGGAATTTTAGGCAGTAACGGCGATACGTATATGACGTTTGGTCTCGGTGCGCTTTATTATTTCTACAAAGGTGAAGAATCGAATTTGTGTAAAGAAATGCCTGCCGGCGTAAAAGAAGTCGTTAAGGAAGTTCCGGTTGTTGTCGAGAAAAAAGTTACCGATACGGTTTTTGTCAAACCGGTTCCTTATCAAAAGAAACTTGTTTTGTTCGGTGTGAATTTCGAATTTGATAAAGCCACTTTAAGACCCGAATCCTATCCGATACTTGACCATGTTGTAAAAGAATTGAAGGAGCATCCCGATGTGCGGGTGGAAATTTTAGGCTATACCGACAGCATAGGCACCGAATTGTATAATTTGAGACTTTCAAAACGCCGGGCAGAGAAAGTAAAACGGTTTTTGGTTTCGCAGGGAATTGCTCCCTCCCGCATTTATACCAAAGCAATGGGTGAAGCAAATCCAATTAGAAGCAATGCTACAAGAATCGGCAGGGCATTCAACAGACGGATTGAATTTAAGATTTACGGAACAAGTAAAGTTAAAAACTAAATTTTTAATGTTTACAATTTTCCCCGTTTATCGGGCAATGTATGGATTCTTCCGCATTTCGGACATTTTACGCGGTTGTTTTTATAAGTCGGCGGAACTTTTATTTTTAATCCGCACGCACACGGAACGAAAACGTAATTGTTAAAAGTCATCATCAAATCCCCCAAATTTCTTTTCACTTTCATTTTACCGGCGGTTGGGTGTTCTCCGGTCTGTGTTTTTAGGGAAACATTTTTATCTTTGCTTAAAACGGAGTTGGGAATAATACGTTTTTTCGTCCGTTTGATTTTATTAAAAGCCTTCTGATATTCGGCAAAACCGGCGCCGTGCATCATACTTCGTAAAATTCTGATTCTTTCTTGGATAGGAGGATGTGTGCTTGTTAAATCGTTTATTTTGTTGTGTAACGGATTCACAATATAAAATGCGGCGGTAACCCTGTTTGCAGTACGTAACGGATAAGTATTGTTTGCCAGTTTTTCAAGTGCGGAGGCCAATCCTTCGGGATATCTTGTAAATCTGGCGGCGCTGGCATCGGCAAGGTATTCCCTTTTCCGGGAAATTGCAAAATACAAAATTTGTGCAAGAACAGGGGAAAGAACGGCAAACAAAATGGCTAAAATTAGAAAGACAGCTTGAGCAGGATTGTTTTCACGCGAGGATCTGTTGCGGTAACGGTCGGTTGAATGTCCACTGTAAAACATTCCGCGCACAAAAATGTCCGATATCATAATTATGCTGCCGAGCATTACGCCTGCAAACGTCATTAACAAAACGTCACGGTTTTTAATGTGACCCAATTCGTGCGCTATTACTCCTTGTAATTCATCTCTATTTAACATTGCGAGAAGTCCGGTTGTTACCGCCACAGCACTGTTTTCCGGTTTTATCCCCGTGGCAAAAGCATTAGGCGCCGGTTCGTTTATAATGTAAATGTCGGGCATTTCCGGCAAACCCGCGGCAATCGTCATTTCTTCAACAACGTTAAAAAGACGGGGATGATCTTCTTTCGATATTTTTTTTGCTTTGCTGATTCCCAAAATAATTTTACTTCCGGAAAAATAACTTATCACGGAAAGAATCAACCATAAACCGGCAGCGCCTATTACGCCCAACGGTGCGCCTTCCTGTCCGAAAATGTAACCGCCAATCAAATAACCGAGAAGAAGGAGGACGGTTCCCATTCCTATAAACAACGCAAGGGATTTGCGTTTATTGGCACGAATTATTTCCCACATGTTTATTTGAAATCGACTTTAGGAACTTCGCGTTCTTCTGCTGTTTCAATCTCGAAAAATTCTTCCTTTGTAAAATTGAACATTCCCGCAATAATATTCGAAGGGAACATCTCAATTTTATTGTTATATCTTAAAACCTGATCGTTGTAATTCTGACGGGCAAAAGAAATTTTATTTTCGGTCGATGTTAGCTCTTCTTGCAATGCCAGAAAGTTTTGGTTGGCTTTCAAATCGGGGTAATTTTCAACTACCACGTTAAATCGCCCGAGCGCACCGCTTAACATCGATTCCGCTTTTGCTTTTTCGGCAACCGTACCGGCTTTTAAAGCCTGACTTCTCGCATTGGTGATGTTTTCCAATGTCTCTTTTTCATGCGACATATAACCTTTTACGGTTTCTATAAGGTTCGGAATCAGATCGTGACGGCGTTTCAGTTGTACGTCAATTTGAGACCATGCATTCTTTACTTGATTCCTCAAGCGAACAAGTGAATTGTAATTCGATACTAATAACAATCCTATTGCCAGAATTAAAACAATAAAAATTGCAAATGCACTCATCCTTCCTCCTTGTTAGTTGGATAAATTTTGTTTTCGTACATTTCCGTTAATAAATTGATAATATCATTTTGTTGATTGACTGACCCCATTTTAATTACTTTTAGTATTTCTCCTTTGTCGAACCAGATACCATGACCATGCTTGCATTCATCTATGATTACTTTATCTTCTTTCCCAACGTATATTTTTTCCATTTTGGTATTACAGATTGGGCATTTGATATTTTTTTCTTTTATGTGCTGGATTAATTGAAATGAACTTAACAGTTCGGTTTTTGCAGTGGAATCTTCAATCAGCAATTCCAATTCACCGGCATCGAGCCAAATTCCTTCGCATACGGTACAATAATCCGTTTCAACATCACCCAATTCAAGTATAATCATCGGGTTTTTGCAATGAGGGCAATTCATTAAAAATAAATTTTTTGTGAAAATATTTGTGTGATAATATACGTATTTATTTGATATTTTAGTATTGTCAATAATTAAAAGCTTTTGATTATTATTTTTGTAAGTTATTGCGTTAATAAAAATTCACTTTGCGAACTTTGTGAAACAGCATAATTGAAAGGGAAGAAATGATTAACCAACATCAAAGGAAATACAAAGAAAAAATAGAGAAAGAAAGAGGTGAACTTGGCAAAAGACCGGATTGGCTTAAAGTCAGGTTACCCAGCGGGAAAAATTACCAGGACGTGCTTCATTTAATGCGGAAATCGAAACTGAATACGGTATGTGAAGAAGCCCGGTGCCCGAATTTGGCGGAATGCTGGCATCACCGCACTGCAACGTTTATGATTCTTGGCGATACGTGCACCCGTACATGCGGATTTTGCAATGTAAAATCCGGAGTGCCTACGCATCTCGACTTGGACGAACCGCGCCGGGTTGCGAATTCCGTAAAGGAACTCGGATTAAGGCATGCCGTAATCACTTCGGTCGATAGAGATGATTTGAAAGACGGTGGCGCTTCAATATTTTCCGAAACAGTAAAATTGATAAGGGAAACTTCACCTAAATGTACGGTGGAAATTTTAATTCCCGATTTCAAAGGAGATGAGAAGGCGTTCGAAATTATAATGCAAAATCCTCCGGATATTCTCAATCACAATCTTGAAACGGTTGAACGGCTTTACCATGCCGTAAGACCTCAAGCAAAATATAAAAGAAGTTTGGAACTAATTAAATGGTTTAAAGATAAAGGATTAAGAACCAAAAGCGGAATAATGGTGGGAATCGGTGAAAAAACGGAAGAAGTTATTTCCTTGATGAGGGATTTAAGAGAGCACGAATGCGACATAATGACCATCGGGCAATACCTGCAACCAACAAAACAGCATTTGCCTGTCGATAGATACGTAACCCTGGAAGAATTTGCCATGTACCGTGAAGAAGGGCTGAAGATGGGCTTCAAAGCTGTTGAATCGGGTCCGTTGGTACGTAGCTCTTATCATGCCGATAAACACGCAAGGGATTTGTGGGAATAATTATTAAATATTGGTTCTGATTGTTACCGGGCTTAACGAAAGAAAGGACTTGATATAATATTTTAAAGTTGAATTGGGTTGCTTCAATTTATGACCGGAAAATGATATAAACTATCTGATAAATTATTGAACCTCAGCAATTGAAATCCGTTCAATCTTTAAAAGATTTTTTGCCTTTTCACTTAAAACTAATCACTTAAAGAATGTTAAAATTCGATTAATGATATAGAATTTTTGAATAACAATTTGTATAATGATTTTGTTCTTTAACAATTTTTACAATATCTTTTTTCTTAAAAATTGACTTGATTGATTAATGACCGGAAATAACCTTAATTTTATGCTGACCAAATCTGCATCAATCTCATACCTTTTTATTTATTTACTTTTGGCTAAACCCATTTTATCACAATCAACCCTTCGCAAAACCCAAGACGATGACAACTCGAAATACACAAATGTAGGAAACATCGGTTTAACCGTTACTAATTTCGGGACGTACGGACACGGATTCAGCTTGTGGCCCGAGCAACCTTCGTGCGAATACCCGCTTGGTAGCGGAATAGAACATATATTCGACGGCGGATTATGGATTGGCGGTTTTGTTGCGGATGATTCATTGGGGAACAATAAATCCGGTCCCTTCGTAACCACAGGTGCAGTCGATGCAGCTTCGGTTAGCTTCCGCGGTGGCGGGTTCGAATTTACGAATGAAAAAGGCAGCCGTGTGCGCGAGCGCTCCTCACTTGCCGATTCTCCTTTTTTCAGTCCCGATGCAATTTCGCACCAAGATTTTGTAATGGATTATGCAGATACCAGCAGAACTTTAAGCAACGGTGAATTTATACCGAACCACACGCCGCTTGGCGTTGCGGTGCACCAGGAAACTTATGCTTGGAATTTCCCGTTCGCAAACTTTTTTGTAATTATGAATTACTGGATTAAAAACGTCTCGGATAATTACCTGGACAGTGTTTACATCGGTTTGTGGACGGATACGGTTGTACGGAACACCAACATCACATCTCCCAGAATCGGCGGAGCTTTCTTCAATAAAGGCGGTAACGGATATATCGATTCACTCCACGTTGCTTACGAATTCGATGCCACCGGAGATGTGGGATTTACTGACAGTTATATCGGAATACAATTTTTAGGTTCGAATGCCAAATTCGACAGTATTAATTTTGTATCGTGGCAATTCCGGAACACAACCGATCCGAATCTATTTGCTCCGCAAAATGATATTCAGCGGTACACTAAATTAAACGGATATTTCGGAGGTGATAACCGTTTTGGCAATGGCGTTTCTCCGGAAGCGCTTAAACAACCGAGCAACCGTTCGGTATTGATTTCGGCGGGACCTTTCCGCAAAATTGCGCCGGGCGATTCGGTTAATATTACTTTCGCAATTGTTGCCGCTAAAAAATACGGAAGCGATCCGGCCGCTTTGGATACCGAAGAACAAAAGAAAAATTTATACGTTAATGCCGGCTGGGCTCTGCGGGCTTACAACGGTGAAGATAAGAACGGCAACGGTGTGCTTGATCCGGGAGAAGACCAGAACGGCGACGGAATTTTAACCCGCTATGTTTTGCCCGCTCCACCGCTATCACCGAAAGTTAAAGTGATTCCACTCAGTCAAAAAGTAGAAATCTACTGGGATAAAAGAGCCGAAAGTTCGATCGATCCGATTTCATCCAAAAAAGATTTTGAAGGATACCGGATTTACAGAACCAACGCAGGTTTCGATTTAACCGCTTCTCAAAATTTGTTAAGTGACTTTATCAAAATAGCTGAATTCGACAGTGCCGGAAATGACATCGGATTTAATACCGGTTTTGAAAACATTGAATTAAACGAACCTGTCCAATTTCCGGACGACACCACAAAATATTATTACAAATTTACGGTTGAAAATTTGCTTAACGGTTGGCAATACGTTTATTCCGTTACCGCTTTTGATGAAGGTGATCCTGAGAACAAACTTGAAAGCCTCGAATCGAGTTTGCTTGCAGGCGCAACGAGAATTTTGCCCGGTACTCCGCCAACTTCCGACGAAAACATACAAGTGGGAGTTTATCCCAATCCATACTACGGAGCCGCTTACTGGGACGGCAGTTCGGAAAGGCTGCGGAAAATTTACTTCTATAATTTGCCAGCCGAATGCGAAATTACAATCTATACACTTGCCGGCGATGTGGTTAAAAGAATTTACCACAACCGCCAAAGTAACGGTTCCGATGTAAGATGGTTCGAAACTTTCTCTAAAGACGGCAACCAAGTAATGACCGGTGGGGAACATGCATGGGATTTGGTTACGGATAACGATCAAGCAATTGCCACCGGCTTGTATCTCTTTTCCGTAAAAGACAATGCAACGGGAAAAATTAAACTGGGAAAATTTTTAATTATTAAATAAAATTTGAGGTAGTTATGAAAATTTCAAAATTAATTATTTTAATTACTTTGATGGTGTGGTTTGATGTTTTCGCACAAAGTTACCCCGAAATAACAATTAGGGATGTTCAATATGTGCCGGATAGTTTATTGATTTATTACGGTAGTGACGGTCGCTGGACTGAACCCGTCCCGCCTTTGCTTGGCGATACGGTTATCGTCACCGGTGTGGTTATGGTACCACCGTATGAAGGAGCAAATCCGGACAGTATTCGAACTTTGCATGCCGGCGTTCCCGCAGTTTATTTACAAGATACAGCCCAAACCGAATGGTCGGGTATTCTCGTACGCGACGAATCGAATTCGCCCTCGTTTACCGTTCTCGATACAGGTTTGGTTATTAAAGTTCTTGGATATGTTAACGAATATTTTACTACCACACAAATTAATGTAGTTGATTTTCAAGCTGCCGATATAATAGGCGTGCGGGAAAGACCCAAACCGGTTCTTCTCACATTGGATTCACTTGTACAAAAAGGAACTTCGACTCCAAACTTTCTTGCGGAAAAATGGGAAGGCGTTTACGTTGAGATTAGGAATCTAACAGCGACTGATCCTGGCGTACTTGGTGATAATTATCCTAATACGTTTGTTGTTTTTGACGAGAATAATTCAAGCATTATTGTTGGCAATAATTCTGATTATTTTCGAAGAACTCCCGCGCCGTTAGCGGGTACAAAAATAAATTATATCCGCGGGTATATTGAAACCAGAACTAACATTTTCCCGTATTGGTTTATGATTAATCCGGTATTCCCTGACGATATTGAATATGGAAGTGTTAGTCCGCCCAACATCACGGATGTAAAGCGGGATAAAAGTGTTGTTGGTTACAATGAAGATGTTACGGTAACGGCAATGGTTTTCGATTCCGATTCAACTGCACCGGTGGTTTCGGCAAGTTTGAAATACAGTGTTTCCGGTGCGCCTTATGTTTCTGTACCGAT
>JALSTB010000018.1 GCA_026983955.1 Melioribacteraceae bacterium
AACATCTTGAACCCAATTACCCACATCAAAAGAACCGGTTTCGCTTGGAGCCGCCGGGTTGGAAACATCAATTATACGCAATCCATATGTACTGTTTGCCACGTAAACATAGTTGCCGTTAACCGCTACGCCATATGCTTTGCCGGGCAATGTTAATTCGGCAACTTGCGTGGGTGAAGCCGGATTTGAGATATCCACAACATACAAACCGTCGTAAGAAGCTAAATAAGCGTAATTGCCGCTAATCGCAATATCAAACACATACCAACCGAATGTTAATTCGCCTGTTTTCACGGGAGATGCCGGATTTGATACATCCACAATTTTCAATTTATCCAAAATCAACATATAAATATAGCTCCCATTAACAAGCAGATTGTGTGTATAAGAAAGGTAAGAAACAGAACCCGTTTCAACCGGAGAAGACGGATCGGATATATCAAAAATAAAATACCCTTTTGAGGTACTAACATGAGTGTAATTACCTTCAACCTCTAGCCCATACACAAGTGTTTGCATAGCAATGCGCCCCGTTTTGACAGCATTTGCGGGATTGGAAACATCAAGTATTTCAACATTGGCGCCATTGCCGAAAACCGCCGTGTTTCCGCTTACTGCAAAACCCCAACATAAACCCTCTGACCATCTTCCCAAAACGGTTAAATTACTGTCTTCTTGGGCGGAAGTTATTCTATCCGGAATATTGCCGCTGAATTTTGAAGTAAGCGGCAGGATTTCCTGTGCCGATTGAGCATTTATAATTAAATGGAACAGTGCCAATTGTAATACGATAGAAAAAAGTAACTTTATCGTGCTTCGATAAAAAAAACTACTCATTTTTTCCTCCGGATATTTTGATAATTTAACATTGCAATACGATATTCAGTAATCAAAAGTTCAAAACAAGACATTTCGTATTTTTTATGTAAAAATAATGAATATTTTATAAATGTAAAGTGTTTTTTTTCTATGAACAAAAACTCATTTGTCTTCTTCTTGATACTAAAGCATTCTTTTTTTGTGTATTTTATTATGCAATCTTTTGTAAGATTTGAATCTTTTTACCTGAAATATCATCAAATTTATTTGGCAAAAAACAGAAAGAGGTAAAAAATGTATATCGATGACAAAATAAAAGAAGAAATAAAAAAGCAACTTTCGGTATTAAACAAGACAGTGAAGATAATTAATTTTACTCAAGAATTGGAGTGCCGGTTTTGCCGCGAAACACGACAATTGCTAACTGAACTTGCCGATATTTCGGATAAACTTGAACTGGAAGTTTACAATTTCGTTAACGACAAGGAAAAAACGGAAAAATACGGTGTGGATAAAATTCCGGCCACCGTTTTATTGGACGAAGACGGTAACGATTACGGAATAAAATATTACGGAATACCGAGCGGATACGAATTTTCTTCACTCTTGGAAGACATTATTATGCTGAGCACAGGGAACACAAATTTACCCGCAACTGTAGAAGAGGAAGTAAAAAAGATCGACCGTCCGGTTCATATGCAAGTTTTCGTTACGCCTACGTGCCCTTATTGCCCGCGTGCGGTTTTAACTGCACATAAATTTGCGTATCTTAACAACCGAATTAAATCGGATATGGTAGAAGCAACGGAATTTCCGCATTTATCCAATAAATACAACGTACGCGGAGTACCGAGAACCGTGATAAACGAAACGGAATTTATTGAAGGTGCCGTTCCGGAACATATGTTTCTGGACAAAATAAAAGAATCGTTACAGAAAACAAGTGTGAACTAATGAAAATAACAAAATCATTCTTAATAAAGCGCGCCCTTCCCGTTTTGCTGGGAGGAGCAATTGGTTATGCTTATTATTACTTTATCGGTTGTAAATCCGGTAATTGTGCAATTACTAGCAATCCGTACATTTCCGTAATCTACGGAGCTTCGATAGGTGTTATTTACGCCCTGCCTTCTTCAAAAAAGAAAAAAGAGGAAAGTTATGAGCACAAAGATAACTAAAGACATAGAGATTGAAGATCTGGTGAACGTTCTACCGGATGCGGTCGTATATTTGATGGAACAAGGAATACGATGTTTGAGATGCGGCGAACCGATTTGGGGAACTCTTGAATCGGCAGCCAAAGAAAAAGGTTTTTCAGATGAAGATATTGAAAAATTTGTTAAAGATTTGAACGAAATGGCAAATAAAAATTAATTATCTACATAAACCAAACGAAGTTGGAGACAAAATGAACCAATCCAAAGAAAACAGCAAAAAAGCGGGAAGTTTCCTGTCGGACCCTAAAAAAAGAAGTTATTTGTACACCGGCGGATTTTTACTGGTCGTACTGATTCTTTTTATCATAAATAACATAAACGGAACACCCAAAGAAGGTCCGTTACCACCGAATTATACAAAAGCATCCGGGAAAACATTAACTCTTTCGGATTTGAAAGGAAAAGTGGTATTGCTCGATTTTTGGGCAACATGGTGCCCGCCGTGCCGTAAAGGTATTCCCGATTTAATTGAACTTAAAAAGAAATATTCAAAAGACCTCGAAGTCGTGGGTATTTCCGTCGACGAAATGTCCCGGAACACCAAAAGCAGGGTTGTGCCATTCATCAAAGAATACGGAATAAATTATCCGGTGGTTTACGCCAATATGAGTGTCATTCAAAATTTCGGCGGTATTCGCTCAATTCCAACAACTTTTTTAGTGGATAAAGACGGAAACGTTGTGGCAAAATACGAAGGTTTGCTCCCAAAAGATGTTTTGGAAAAAGAAGTGGAAAAAGCGATATCCGGCAAAGGCGATTTTCCTTATAAAGTTAAAGCGCCCGATTTCACATTACCTTTGGCGGAGGCTGAATGAGGAAGGCAATCATTTTAACGGTTTTCTTGTTTGCCGTGTTTTTATTATCCCGCTGTTCGGAACCGGCTGAAATTAATGAAACGGTTAAAAACGAAATGCGCTCGGCTGCAAAAGGATTTATGACCGAGCTAAAAGGCGTACTGGTAGCCAACATGAAAAACGGCGGTCCGGTTAAAGCTATTACCGTTTGCTCGGATACCGCACAAGAGCTGACAAAAAATTACGCCGGAAAAGTTAAACTTAATTTAAGAAGAGTAAGTTTAAAAGCAAGAAATCCGAAAGACACACCGGATGATTTCGAACGGGAATTTTTGCTTAAGTTCGATGAGATGAAGATACAAAACAAACTGAGTGATAAAACAGAAATATTTAAAATCGATGAAATCGACGGAAAAAAAGTTATCCGCTACATGAAACCAATTATTACAAAAGCAGTTTGTTTGAACTGCCATGGCGACGATAACCACGTAAAACCGGAAGTACAAAAATTACTTAAAGAAAAATATCCGCACGATACGGCAAGAAATTATAAAGAAGGCGATGTGCGGGGCGCAATTTCGATAATTAAATATGTTACTCAAGTTAACCGCTGAATTTTATAACCGTTAAAACGATTGTACAATTAAGGTTTCTGGTACCGGTATCATTAACCCACGACTTAAGTCTTGGGTTGATACACAAACTAAATTTCATCCCCTCTCCGGAGGGGATTTTTTTCCATTCGATTATTTCTGTATCATTATTTGGGCCTATCCATAATTTTTAATTTTTTTAAAAGTCACCTTAATAATTCTATTCAAACCATAAGTTATACAATTTGATCTCGAATTATGTGGACCGGAATACAATAATTTACTTTTATAAAAAATATTTTTGTCACTATTCAAGTGAAAATTATACTAAATATTTTGAGTGCGCAGCTGATTTCCACAGAATAAACCATTTGAAAGGAATGAATTTCTTTCACCCAAATATTTACTAAATAAAAAGTCAATAAGAAGCCATTTTTTTTATTTAAGTCGGAAAGGAAAATAATGCGATGAGAAACAACAGGCAAATACTGCGTTCACAAAAGTCTTGTTTGGAAACAAGCAAATGTATAAAAGTTGTATTAGTTAATACAATAAGCGGTAATAAAGCTACCGGATACGGAACGAGCTGGGAAAAAGCTTTGCGGAATGCAATAAATCATTACAAAAAACAATATGGACATATAAAAAATCTGGCAATTTTAATAGATGAATAACCGGGAAGTTGAAAATTTTGAAGCCCGGTTTGGCGTAAGCAACATGTTTAATTTTATTTACTTTAGATAACTGATTTTATGATATAATATATTTGAATAATTAATATTTTATTTTATCAATATCATCTTCTTAACCGTACTGAAACTCCCGGCCGTTAATCTGTAAAAGTATATTCCGCTGGAGAGTTCATTTGCATCAAAAGCAACTTTATATTTTCCGGCAACTTGGATTTCATTTACGAGTGTTGCAACTTCGCGCCCCAAAACATCATAAACTTTCAAAGTAACATGATATTTTGCCCCTCCCACTTTCGAAGTGAATGGATAACTTCCGCCAGGTATTGAATAATTAATAACTGTTCCCGGATTAAAAGGATTGGGATAATTTTGGTATAATCGAAACCCGGCCGGAATATTCATGTTCTTTTTTCCTACCGAAGTTACGGTAAATGTCAACTTGGCATTTCCATACACCGGTTGTGCCGTATTTATATCAAACACATTATCACTTATTGCATCTTCAAAACCAATGCTTTGTGCAATCAACACATACCGTCCGTAAGGTAAATGATTAATTTTAAACTGTCCGTTTTTTAATGGTATTGTGTAATAAATCAGTTCGTTATAATCAATGTTTTTGGCAAATATTATAACGTCTTCCACCTCAGTCAAGTTTGTTGAATCGGATGAAGTGAAATTTAATGTACCGCTTATTTCACCACCGCCGTAAGAAGAATCCCTTTTCAGAATTATCGTTTGGTTACCAACTGAATTTTGTATAAACACCGAATCGGTCTGCTGCCACAAAATTGCAGGCAGACTGTCATTACTGGTATAAGCCGGCAGGTAAAAATCGGAAAAAGCTTGTACGTAATAATATCCAGGTTCAATAATATTGTCTACATAAAAAGAGCCGTCTTCCCCGATATTACCCGTATAAGATTTAACGGAATCGGATAATTGAACCATCTCAGGCGATAATTTTGTCGGTGTATGCTTTCCTTTTCTTACCACAATAATGCCTTTTTTAACCGGCGCGCGCGAAACGAAATCAATTACTTTTCCGCTTATCCTGTTTGGAGTTAACATTTTGGGTTGCATATTAAAGTTCACTTCCAAAACGGAATCCTTTTCAATTTTCACCATGTCGGCTGTGTACTTATCAAATTTATTTTGGAAAAAGTTATAATAATATCCTTCCTTTTCCGCTGCAATTACATATTCTCCCTCCGGAAGATTCTTAGAATATTTCCCTTGATTATCCGTAATAACCGAATCGAACAAATACGAGCCTTCATAGTAAAAATATACTTTGGCGCCTGCAACAGGATTAACCGAATCGGCAACACTTCCCGTAACCGTACCGTATTTATCTTCATCATCAAAGAAGCGTATTCTTATTTTCAAATTTTCTTGCCGGCTGTAACCCGAATAAAAAATCTTCATGGTATCCAACGTATCCAAAGATGTTACTAAAAAATAATTAGCCAAAAGGCAGTCCATTTTTAAAGTGTCGCCGGGCGGAATTACAACCGGATACTCCCATTGTTTATCAAACCGGACGTAATAAAAATCCTTATTATATTCCATCGTATCAATAATCAAATTTTCATCACCTTTGTTTATAAAAAGCACGTTTTCCAATCTATCGAATATATCTCTGAATTCAATCTTATTTGGTTTTAAATCCAGTTCGGGTTGTGCCAACAGTGGGGAAGCTAATAACGCAATAAAAACAATAAGATTTTTCATAATTGACTTTTTTAAAAATGAGTTTTTATATTAGTTTGGAAATTAACGAAAAAGTGACATTTTTTATAAATGAAAAATAATTCCCCTACATTCCATAGTTTTTCCGGAGAAGAACTGTCGTTACTTCTGCAAGAAGCAGTAGAAGGGAATCCCGATTCTTTTCAACGTTTATCCCAAATTATTAGGGATATTTGTTATTCCTATTTCAATTCAAAATACAAGTTAAAAAAAATCAATTCCATGGAAGATGTTGAAGATTTAACTCACAATGTTTATATCACTTTTGCCGAACAATATCAAGGTATAAACAATATAGAAAACTGGTTGCGGCGCGTTTTGTTTCTTACTTTTATTAATTGGTTTAATAAAAATCAAAAAAACAAAGCTTTTGAGCTCGATGAATCTTTTTACATTAGCGAATCTTCGCGCGGTTCATTAGACCATTTGGATATTGATAAAATCATTTCAACAATGAATACACTTCCGGAGCAAAAACAACAAATTTTAAAACTACGATTTTGGGGTGAACTGAAATTCTCTGAAATTGCTGCAAACCTCGGCAAGACCGAAGCGGCTATTAAGAAAATGTTTTATAGAACCATAGAAGAAATTAAGGAAAAGCTCAAGTAATGTCACTTTTTATCAATTGTTAACACTATTAGATTAGAAAATACAAGCGAAGCAGAAAAAATGGATATTCATCAATTATTGGATTTATTAGACAAAAAAAGTCTCACGCCGGAAGAGAATAAACGGTTTCAGGAATTGCTTTCCGGAAATCCGGAATTAAAATACGTTGCCGGAATTTATTCTAAAGTAAAAACCGTTGCTACCGAAGGTTCCCATCTGGATTCGCAAATTCTGGGCGAATACGTTTTGTATAAAAATAACCGCTCGGAAAAAACGGAAACACTTGAATTTCTTGTGCCCAAAATCGAAAAGCACCTGCACGAATGTGAGCGCTGCAAAAATAACTTTGCCACATTCATGGAAGAATTTGCGTCAGTCGATAATTTTCTCGAACACCGGATAAATTCCTCCGGCAAATCCGGAAAACATACTCCAATTTTGATAAAACTTAAACAAAATAAAGTGATTCAAAAAACAACTTACTCTATTGCAGCTTTGATTCTACTTTATTTTTCGGTGTATTCGGTTATTAACCTTGTCACACCTTCTTACAAAAAAGATTTTATTGTGTTTAACGATACTCAGAAATTCACTTCCCGGGGAAGAATTACAACTGAATTTCAAAAAGGTATTGCCGAAATTGATAATAACAACTATGATGAAGCCATTAAAAGTTTGAAAAAAGATATTAAAGATCACCCGGACGATAAAACTATTTTCTACACTTATTTTATTTTGGGAAAAACTTATTTGGAGGCATCCAAAAAAAATATCCTCGGAATTTATAACGATTATGACGCAGAAAAAATTTCAGCGGCTATAGAAGCTTTTAAAAAATCAATTGAAAAGAACACCGGTCCGGATTTTCAACATTTAAATTTAGATTCGTATTATTATATTGCGCGCGGATTGCTGTTATTAAACAAAAAAGACGAAGCGAAAAAATATCTCGAAACGGTTATCTCACAAAAAGGAAGTTTCAAGCAAAAAGCCGAGGAATTGTTAAAAGTCCTTGAAAACTAATGAATAATGAACATTACAAAAAAAATAGCATATATTTTAATAACAGCACATTGCTTAGCATTCCCCAACGTAATAAATGCGAATGGGAAAGACTTAAATTTTGCTTCTTCCGTTTTAGACCCGTTAAAAAATAACATTATATCAAATGGTTTAACTTTTAATTATCTTGACAGTTATAAATTTATACTTTTCAACGGAGTCATAAATATTGAGAAAGAACTCAATTTTGTAAATTCACTACCGCCTGGAATTAAAAAACAAATACTGTTGGGATTTATTTTTAAGAAGAAAGCCGATTTAGAAAGTGAATACATTACACTTAAAACAATTCTAAACAACATACCGGAATATATTGAATATTATGATGAATTGATTTCCTCGGCAAAAGCAATGAATAAACTTGATGAGCTAAACCGGCAACTTGCAAAATCGGATACCACTAATAAATATTTACTTTACGCAAAGGCTTTGTCCGAGTATTACTCGGGAAATTACGCGACCGCCAACAGGCTATATAAAAAGCTCATTGAATCCGGCTTTAATAACATTTCGGTTTACTACCGGTATTCATATTCTTTGCGTAATGAAGGAGATTATCCGTCAGCGCTCGAACAATTGAAAAAAGCCCGTCAACTAAATATTGAAAAAAAATATCTACCTAAATTTTTAAATGCGGAAGGATCGCTCTATTACCTTTCCGGTAAATATAAAGCCGCTGAAACTCTTTACCGTAAAGCGAGGAAACTAGCCGAAGAAAAACATAACAACTACGAGCTTATAAAGTCGTTGGTTAACCTTGCAATTATTGCAGATGAAAAAGGAAAGTTGGCCTCAGCAAGAGAGTTATTTAAGAATGCTTTGTCAATTGCACAAAAAATTAACGCACTTGAATTGAAAGCATTAATCCATTCCGAACTTGGAGTTTCATTCACATACGATACCCGGTTGGTTGAAGCGGAACGACATTATGAAAAAAGTCTGCAACTCTACCGCTTACTTAACGATAAAAACAGATTGGCAATACTCCATGCAAATCTGGGAAACGTATATTCCGCTCTCTCAAATTATAAATTTGCTTTGAAGGCATTTGAGAAAGGGCTCGTGTATGCCGGGGAAAATAAAAGATCCCAAATATTGAATTTAACCGGAATGGGTGATGTGTATGCAAATCTCTCCAACTATTCGAAATCACTTTTCTATTATAACCGGGCAAAAAAACTGGCAATGGAAATTAAGGAGATATCAACTTTAGCCGAAATAGAGTACGGACTCGGAATACTTGAACTAAACTTGGAATTGCCTAATAAAGCATTGCATTATTTCGAAAATGCCCGTAAAATTTCGGAGAATTTAAACAATTCTTTTTTCAAAGCGGAGTTGTTGCATAAATCGGGTGTAGCTCATTTCTTACTTGGAAATTTTGAGAGCGCCGAAAAATTTTTAACGGAAGCAAATATCATTAATTCCGGAAACGGGGATATTTACAATCAAATAGCTGTAAATCTTGATCTTTCCGAACTGTTATTAAATAAAAATAAATTCAAACAAGCGCTCGAACTGTTACAAAACACGGGAATACTCTGTAAAAAATATAACTTAACCCACTTGCTGGCAAAGCAAAATTTAATTTTAGCGGAATTTTACAGGTCAACAGGGAACTACAAAAAAGCAATCGAAATATTGAATAATGCTTTACGATTAAGCAAGGGTAATCACGATTTCAATACTTTGATAGAAACAAATTTTCTACTGGGTAAATTATTTGAGCGAACCGGAAAAACCGCAAAAGCAAAGCATTATTTTCTTGAAGCCAAAAATGTTTTGGAAAATGTTAGCCGCCCGATGTTTGAAAAGAGCGATATTCAAATTTCTTATTATTCCAGTTTTAATCAAATATATAAACATTTGGCAAAATTATACATTAACGAAAAAAATTATGAAGCGGCATTTGAATTAATTGATTTCCAAAGATCAAGAAACACATCACAAAATTTGAATAATCTAAAAGTTATTTCCGCTACCGGTGATGAACAAAAATTAAAACGCTTGTACGAACTTGATTGGATGATCGCATCCGGCATTGTTACCGATACTTCCGCAGAAAAAAAAGAATATGATGAATTGAAATTGACACTTGCTGAAAAAAATCCCGGAATAAAAACCATGTTTGGATTTGATAAATACCAGTTATTGGAAGAATTGCAAAACAAACTCGATTCTTCGGAAAGTTTCATTTCTTATTATATCAGCGGTAACTTTACGCAAATATTTCAAATATCAAAAAACAATTTCAACAGTATTAAAATAAATATCACCAGAGATTCCCTGACTTCTCTTATCAAAAGTATCACCCCTTTTTACAGGGAAACCCCGAAAAATGAAGAAATATTTTTCAACCAAGATCTTTTCTCATTCAATTCCGGAGCTTCTTTTAGTTTATATAAAATTATTTTCGAACCGGTATTAAAATATGTAAACACGAAAACGAAGTTAATATTTTCCTTGCCACCCGACATGCTGAAAATTCCGTTTGAATTTTTAGTAACTAACTATCAAAAGAATAAGAGTCCGTATAATTATAACGAAGTGGAATTTTTAATCAACCGGTTTTCAATATCTTATGTTCCATCCGGTCACACTTTAATTAATTTGAAAGAAAAAAACAGAAAGCCAAATAAGATAAACTTGCTGATTGGCAACCCTAGAATCAAAAACAGTAACTTTATTTACAGCATACGCGGTTCATTGTTTGAAGATACGGAAACATTACTCGATATTAATCTTGAATCATTAGATTATTCGGAAAGGGAAATAAGAGAAATAAATAATTTCGTGGGCAACTCCGAAATTTTTTTAGCGGAAACAGCCACAGAAAAAAATTTCAAGCAATATGCACCTTTAAGTAAAATAATACACCTTTCAACTCATTCTTTTTTATACAAAAACCAGCCGTTAATAGTTTTCTCAAGCGAAGACGGCGGAAGCGACGGATTGCTTGAACGCGGGGAAATAATCCAATTAAAACTTTCAGCCGATATGGTTGTCCTCAGCTCTTGCAAATCCGGTTTGGGAGAAATCGATAAAACCGAAGGTGTGCTTGGAATGCAAAAATCTTTTTTGGATGCCGGAGCTAACAGCGTGATAGTTTCACTTTGGGATGTTAACGATAGATACACGGCTATTCTTATGAAATACTTTTATAAATATCTTAGCGAGGGATACGATAAAGCTGTTTCTTTACAAATGGCAAAAAGAAAATTTATAAAAAACCATTCACCCAATCCATATTATTGGGCGGCTTTTGTTATTTCAGGAGATACGGATAAAATTAATTTTAATACGCAAAAACCCCTATTGATTGAAAATATCGTTCTTTTTCTCTTTTCCGGTTTTATTTTCTTTATGCTATTCAACCGGTTCATAAGAAAAAAATTAAGACTTCAATGATTTTTTTGTCACTTTTTCCTCGAATTACATACTGATAATGTAACCAACCGTCTTAAGAATCATTGGTATTTCTAAAGCATTGGTAAGTATTAAGACAACATATCTTATTACAAAACGGGAGGAAATCATGAAAGCGAATATAGGTAGAAGTGATAAATTAATTCGTATATCCCTCGGACTTCTTTTCATTGCCGGCGGTATTTACTATCAATCATGGTGGGGAGCAATCGGATTAATTCCGTTATTTACAAGCACTATCAATTGGTGTCCGCTATACGCGCTTTTGGGAATTTCAACCAAAGAAAAAGAAACACAAACAAATTAATACGGAGGATATAACATGAAAAATTTTTTTATAGGGTTAATATTTTTAACTGCTTTTGCTATAACCATAACCACAGTAATTTCCCGCGGCTTTCGCGTAAGTGAGATACCTAACGGCAATGTAAATAACTGCGCAAACTGTCATGTTAATCCAAGCGGTGGTGGTACGCGTGATAACTTCGGCAAATTAGTGGGGCAAAAATTTCTGACCGAACAAAGCTCTGCGGGTCATGTTATGTGGGGACCTTTATTAGCAAGTTTGGATGCCGATAACGACGGCGTAACAAATGGCGAAGAATTACAAGACCCTTTCGGAATTTGGTCGACCGGCGACCCAAACCCGGGAAGTTCGGCTTTAGTTACAAAACCCGGTGATGCAAGCAGCAATCCATTAACTACATTAACGGTTTCTTTTTCGGGAATGGATCCGCACGCCGGACAAATGTTGGGTTTGCGTGTATTTGACAGAACAACCATGAAAGAAGTAGGAAGAACAACCGTTTCATCAATAACTTCAAGTTTCGATGTAATGTTAGATGTGATTTTACAAGGACATAGTTATTACATCGATTTTTTCGCCGATCATAACGGCAATAATTTATATGATATGCCCCCTGTTGATCATGCATGGAGAATTGAACTGAATAACGCTCAAGGTAACGACGTTGTTAATTTTTCACACAATACGAATTTCACAGATATAGATTGGAAATATCTATTAACAATAAATTTCACCGGAATGACCCCGCACGTTGGGCAATTGTTTGAGTTAAGCGTTGAAGACAATCTAACATCCGAAGAAATTGCCAGAAAAAGACTTGAGTTTATTCCCGGTTCCGGTTTTTCAATATCAGTACCGGGTCTGGAACTAGGCAAAGAGTATAAAGTTGAAATGTATGCGGATCATAACGGAAACGGACTTTACGATTCACCGCCAACAGATCATGCATGGAAAATACAATTCGAAAATAACACGGGTGATGTTCAATTGGATTTTGCCCACAATACCGAATTTACGGATATCGGATGGAAATATAATTACACATTAAATTTTTCCGGCATGAATCCGCACGTAGGACAAATGCTCGAAATGAGAATTGTTCGAAATGATAACGGGGAAGAAATCGGAAGAACAAAGGTGGATGCAATACCAGGTCCGGATTTTTCAGTTTCAATTCCACAAATAGAATTGAATCATGATTATAATGTGGATTTTTATGCGGATCATAATGGAAACGGCAGTTACGATTCACCGCCAACAGATCATGCGTGGAGACTTACTTTCAACAGCTCAACAGGTAATTTCGTTGATAATTTTTCACACAACACTAATTTTGTAGACATTAACTGGCCCGGAGCCACCGGAATATTAGATGATTTGGCTAAACTGCCGAATGAATACAGACTGTTGCAAAACTATCCCAACCCTTTTAATCCGTCAACTACCATAACGTTCAGTTTAAAAGAAACCGGGAAGGTAAGTCTGAAAATTTATAACATATTGGGTCAGGAAATAACAACACTGATAAACAAAGTTTTACCATCGGGTGTTCACAGTGTAATTTTTGATGCCGATAATTTACAAAGCGGTACTTATATTTACAGAATAGTAACAAAAAATTATATAGAATCGAAGAAAATGGTATTATTAAAATAAAATAATCATGGCCGGTTTTATGCCGGCTTTTCATTTTTTTAAGGAGATGAAAATGTATTCTGAAATAAAAAGTAAAGAAAACTCTTCTATTATTTCGCGAAAAGAATTTATTAATAAAATTATAAAAGGAATAAGTGTTTTGACTCTCGGAACCTTATCCGTTTCCTACTTTAATGCATGCTCGGAAGAAACCAATCCGGTGGAACCGTCGCAGAATAACAATAATTCTAACACGCTCACAATAGATATAAGTAAACCTGAATACAAAGTGCTAAATAACACCGGTGGTACGGTTGCCATAGCCGGCAATGCTTTTGATAGCAACGGTTTGTTGATAATCCGGGCAAGTCAAAATTCAGTCAAAGCATTTAGCAGAACCTGTACACATCAAGGCTGCACGGTTTCCAATTTTCAAAACGGTATTTCTACATGTCCATGTCACGGAAGCCAATTTAATACATCGGGCAATGCCGTCCGGGGACCAGCCACTCAATCATTAAAAAGTTACACCGCTTCACTTTCGGGCAGTATAATCACCATTTCAAAGTGATTAATTATTTGATATTTATTGTAATCTTTAATTAATATTAAAATTTATATTATTAACAATAAAATTTAGGCAATAATGAAAATACCCAGGCTTTTATTAACCTTTGTAGCTATAATTATTTTTTCTTCTTGTGCGGATAAAATAGTAGAGAGTGTTCCCAGTATTGATGAAAAAATTTCGAACAACGTTGTAAGGGCAAAATTTTCCGACATTCAAAACAAGGTTTTTGATAAATCATGTGCGCTAAGCGGTTGCCATGTAACAGGCGTGCAAAAGCCCGGTTTATCGGGGAATTCTTATAACAACATAGTAAACGTTAAAAGTTCAACGGGAATGAATTACATCGAACCCGGTTCACCGGAGAAAAGTTATTTGTATCTTAAAATTACCGGGGCTCCGGGGATTTCCGGAAATACAATGCCTTTGGGAGCTTCACCTTTAAATTCCCGTGTTATCGATTCCATAAGCGTATGGATAAAAAACGGGGCACAAAACAATTAAGAAGGTAATTAAAAAATGAAATATATAAGCTTAATACTATTATTTTTGTTAATTCAAATAAATACGGCAGCGGAAGAGTGGCAGGTAAAAAAAGATGAAAATAATCTCGTCAAATTCATTTCATCCACGCCTCTACTTGATTTTGAGGGAATCACTAATAACATCGACGGTTTTATGTATTGGGAAGGTTCAAATCTGTTTGGTGCTAAAAACAAAGTATACTTTGAAGTAGATTTGAATACGGTGAAGACCGGCATAGGAAAAAGAGACCGTGATATGCGAGAAGACGTACTTGAAACAGATAAATGGCCCAAATCATATTTTACCGGTTCCATAATTGAATATCAACAAATTGATTCTACAACATACAACGTAATTGCCCAGGGCAGTTTATTCATTCACGGAGTGGAAAAACAAATGAAAATTCCGGCAAAAATTATTCTGAACGATGGAACCCTTAAAGTTATTTCAAAGTTTTCCATTTACTTGAAAGATTTTAACATAGAAGCCCCCAGCTTGATGGCGTTTATAAAAGTGGCGGAAGAAATAAAACTCGAATTAAGTTTCTTTTTACAAAACATTGACTTGAGGCAAAATTGAAAAGTATTTTAATCTTATTAAATTTAATTACAATACAATCATTGTTATTTGCACAACCCAAATGGAAACCGCAAAATAAAATAAAAAAAGTTGATTTGGAACTGTTCCGCACAACCCAGACAGCAAACTTTCCCACTACGGAATCATTAAAAGAAGGTGATATAATGTATGAAATTTCCCATAGATTCTTGCCTTCCATTAAAGACGGATGGGATTCCTTTTTCGGTTTCGACGGTCCGGCAAGAATACGATTTGCATTAGGATACGGAATCAACGATCATTTAATGATTACGCTGGGAAGAAGTAACAACACCGACAATCTTGATTTACAAATAAAACAAAAGCTATTACAAATTTACAATCGTAAATTTCCTCTTGTGTTTTCCCTGCAAGGCGGCATATCATGGAATACCGAAGTCCCCGCAAATATTTCCAGAAACAGAATTGATCCCGCTAATTTTCAGTATTATCTCCAACTTGTTTCCAATACTTCTTTGTTTAATAAAAAACTTGGGATTGGAATTGTGCCATCACTTTTATATAACAGTTTTATCTATTCGGTCGAAAAACAATATTCACTTACGATAGGCGGATATTTCCAATATTACATAAATAAAATGTGGAGCGTATGGTTAGAATTCAACTCAACCATAGCAGGTTACCGCGGCAGAATAAGGCTGGACGAACAAGGCAAATCACACAACAGCATTGCTTTGGGTTTCGATATAGAAACCGGCGGACATATTTTTCATATAATGGTTACGAATAACGCCCGTCTCAATCCATCCCAATATTTAGTTGGAGCGGATAGATCTGCAGCGGACGACATGTGGCGTCTGGGATTTG
Organism: Melioribacteraceae bacterium; assembly: GCA_026983955.1. Lineage (GTDB taxonomy): Bacteria > Bacteroidota > Ignavibacteria > Ignavibacteriales > Melioribacteraceae > BMS3ABIN04. The sequence goes on from JALSTB010000018.1 coordinate 15,428, forward strand.
GGATTTTACGGTATTTTTGAAAATTCGAATATAATCCGGCGGTCTTTACGTTCTACGTTTTGCTTGAACGCTAAACATTCACATAAATATTTCAATAATTCATTATCTTATGTTTGTCAGAATTAACATATTAAGCGTTTATGCCGGAATCAGCCTTGAAATATCTCAGTTACCAACCCGTAAGGGATGTTGTATTTGTTTTGGGTGCCGGAGCTTCACATCCCGATGGCGTTCCGCTGCAGCGCCACATTCTGCCGATGATTCTCTCCGGCGGCATTAAAGATATTGACGAATCGGAAATGGGTATTCAGGTCAAGCGATTTATCAAGGAGAATTTCACATACAACGCCGAAGCCAACCAATATCCGCAGCTCGAAGCGGTTTTCGGTTTCCTCGATTATTTCATTCAACGTAACGAAAGTCTTAACGCAAACTACGATTATTACAACATAATCAAAATAAAAGAATATCTGATTAAGCTTATACACTACATTGTAAATTTACGAACCGAGAAAAAAAGTAAATATTACCATCTGTTTTGGGAAGGAATTATCGAAAACAACAAAAACGTTTCCGTAATTACATTAAATTACGATACGTTATTGGAACAGGCGTTCGATTTTCTTTTCCAAAAACACGGTTACATCGATTATTGCTTCCATCTGATGAATTACGACAAAACGGAAAAACTTAAACAGTTTAATTTCTGGGTAAATCCGCGAGAACCGGTGCAGATTAATGAAGGAGACGATCCGGTTGCGTTTAAAATAATCAAGGTACACGGGAGTCTTAACTGGAAATATTGTAACTGTTGCAATCAAACCCTGCTTACGCCTTGGGACAGGCACATAGATTTACACCGCGGAAAATTTATGGGATTCACATATCCCGAAAAAGAAGAATACGAATACAAGTGTCCGATGGACGGAACGGAATTTCAAACACTAATAATGCCGCCTTCTTATGTTAAATCCCTCGATCAACCTGTTATCATTCAATTGTTGGCTGAAGCGGCACGGGAAATAAGGGATGCTAAAAAAATTATTTTTATCGGTTATTCCCTTTCCGATGCGGACGTTCATATTAAGGCATTGTTCAAAAAACAAATAAAACCCGATACGGAAATAATTGTGGTTAACACAAGAAATTCACCTACTCTTAAAAATAAATACTATGCTATTTCAAAAAATATTACATTTAAAAACCTGTCATTCGAAGAGATGGTAACACACAAAGAAATAATGAAGGAATTATTAACTTAATCTTAAATTAATTATGTTATCCAAACTGTCAACGTTAATACTCGGAACGCTTGCGGCAAACAAAAAAAATCCTTACGAAATTATCCGCTTCTTGAAAGAAAACGAAATTAACAAATGGTTTTCCGTTGCCGATTCAACCGTTTACGCAACGATTAATTCATTACGGAAAAAAGGATTGGTAACCGGGGAAAAATTCAAAGAAGGAAATTTTCCCGAAAAAACAGTCTATTCAATTACCGCTGAAGGAGAATATGAGCTTCACCATGCAATTGCAAAATATATTGAGCAAGGCGATTTGAATTCAACCGAATTTGATATCGGCATTTTGTTGATGCACAATTTGAGTAAAGATGAATTGTTGAATATGTTGAAATCCAAATTGGAAAAACTCGAATCGAATTCATACGAATGGAAAAGGAAAATTGTCAACAATGAAATGAACATCGACAAACCTTTCACCGGTTTAACAATTTTGAAACACCGTTTATATCTCACCGAAGCGGAAATGAAAACAATCAAGGAATTAATCAAAGAGATAAACATGAAAGACAAATTAATTCACTCGGATGAACATTTGGATTTAAGATTACAATAAAAGAGAGGTAAAATGAAAAAACTTAGTTTTGTTTTGTTAGTTTTCTTTTTATTTGTAAAATCGGTACCGGCACAAGAAAAATCTTTAATGCAAATTAAAGATATAGGCGGTTCGGTTTCGTTCACACTTCAAGCTCAAACAAGCAACCAATCAAATGTTACACAAATCCCTGTTGAATTATTGGACACTTTGACAAAAGTAAGTTATCTGAAACATTTTCAATTTAACACGGGAAAGGACTCCCACATTTTCACAGCTTTGTTCGTTTTTACAAATTACGATAGTTTCAAAAAATGGTATTCGGCCGAAGAGACACAAAGTTTGTTAAAAAAACTTACAGAATATTTTAACGGCAAATTGAATGAAAAATTTTCGTTCACGCGGAATTAAATTATAAATGTTCCGAAAAAACAAACCGGTTGGTTGTTTTTCCGGAATTGCCGTAATTTTCATCCGAATTATATCTTTTATATTTTGAACAAATTATAATTTAATAATATTAAGTCTTATTATAAATTACTTAATATTTGTGTAATTGAAATGCTTTAATTATACTTCTAACTTCGAACCGGTCAATTAATGTGACGTAAAGTGCATTATTTCTTTCAAACGCTCAATTCTTGTTTTGGCGTATTCCGTTAATTTTGGATCCGCGTTTTTCTGCTTTGCGAGGAATTTTTTATAATATTTTAACGCAACCGATTTGTCTTTGTAATATTTATCGTAAGCGATTGCAAGATAAAACAGTATGTTGGTATTACCCGGTGCGAATTCCCTTGCCTGTTGATAAGCCTTTATGGCATTTGCCAAATCGCCGGTCAATTCGTAACTGGCACCGAGGTTTATATACAATACATCCAAATATGTAGGGTAAATTAAATCGAGCGTCTTTTCGAAAAAGCGAACTGCTGTTTTATAATCTTCTTTTTCTTTTAATATCAGTCCCAAATACATTGTGGTTATCGGGTTCTCGCTATCCAAATCGTATGATATGCGAAGGCTTTCATAAGCTTTATTCAAAAAATCTTCCGGCGACTCCCCGGGCATCATTTTATTTGCTTTTGACAACGAATAGTATGAAAGTCCCAATTTCTGATGAACATCAGCAGAAGAATCACCAAACATTACGGTTTGCTGTAATTTAACGATTGCCGTTCTGTACTTTTTCATTTTGAAATATAAATCCCCCGCCAATTTGTTCAGCTCCGCATTTTGGGTGTTATGTCCCAAAGCTTTGTTAACCACAACAAGTGCCGAATCGTATTTCTTTTCCGTGTAATATATTTTAGCCAAAAGGAGGGAGGACTTATCAGTAAAATAATTAGTGTTGAATAAATTCTTTAGCAAGTTGACAGCTGCCGTTGTATCCCCGTTTTTAATTTTGCAAAAAGCAAATCTTCGTACAAAGTAATCATTCAACGAATCGGACAATACCAAATCGCCGTACACTTTTTCAGCTTTACGGTAATCTTTCAAATCCATTAACACTTTACCCAATTTAATTTTTGCCTGAAAATTATTCGAATCAACATCGAGCACTCTATCGAAATAATATTTTGAAATAACAGGCTTTCCCCATAAATCATATATATTTCCCAAAACGTAAAGGTATCCGGTGTTAAAAGCGTCTTGGCGTAACGCCCGGGAAATTTGCTTTGCAGCTTGTGGGTATTGCATCAAATTCATGTACGCAATTCCCAATTTGTAATTTTCCTTTGCTGTCAGTGAGTCTTTTTGCGAGAGGATTTGAATCACTTGTTTATACTTGCTTTCCAGCAGAAGTTTATCCACATCAACCGTATCCGGCGTTTGTGCGGTAAGAAGCGATGCCGGAATAAAAAAGATTAGAAGCAACAACAATTTCTTCATTTTCATAAGATTTGAATTTGAAAATACATTTTTAATATAGATGAAATTTAACTAAAAATGTTTCCCTGTTTCAAATTTTATTTTAGAAGAATCATTCCCTTTGTAATCATGTAGGAACCGGCTTCCAAGCGGTAATAATAAATTCCACTGCTCAAATTACTTCCGTCAAAAACTACGGAATATTCACCCGGAGCTTCCGTTCCGTTTACCAATTCGGTTACTTTTCTGCCAAGCACATCGTAAACTGCAAGTTTAACATCAACGGGTTTGCCAAGTGATGGAATCGTATATCTTATTGTGGTGGAAGGATTAAAAGGATTGGGATAATTTTGATACAGCTTAAAACCTGCGGGTAAATTTTCATCTTCAACCGATAAAACCGGACCGTTGTAAATTAACCGGAAAGCATCGGCAATTGCCGGACCGGTTTGCGATGCTTTTACTTTGATTGAAAGTTGCCCGTTATTATAAACAAACACTTCACCGAGATAATTCCATTGACCGCCGTTCAATCGCTGGTTTTTCCGGAAAGCAAAATTTTCATTGTTATTGCTTGCAATAATTTCGGTATCGTAAGCATATACATCACCCGATTGCCACCATCCGTATAAATCGTAACTGCTGTTCGGGATTAAATTTTCGGCCAGGTAACCGGCATAAGCGTTTGTATCATCGACGGGTAATTTTATGTAATTTTCACCGTAAAATTTTTTGCCCGCATTTGCCACCGTTGCATTTCCGTTAACAAAACTTTGCGGATTATCCAGAACAACGCGTTTGGGGTGACTGATTTTAAGAAATTCCGCAATCGAATAAACCGTACGCTTACCTATTTCCGCCAAATTTTCGTTTGTTACTTCAATCAACGGTTTGCCGGAATCTTTAAAATAATTGTTGTACGGAGTTTCGTATGTCAGCGCCAATACTTGCTCGCCGTAATTGTTCCATAGCCAACCTTCGGGGTAGCGCGAGCGTAAATTCGATTCGTTAAAATCTTCCTGTTCGAAATACGGATTGTCCGAAGCATTCAGATTAGCAAAGAAATATTCTTTTTTATAAAATGCATCGGAAGTTGAGCTTGCGGTATGAATCCAGAAAGTACAATACGAAGAGGCTTGGGAATGCAAATTCAAAAAAACCGAAAACGGCTTCTCATCATTCAATTCTTTCATTCTTGCTCTCAAAATTTTCACCTCTTGAGAGGTTTCGCTTTCCGGTTTATCCCAATTCGATTCAAGGTCAACACCGCTGTAGTTTGTGCGTGAGCGACCGAAATAAACACCATCGGGATTTACAAACGGAACGATGTGGAAAACAATTTTGGTGAGATAGTAATTTATGACTTCTTTCCCGCTTAACAATTCATCAACAATTCCAAGGAAATGCCAAGAGCCCGGGGTTTCACCCGGGTGTGTTCTGGCGTGAATCCATACATTGAATTTTGAGCTGTCTTCAACCGTAAAATCGGTTACCGTTAATTCCTGAATGGGAAAATTTTGCGGTGTAAAACCGAGTGTATCGAGTTTTACTATATTTTTACCTTCCCATTCCATTAATTTTTTCTGAAGAAACGAGTAATTAAACGGCGTATAATATGCAACGAAAACGGTATCTTGCTCGTATGTTTTTTCGAACTTGTTAATTTGCGGACTTTCGGCATCCGAAAATCTTACATAAACCTCATCGTCATACGAATACATTGCTTTTGTTACGTCACTGTTTTGGACTTCCACACTCACAAATTTGTTTTGCACTCCACTCATTCTGAAATAGAACCACCTTCCGCCTATATCTTCATGGGTTGTAACTTTGAAGTGAATCGAATCCGTTGTGCTTACCGTATTCAGGTTTCCGCTTTCGAAATTGGCATCGAAAACAATCTGGGAAAAAACGGGATTGAAAATGAAAAGGAAAATAATAAAGAAAAGACGGGATGCCGGTTTGCTCATTTTATTTGTCCGCAAAAGTTAAGAAATACCAATTGCAAAATAACAATTCATAATCGATTAAAGAATTAAAAAATCAACCGGATTGTGTCCGTTATCACATTTTAACGTAAATGTGCACACGGTCACAGTTTGGGCATCGTGTTTTGTACATATTTGAGACAAAAAAAAGAAAGGATATTATGGAAAATTTAACAACGAAACAGGCACAACATTCAGTAAGCAGCGAATCCATAGCGCCGAAAAAATTGAAAACGTATGTAATTAATCCGCTTTCTTCAGCTGTTGCAGGTTTTGCATCATTTTTTATTTTGATTTTATTCTCAAAATTGTTCAGTTATGTTGTAGGTTTTAATCCTTCATTTTCATTGGGAATTGAGGACGTGCTTTATTCTGCAATCGGATTCGGCTTGGTATTGATATACAAAACTATGGAGTTATTTAAGACTGAGTAATTCCTTCGTTAAGTTTTTCGGCTCTGTCGGCAAGTTTGAGTTTTTCAATCAATTCAAATAGATCGCCTTCCATGATATTTGAAAGATTGTAAAGGGTCAAACCGATTCTGTGGTCGGTTACTCTGTTTTGCGGATAGTTGTAAGTCCGTATTTTCTCGCTCCGGTCACCCGAGCGCACCATATTTTTTCTTTGAGCGGAAATTTCGGCTTCTTGTTTTTGTTTTTCCAAATCGTACAATCTTGTTTTCAAAACCTTCATTGCTTTTTGCCGGTTTTTCAATTGCGAACGTTCGTCTTGGCACTGCACAACAATGCCGGTGGGCAAATGGGTAATACGCACAGCGGTTTCAACTTTGTTTACATTCTGTCCCCCTGCGCCTCCGCTGCGGTAAATATCGATGCGCAAATCGTTCGGGTCAACTTCAATTTCCACATCTTCGGCTTGGGGCATTACAACTACCGATGCTGCGGAAGTATGAAGCCTGCCGCTTGCTTCGGTTACCGGCACACGCTGCACACGGTGCACCCCGCTTTCGAATTTCAAATCGCCGTAAACGCCTTTTCCGCTAAGACTGAACACAACTTCTTTGATTCCGCCCATTGTGGAATCGTTAATATCGATAATTTCCTGTTTCCAACCTTTCAATTCGGCAAAGCGGGAATACATTCTGAATAAATCGTTGGCAAAAATTGCGGCTTCGTCACCTCCGGTTCCCGCTCTTATTTCCATAATTACATCTTTATCGTCATCCGGGTCTTTGGGAATTAACAATATTTTTAATTTTTCTTCCAACTCTTCTTTCTTCTTTTCAAGCTCCGGCAATTCCGCCCCGGCCATTTCAATTAATTCCTTATCATCCGATTCATCCATAATCTCTTTATTTTCTTTTATGTTTTTCAGAACCTCTTCATATTTTTTGTACGTTTCCACCAAATCAAGCAATTCACTTCTTTTTTTGCTCAACTCTATAACTTTCTCCTGGTTGGAAAGCACCTCCGGATCGGCCAATTGCTTTTCAATTAAATCGAATTTTTCTTTTATTTCTCTTAATTTGTTTAATATTTCCACTTCTTCCCCGTTTTTACGACCCCGAAATATAGTAAAGTTCGGGTTGAATTACTAAATATGGTAAGTATGTACATTTTCCAAATTATTTTTGGTATCACAAAATTAAAATTATATATTTACAGTCATAACGGAGCCGTAAAAAGTTCCCGGTTAATCAGGGATTTACGGTTCTTAAGTAAATTAGTATAAAGATGTATCCAACAAAATATTTAGTCTTAATCACCCCCTTTTTTCTAACAAGAGATTTAAGATTCACCACTTTCCGGAAATACTAATAATTTTTATTAACAAACATTAAAGAGTAAAAACTCAAAATAAACTAACAAAACGGGAGAGCCCTGAGATGAAAAACATAACAACCATTTTAGTAATAATTTTATCGCTCATTTTTAATTCACTTATAATGTCTCAAGACATCAAAGAAACATTGTTTAAGGATGCCAAAAAAAGTTTGGATTCGGCTCTGAAAATTAAAGCCGATGTTTTGTCGCCCACCAACTACGAAACCGCATTCGAATATTATAGGGAAGCGGAAGAGGATTTCAAAACCGGCGGGGATTTGAACGATATAAAGGAAGCATTAACAAAAGCAATATTTCACGCAAATAAAGCTAAGAAGGTTGTTGAACTTGCAAATGTAACATGCAGCAGTGCAATTAAAGCAAGGGAAGATGCGGTTTCGGCAAATGCCGAAAAGAACGCACCCGAATCGTGGAAAGAAGCGGAAGAAAAATTCCGGGATGCTTGCGAACAACTTGAAGACGGCGATGCAAAAGATGCCGAAGAAATTTCGAAGGAAGCGGAGCAATTATACAGAAAAGCCGAACTCGAAGCAATTAAAGTTGCATACCTTGAAGATACGTGGGAATTATTAAAAAAAGCCGATGACGAAGACGTTGCCGATAAAGCTCCCAAAACAATTGCAAAAGCAAAAGAGCTGATTACCAAAGCGGAAAAAGAACTTCAGGAAAACCGTTACGATACAGATGTTCCCCGCACACTGGCTCAAGAAGCAAATTACGAAGTTAAACATGCTTTTTTTATAAACAATTATGCAAAACAAGCGGAAGAAAACGATAAAACAATCGAAGATATGATTCTTGAAGCGGAATCGGCAATCAATAAAATAGCAGTTGCATTAAACAGCAAACCCGATTTTTCTGAAGGAATTGATAAAACCGCCGGAGAGTTGGCGCAATTAATTTCCAATTTGCAAAACGAACGGGACAGTTTGAAAAACAACTTGGAAGAGGCAAAACAAAAAATTGCATTGCTGGAAGAGCAAGTAAGCGGTATGTCAAAAGAAAAATCCAAATTGGCCGAACAGATGGCTAAAATTGAAAAAGTAAGGCAACAATACGAAAGTATAAGAAAATTATTCAACGATAACGAAGCTCTTATTTATAAATCCGGTAACGATATTATAATCCGTCTGGTCGGTTTGAACTTTCCTTCCGGAAAATCGATAATAGAACCGAAATATTTCGGCCTTTTGGCAAAAGTGCAAAAAGCAATTAAGATGGTACCGGATTCAAAAATCACTATCGAAGGACACACCGATTCTTTTGGTAGCGATGAAAAGAACATGGAACTTTCCCAAGAAAGAGCTTTCGCCGTCAAACAATACTTAATTGCAAATATGAATTTACCGCAAGACAGAATCGAATCCATCGGTTACGGCGAAACCAGACCAATAGCCAATAACCAGACCAAAGAAGGTAGAGCAAAAAACAGAAGAATCGATTTGGTAATTCATACCAATCCCGGAATCTGATTTTAACAGCCGCGGGAACGAAAGTTTCTGCGGCTTTTCATTTTATCCCTCCTGCAATTGAAAAACTCATACCTATTTATTACATTGAATTAACTTTTCGGGGGAATAGAAAATGAAATCCACATTTCTTTCAGGTTTTGTTTTATTTGCCTTCCTTACAAGTTGTTCTACCACACACATTGTAAAGTTAAGCGACAAGCAAGAACTGAACAATCTCAACCGTCTGATTGAGAAAGAGGAAATCACTCTGCAACTCAAAAACAAAGAAAAGCTCAAAGTTCAAAATGTTAAAATTAAACCCGATACTGTTTTTGCATTCGATTTGAATTTAAGCGAACCCGCCAGTTTCAAAACGGAGGAAATCGAGAAAATAACTTATACCGATCATACCCAAGGATTTATTGACGGCTTCCTGACAGGATTCTATATCGGCGCGGTTCCCGGTTTGGTCATCGGTTTGACAACCGATCTTTTCGGCGGGAATGTTATTGCCGGAATATTAACCGGAATTGCTTACGGTCTTGGAACGGGTGTTGCCGGCGGCATTATCGGTGCAATATCGGGAAGCAAAGAAATTTACATCATCGAAGAACGGAAATGAAAAAGCCTTGCAACGGCCTATTGCAAGGCTTTTAACGTGCACCCTGGGGGACTCGAACCCCCGACCAATTGATTAAGAGTCAACTGCTCTACCAACTGAGCTAAGGGTGCACCGCAAAAATAATTATTTTTAATTGAGTTTCAAAGCAAGTCGCTTCCCCGGTTATTTTACATAATAAATAATTCAATTAATTTAATATTTATTCTCAATTTTGTTAAATTGTAAAATAAATTTACAGTAAAAACTAATGGATGCGTTAACCATAATTTTTATTATACTCGGATTTATTCTTGCGGTAGTGGGAATTGTCGGCTGCATAGTTCCCGGTCTACCGGGTCCTCCCTTAAATTATATTGCGGTCGTTCTCCTCGATATTGCGCGCCCCGAACTTTTCACCTCCAAATTTCTGCTTTGGTTCGGCTTGATTGTGGTTATCGTTTATTTTCTCGATTACATTCTTCCGGTTTTGGGCGCTAAAATTTACAATGCATCCAAATTCGGGATTTGGGGTTCCATAACCGGAATGATTATCGGTATATTTTTCTTCCCGCCGTTCGGAATGATTCTGGGTATAATTATCGGAACAATAACCGGCGAACTTCTTGCCGGGAAAGAACATTCGGAAGCATTGAAAGTAGGATTCGTTACTTTTGTTGCCAGTATGGCTGTCATTATAATCAAATTAAGTTTATCTTTGATTCTTACTTTTTATTTTTTGAAAGGGGTTTTCACCATTGGCTACGGTATGTTCTGATTTCTTTAAGAAATTTTTAGCAACTTTTTTATTGTTATTAATTTTCACTTCATGCCAAAACCAAAACAACAACCAGGCTTCAACCGGAAATATTTTAACAGATGCACTTGGGAATAAATTCGAAATAACCCAGCCGCCGGAACGAATAATAACTTTGGCGCCGAATTTAACCGAAATGGTTTATGAACTTGGCGCCGGTAACAAACTTGTCGGCAACACCCTTTTTTGTAACTATCCTGAAGAAGCAAAATCCGTTGAAAAAATTGGCGACATGTTGACAGTAGATTATGAAAAAATCGTTTCGTTAAAACCCGGGTTGATTTTTATAACGAAAGAAGGAAATAAAAAAAACATCTATCAAAAATTAATTTCCCTCAAATTTAAAGTTTTTGTGTCCGACCCTAAAAGTTATGAAGATATTAAACAAACTTTTCTGAAAATGGGAAAAATCCTGGGAAAAGAAAACTTAGCCCGTGAAAAAATTAAAAAATGGGATTTGATAATCGATTCGGTAAAAAACGAAGTTAAAAATCTTCCGGTCAAATCAGCAATGTTTTTGGTTAACCTTAAACCGGTAATGCTTGCCGGGAAAAATACATTCATAGACGAAATTCTGCAAATATGCGGTTTTAGGAATATTGCGGACAGTACACAGTTACGCTATCCCGTTTTCAGCCGTGAAGAAATTATTAAGAAAAATCCCGATTATATTATCCTTTTTGCATCAAAAAATTTGAATGCGAACGACGTTAAAAATGCCTATCCCGAATGGGAAGAGCTGAACGCAGTAAAGAACAACAAAATTATTTTTGTTGATGCGGATTTATTTGCCAGACCCGGACCCCGCTTTGGAAAAGCGGTTAAATTTTTATTTCACGCCCGCAACGAAAATTAAGACTCTCCACCCTTTTATTTTTCTCAGTTATAAAACCGGGTTTAGACCGTACATGATTGAAACCGGCGGTTGAACCAATAAACCGTAAACGCGCTACGATAATTTGGCATTATTTACTTATGCTCGTTAGTAATATTATTAATTCATAAAATTTAATTTAAATTATATTGTAAATTAATTATTTTTATTATGTATAAATCGTTGATATTTGTTACGAATTTCTTTTGATAAACTTTAAAAACCATATCAAATTCCGATAATGCACCAGAAGAAATATGGTTGCAAAATGATACTGTATATGGTATATTTTGAAACATATTTCTTAATAAATGAGTAGAATTGAAAAAAGAATCCGGAAATGGAGAAATCCCTCATTCAGGCAAGATGTACCGCTTGAAGATATTTTTACCGTATTGAATACATTTTTTCCGGACTCATATGAATTCGGAGGAAAACGCGGTTCTCATATAATTACGGTTTGGCATGATTGTTTGAAAGGTGAGAGTAATTTTGGTATTGACGGTGATTTCACAATCCCAACGACCGGAGGCAAAAAAATAAAACATTTTTATTTGAAAAAATTAATAGAAGCAATCGACATCATAAAAGAGTGTGAAAAATGAAAAAGGACATAAAATATTATATGAATTTAAAGTATGCGGTTGAAATACAAGAATTGGATAAAACCGAAGGTGGCGGATTTATCGCTTCTATTCCCCAATTGGGTAAATATGCTTTCCAAGCAGATGGCGAAACCGTGGAAAAGGCTCTGGAAAATTTGAAAAAGGTAAAAGAAATTTTATTTTCAAGATATTTGGAAAAGGGCATTCCAATTCCGGAACCGGAGAAAGAAAAACCCAATAAATACAGCGGTAAGTTTTTAATTCGTCTTCCAAAACAATTACACAAAATGCTTTCCGAAAAAGCCAAAGATGAAAATGTAAGCCTAAATCAATTTGTACAGTTTCTTTTAACTTCGCAACTTGTGGCATATTCTTTCGAAGAGGTAATGGACGATTACATAAACAAATTTAATATCATTCTACAAAATTATTCTGATCTTCACCATCAATACGAATTATCATCTTACCGGAATACACAAAAACCGGTTCACAAACTTAAACTCATTAAAAAAGAATATGCAGAGGCAGTTTGAGTATGGGAAAAAGAAAAAAAATTTCACCGGATGAATACAAGAAAATACTCAGCGGAATCGAATTAAAAAACATTATTCTTCAAAAAAGTAAAACTTATTATAATATTTCTTCAAAAACGCCCGATCAATTAAGTATAAAAATAAACGATTCCTCGGATTTCAAAATCCTGGAAGATGGATTAGTTAATTTATTTCAAACATACGAGTTGGATGCAAGAAAGCCGGATTCCAAATCCCGTTACATCCAAATTGAAGTAACTTTTGTAGTAACCTTGCACAGTAAATACGAATTTACGGAAGGCTTTTTTGAAATTTACAAAGAAATAAGTCTGCCTTTAAATACGTGGCCCTTCTTCAGGGAGTTTGTAAATCAAATGACATCAAGAATGAATGTGCCGCCTTTAACTCTGCCGTTACTGAAAACAAATTAGCATCGTTCCGGTATTTTTACGGTTAACTTCCTTTTTAATCCAATTTCTTTCTGAACTTCAATGAACTGAAAACAATAATGACAATACCTATAGCAGCAAGGATTGCGGTTTCTTGCCATAAATCCGCAAACCCAATTCCCTTCAAAATAACGCCCCGGATAATAACCATAAAATAGCGCAGGGGAATCAAATACGTAATGTATTGGATAACAACCGGCATGTTTTCGATAGGAAATGCAAAACCGGAAAGATAAATCATCGGCAGCATAACAAGAAAAATTGCAAGCATCATTGCTTGTTGTTGGGTTTTAGAAATGGTCGAAACAAACATTCCCAATCCCAATGTGGAAAGTATATAAAGAAAAGTGGTGAAAAAGAGGAACGAAACGCTGCCACGGACTTCAATCCCGAAAATGACAGCCATTGCGGTAAGAACGAAAATTTCGGCAAGAAAACCGAGAAGCGCAAAGGGAATGAGCTTACCCAAAATCAATTGTTTCGATTGAATGGGTGTAACAATAAGTTGTTCAAGAGTACCGATTTCCTTTTCTTTCACAATTGCCAGGGAAGTTAGAATAAGTGTTATATTCATTAGCAAAAGTGCAACTATTCCGGGTACCATGAAATTTCTGGTTGTCATTCCGGGATTGTACCAAACACGCGGTTCAGGTGTAACCGAAGCCGGAACGGTTTTCAATCCCGTGCGGTTGATAAAATCTATTAAAATAGTGTTGGCAAAATCCGCAGCGATTAATTGCACATAACCTGCAGCAATGGAAGCCGAATTTCCGTCCGAACCGTCAAAAACCGCTTGCACTTGCGCCGTACGGTTCCGGTTTATATTTTTTTCGAAATCTTTTGCAATTACCAAACCGAGCAGAATTTTCCCTTTGTCAACAAGCTCTTGCAAGTCCTTGTAATTCGTAACATAATAATCGATTTGAAAATAATGTGAACCGGTAAAGTTTCTTACAAAATTCCTGCTAGTTTCCGTTCTATCCATATCGAACACTGCAGTGTGAACGGTCTTAACATCGAAATTTGCGGCATAACCGAGAAAAATAAGCTGGATGACCGGAGAAACAAAAATCAGTGCAACCATTTTCGGGTCGCGCCAAAACTGCAAAAATTCTTTCTTAATTATGTGTAAAACGGTTTTCATTTAGCCAATGCCTTCTTTTTACTTGCCACGGTAGCCAGAACCAAAAACAAAACTGCAAACAATACCAAGTAAATCAGTTGTAACCAAAATGCTTCGGGTCCGACTCCACGTAAAATTATTGCTCTTAAAATTATGATAAAGAATTTTGCCGGTGATATGTTAGTTACCAATTGAATTATGTAAGGCATACTTTCAATCGGGAAAATAAATCCCGAAAGAATTACCGACGGCAACATCGAAAGAAAAGTTGCCATGGTAAAAGCAATTTGTTGCGTATCCGAAACTACCGACACGAAGATACCCATGCTTGTTGAGGCAACAATAAATATCATTGTGCTGATAAAAAGAATAAAATAATTTCCTTTCACCACAACATCGAAAAGGATATTTCCGGCAACAAGGATAAAAACCGCATCGAGGAGACCGATTAAAATATAAGGCAAAGTTTTGCCGGTTAAAACTTCCACTGTTGAAAGTGAAGAAATTTCCAACTGTTCTATCGTTCCCTTTTCTTTTTCACGTACCAGCGAAAGTGAAACGGTTATTGTTGCGGTAACAATTAAAATCATTGCAATTAGGCCGGGGAGTAAAAATTTTGTGGAATTTAGCTCCGGATTGAACATAAACAAGGGTTCCAAATTAAGCGGAACGAATGCCTTTTTTCCCAATGCCGCCAGCCGGTCTCGTTGATATTTTGCGTTGAAATCGAAAGTTGCGCTTTTCACATAGTTGTAGATTATTGTAGCGGTGTTGCCGTTTACCCCGTCAATCAAATATTGGATTTTTACATTTTCGGTTCCCTTGCCCAATTTTTCCGAGAAATCGTTTGGAATTACCAAAACAACTTGAGCCACCTTGTCGTCCAAAGTGGTTTTTATTTCTTTTTCACTTGAAATATATTTTACCGCTCTGAAGTAATTGGAACTTGTAAGATAGTTAATTAACTCACGGCTTTCGGGTGATCTATCCAAATCGTAAATTGCAAGTTGTATGTTTTTCACATCGAAGCTGACTGCGTAACCGAAAATACCAAGCAAGAACACGGGAAAAAATAAAATAACAAAAAGCATCCGTTTATCTCGGACAAGCTGTTTGATTTCTTTTTTTGTAACCGCTTTAATTCTGCCGAGCATTATTCTCCTGTTCCAACAAATGAATAAAAACATCTTCCAGGGTCGGCACAATTTGATCGACCCGTTTAATATTCCGGATTCCGTGAAATTTAAGATATCCGGTAATTTGCGATTTATCTTCGAATTTATCGTTGACCACAACGTGAATATTTTTCCCGAAGATTGAAGTTTCGGTAACAAAATCCGCCTTTGAAAGCAAATCCATTGCCATTATGCTCTTTTCACATTCAACTTCGAATATTTTGCCCGAAAGATATTTTGTTTTCAAATCTTTGGAACTTCCTTCTGCAATCAGCCTTCCCGCATTAATCAAAATAATATTGTTGCAATATTCGGCTTCTTCGAGGTAATGGGTTGTAACGAAAACGGTAATTCCTTCGGCAGAAAGGTCACTTATCAAATCCCAAAAATTTCTGCGGGAAATCGGGTCAACTCCACTTGTAGGTTCATCCAAAAAAACAATTTCCGGCCGGTGAATAACCGCAGTTCCCAAAGCCAATCGTTGTTTAATTCCACCCGGCAGCGAACCGGTAAGTAAATTCTCCTTTCCTTTCAAATTCGCAATTTCGAGCGCCCAATTTTTTCTTTCCTCCAATTCATCGTTCTCCATTCCGTACACCCCGCCGAAAAAATCAATATTTTCTTCCACTGTTAAATCATTGTAAAGGGAAAATTTTTGTGACATATAGCCAATTTTCCGCTTAACCATTTCAGGTTGCTTAACCACACTAAAACCACCGACGAGAGCGTCGCCGGAAGTCGGTTCCAACACACCGATTAACATACGGATTGTAGTGGTTTTTCCTGCTCCGTTCGCACCTAGAAATCCGAATATTTCGCCTTTTTTTACATTAAAGGAAATGTTGTTTACCGAAACAAAATCACCGAATTTTTTGGTTAAATTTCTGACTTCAATACTGTTCATTTACATATCCGTTGAATAAATTTTTCTACCGAGCGATTTGTAAAATTCAGCTTTAGCCAGTTCAAAATCGACCAGGGCAATTTGCAATTTTACTTGTGCATCGAGAAGCGACGTTTGGGCGTCCACCAAATCGGAAACGGGAATTATTTGCCCGGAATACTTCTTTGCCGCCACCCTGTAATTTTCTTCAGCGGATTTTACGGCAATTTTGTTTGCCGAAATTTTCTCTTTGCTGTGCATTAAATTGAAATAATTTTTATACACTTCCATTTCAATTGCTTCGCGAATCAATTTTTCCGAATTTTCCGCTTGAATCAGTTTTTGCTCGGCTTGAGTAACTTTGGATGAAGTTTCACCCCAATCCCATAATTTCCACGATAACGCAACGCCAACATCCCAAGTGTCGTAAAATTTGTCTTCCAACGGGAGCAATCTCTGGTTGGGTCTGCTGTACTGAAAATCGCCGAACACAAAAAGCGAGGGCAACCAACCCGATTTTGCCGCCGAAATATTTTCTCCGGCGGCTTCCAGTTTATATTTTAGGGATTTTAACTCGAATCTGTTTTGAATTGCTTCATCCAAACTTTCTTGGAAACTAATATTCTCTAAATTAGTTTCTATAGAATCTACAGATATTTCTGACGGTTCATTAAGCCGGATTCCGAGAGCTTTATTAAATGCAATCCGTGCCAAATTCACGTTGTTTTCTGCATCGAGCTTTTTCAGATTTATTTCCGACAGCAAAACTTCCAATTTCAGTAAATCACTTTCCGTTACAATTCCGTTTTTGTAAAAATTCCTCACTTTTTCCAATTGCGTTTTTACATTAACCAAATTTTGATTTACTATTTCAAGAATTTTCCCGGCTTTGTAAAAATTCCAGAACGCTTTTCTGATTCCGAATGCCGTTTCATTTTTGATTTTTTCACAATCGGCTTTCACCGCTTTGTAATTCAATCCGGCTGCCGAATGAAGGGAAGAAAGTCGAAATCCGGTGAAAACAGGTTGTTTTAGTGATAAAACAACGGCATAATTGTTCAAAACCGGTTCTTGAATCTTAAATTTTGTATTTCCGAATGGAATTTGCACTTCGAACGGCGGAACGTCGCTCAGTCGTGTGTAAGAAGACGAAAGTGAAATTTGCGGCAAAAAATTCGAGAAAACCTCATTTGCCTTAGCTTCTGCTTCAATCACTTTTGATTCGGCAATTTTAAGTTCTTTACTGTTTTTCAATCCCGTTGCCAAACTTTGCTCGAGTGTATAAACTCCGGTTTGTGCATTTACCGGTAACGTTAACGCAATAATCAAGAAAATAATCTTTTTCATATTTTTTCCCGGAATTAATTTCATTTTATTAAATGAATAAACACATTTTCCAAAGACGGTGGAATTTTACGGTAACCGTTAACTTTTATGTTTTGAGCTTCCAAAATAGCCTTGGTTGAATAAAAATCCTTCTCGAAATCATCCAAAACTATGTTAATTCTGTCGCCGAAAATTTGCACATCGTAACCGGTGCGGTTTTTCAATAAATTATATGCTTCACGAACCGGTTGGCAAACAATTTCGGCAACGTCTTTTCCTATTGAATTTTTAATATTTTGCGGTGTATCGGCTGCAATGATTTTCCCTTTATTCATCAGGGCAACGCGGTGGCAGCGTTCGGCTTCATCGAGATAAGGGGTTGTCATAAAAATAGTTATTCCTTCCTTCAATAAATTCGAAAGAATTTTCCAGAAATCGCGCCTTGAAACGGGATCGACGCCGGTTGTCGGTTCATCGAGGAACAAAATTTCGGGACGGTGGATTAAAGCACAAGCAAGCGCAAGTTTTTGTTTCATTCCGCCCGAGAGTTTATCCGCCAAACGGTTGCGGAAAGGCTTCAAGCGTGTAAATTCCAGAAGTTCTTCCCGCCGGTTTTCAAAATCGGTTACATTATGAATTTCCGCGATAAATTCAATATTTTCATCTACGGTTAAATCACCGTAAAGACTGAATTTTTGCGAGAGATAGCCTATTTTCTTTTGAATTACGGCAATATTACCGCTCAAATTTTGATTCAGCAAATTAACTTTGCCTTCGTCGGGATGTAAAAGTCCGCATAAAATTTTAATTGTAGTGGTTTTTCCGGCTCCATCCGGACCTACCAAACCGAACATTTCGCCCTTTTCCACACTAAGCGATATGCCGTTTACCGCCGGAATTTCGCCGAAATTTTTTTTCAGATTTTCAATTTCGATTGCATTCATTGTTCAGGGGTTCCGTTTAAATCGATAACAACATCTGCCGGCATTCCGGCTTTAAGTTCGAATTTGGGATTGTCTATCGAAATTTTTACGGCAAAAACCAACTTGGTTCTTTCGTCTTTGGTCTGAACGCTTTTAGGAGTAAATTCCGCTTCGGGCGAAATATAAACCACTTTCCCCTTGTAAGTTTTGTCCGGATAAGTATCGGTTTTCACTTTTGCGGTTTGTCCCAATTTAACTTTACCCAATTCGGTTTCCGGGATATAGATTACAAGATTAACATCCGTCAAATCCGCAATTTTAACCAACGAGGTAAACGGGGCAACATTTTCACCCGGTTCAACGAATTTATTAACTATAAATCCGCTTACCGGTGAAGTAACAAAGCAATCGGATATTTGTTTTTTGATTAAATCGACTTGAGCGTTTGCTTTTTGGAGATTGGCTTTAGCTGCTTTCAATTCTTCTGGTCGTGCAAAATTGGAAATTTTCTTGAAATTTTCTTCCGCAGTTCTTAATTGCGATTTTGCAATCCGGTATTTTGCAGTAACTTGATCGTATTCCCTTTTCGGCACGGCTTTGGAATTAAATAAATTTTCAATACGTTCCATTTCTTTGGAAACGAGCTCGAAATTCGCTTTAGCTTGATTAAGCTTTTCCTCCGCAAACGATAAATCTTCTTTTCTTGCGCCTTTAACGAGCAAATTATATTTGGCTTCGGCAGCTGCTTTCAGAGCTTCGGCTTGTTTAAGTTGAATATCGAGCAGTTCCGTATCGATAATTAGAATCGTATCCGATTTTTCAACTTTGTCACCTTCTTCAAACATGAATTTTTGAACGGTTCCGCTAACTTTGGAACTGATTAAAATGTTTGTAGCTTCAATTGTACCGGATTCTTCTATTCCGTCACCGGAATTGCCGTTACAAGCGAATAAAAATCCGAGTAAACCAACCAACAGATAACCGCTGTATTTCATTTTTTATCCCGTTTTTTAATTTCTTTGTATAATTTTCTTCCTTTTTTTGTTAAAATTCCGGAAATAAGAATATCAAAAGTGATATTAAATGCTTCGGAAAGCGAATAATTGGTATTAATAAGAAAACCGGGATTTACCACACCTTGCAATCCCGAAGTAATTGTTTGCACAATAATTTCATCCGGTTTATCCACAATTAAATTTTCCTTCTTCCCTTGTGCGAGAATACGTGAAAAAGTATCAACAATATTTTCCCTTCTTCTTTTTTCGAATTCATCCCAAATTTGCGGATAATAAGTTTTCAAATCCTCCGCCCATTTAATTCCCACTTTTAAAAAGAAATCCGATATAAAGTTGCTCAGTTCACGTAACTTGACAATTGTGTTATCGTTAGAAGATATAATTTCCTCCAGTTTACGCCTTACTTCTTCTTCAAGTTTTTTTTGAATTGTGCCGATTAATTCTTCTTTTGTGGAATAATACTTATAAACCGTTTTTTTACTAACTTTCAATTCTTTGGCAATTTCGTCCATGGAAGTTTTATGGAAACCGCGTTCGAGGAAAATTTTTCCTGCGATGTGTTCAATCCTTTTTTGTTGGTCGCTCTTCATAGAAACTATTTCCGTTTTTTTAGTTTCCAAGTTAATATATTAATTTCATTTTCACAAATTATTTTTAAACATCCACGGGATTTCACGTTAATTTTCCGGTGATTGGAAGAAAAACGGCTTTCTTATCCTGAAAGGGATTTACGGTCAATCCGTATCGCTTAGCGAACTGTAACCGGGATCGAAAAGCCGTTTGTATACCCGCATGGCGAACGAATCGGTCATTCCGGCGATATAATCGCAAATCAGCCGGGCTTTTTGCGTATCCGATTTTTCCGCAATTATCAGATTATGTGTAAAATTGGGTAAAAGTTTATTTTCCTTTTTACTAAAAATGTAATTTCCGGTAAAAACTTTGAACATGCGGGTAATCATTTCGTCGGCTTTAAATTCGACTTGTTGCAACGGCGGTGAAGTAAAAACCAAATCGACCGCAATTTTTTTATATAGTTCGGCTTGTTTTTTGATTTTCTCATCGATAACCAACTTATATTTGTAGCGGTTCGTTAAGTCATCCATAAAAGTATTTCTTTCCTCTACGGAGCAAGCCATAATAAAATCACCGATAATCGAGCCGAGTTTCGGTTTGTAATTTCCTTTTGTAATCCATTTTTTCAATTGATTAACAAAAACGGTTTCTTCGTCATCGAGGTAATTTTTATTTTGTTCAATCCACCGGTTAATTCCGTTGTAAGTAATAAATCCCCCCGAAATACTGTCAACTATATCATTGATAGCGTAAGCTGTATCGTCCGCCCAATCCATAATTTGGCATTCAATGCTTCTGAAATTGTTTAAATCAATATTTTTTTGTTCCGTTTGTTTCCCGTCGAATACAAAATTGATATATTCTTTTTGATAGTCGAAAATAAAATGATTCGGCGGTTGATTTAGTCCGGAGTAAGTGTATTTGTATTTCAGAATAGAATCCAGGAAAGCCCGAGCGGGATTCATTCCGCGCCGGTCGTTTTCGCTTCTGTATAAAATTTCGGTAATAAGTCTCAAAGTTTGTGCATTTCCTTCGAAACCTCCGAAATCTTCCATTAAAGTATTTAATGTTCTTTCACCGGCATGCCCGAACGGGGGATGACCGAGATCGTGTGCGAGGCAAGCGGATTCAACCAAATCGGAATCGATAAAATAATTTTCGTTAAAGACATGGTTTTGCTTTTTCAATAAATAATTGCAAATCGAGCGGCCGATTTGCGCAACCTCTATGGAATGCGTAAGTCGAGTACGGTAATAATCACTTTCGCCCGGCAAAAACACCTGGGTTTTTCCTTGCAACCGCCTGAACTCCGACGAGTGAATTATTCTATCCCTGTCTATTTGGAAAACCGTACGGTAATCGTTTGTTCTGCTACTTGGTTTTAATCTGGCTAAATCGAATTCGCCGTAAAATCCGTTTTTCATATTCTTCCTTTTATTAAAAAAATAAATTTAATAAATCCGCTGCACTTTTATTTTGAGTATTGACAACAATTCAGTTTTAATTTATATTTTAATTTTACAATAACCAATTAATTTACAGGAGAAAATTATGCCTTGGATCCGAGAGATAGAGGAAGATAAAGCCGGAGGAAAATTAAAAGAAGTTTACGAGAATATTAAAAAGAACCGCGGCAAGCTTTCCAACATAATGAAAATTCAAAGCCTTATGCCCGATGTAATGGAATCCCATCTAAAATTGTATATGGATATAATGTTCAACAAAAACAGCGGAATTACACGGGAAGAAAAAGAATTGATAGCCGTAATCGTTTCGGCAATTAACGACTGCCCGTATTGTGTAAGTCACCACGCCGAAGCATTGAATGCGTATTGGAAAGATCCCGCCAAAATCCAACAAGTTATTAACGATTACAAAACTGTCGATTTGCCTGTCAGAACTTTCGCAATTTTAAGTTATGCTGAAAAACTTACTTTATATCCCGGTTCGGTTGACGAGCACGATATAGAAAATTTGCAACTTCACGGAATAAGCGACGAGGATATTTTAAATATAAATCTTGTTGTGAGTTATTTCAATTTCGTTAACAGAATTGCCAACGGTTTGGGCGTAGAACATTCGGATGAAGAAGTGAAGGGTTATGTTTATTAAAAGACTCCATAAAATGGAAAATCAATAAAGAACCAAATTAATACTATTACAACAAAATGAAAAAAGCATTGTTTTTACTTTTAGTTTTGGCGATTGCATATCACGGTATTCTCAAAGCCCAAGGGTTTACTTTCGGGTTGAAGAACCAGACTTCATTTTACAGCACAGAAAAATTTAATGCTCAAAAAAACAAAATTTTTCCACTTTCCAGTATTTATTTTGTTACAAATTATGCGCTCTCGTCAAATCAAAGTCTCCTTTTGGTTGCCGGTTACAACAATGCCGGGGCTTTCCAGCTTACCGGAATTGAAGCGGAGCTCAATTATTCAAACGGAATCGGTAAAAACTTTTATTTGAACGGCGGAATAAACTTTCACTTAAACCTGCCTTCAAATCCGGTGTTTGTATCCAGAACAATTCTTTTTACGGATTTGGGATTGGGTTACAAGCTAAATAAAAATTTTTCTTTCGATTTGCTCTATTATTTTCCGCTCAACAAGACTTATGTAAAAGATCCCAAATGTGATTCGGGTTGCGATTATACCGTAAATTATTCATTGCGGTTTGGGATTACGGGATACATTAATTAATTTAAATTTAGTTCATTAATCTGAACCTGCTAACAGGTAATTCCGTTTATTAATTTCAAGGCGGTGAAGATGAAAAAATATTTTCTCTTAATTTTAATTTTTCTGACTTCAGTAACTTCCGGGCAATCAATTGATTATGGAATTAAGGCTTTTGCATTTGCTTTAAAAACCGAAAAGCTGGAAACCGCAACAAGTTACGAAAACGGTTATAAATTTTTTCCGCCGAGGGCTGTTTATTTATTTTTGAAAGGAACCTTAAACAAAAACGAAATGATTGAAGCCGCTTTGAACTTAGGTTATTTGGATGCAAACGACTACAGCGGAATGGAATTAGGCATATTTTTAAGTAAATACATTTCACAAGAAATTTATTTGCAATTCGGATTTAACATGCACTTCAATGGTGAAAAGACAAACGGAATTAACATTCTTGATAAAAGCCACAGTAAAGTGATAAACTTCATAAGTGCCGGAGCCGGCTACGATTTCACAAACCGGATTTCCGCTGAATTGGTTTTCGATTATGCTTTGAAAAACGAATACGGATTTTCAACCCCGTTAGAACCGGAATATTCCGGTAAACCGAAAAATATATTCCATATTATTAAATTCGGTTTAGGGTATAAAATATTTCCATGACCGCAGCGGGGAATAACGGCGTCCGGAGAGTGAAAAACCTAATTGAGTTTATATTATAACTTTTAGCGAGTAAAACGGTATCCGTTAAATGGTTCCGTGACAGAAACCTAGAATTTTCAGCGCCTTACCGGTTTTTGAGTTTCTTCACCTTTTCCAAAATTTGCGGTAGAATTTCACCGGACTTACCTATAATCGAATAATCGACACGGTAACTCAGCTCTGTCGGTTCAATATTAATTTCCACCAGATACGAACCGCCGCTTTTAGCTGCACCGGGGATGTAAGCAGCGGGATAAACCACTGCGGAAGTGCCAACCACAAAGCAGATATCACTGTTGCGTGCAACATTTTCAGCTGCCGAGAATATGTTTTGCGGAAGGGGCTCGCCGAACCAAACAACATCGGGTCGAATTAAACCGCCGCACAATCTACATTCCGGCGCGCTGCCGGAGCTTTCCAACTCTTCGTGAGTATAATAAGTTTTACAATCAATACAATAATTCCTTTCGATGTTTCCGTGCAGCTCGTAAATTTTTGTACTGCCTGCTCTGGCATGAAGGTTATCAATATTCTGTGTAATTACGCTTACGTTATCGAAATAATTTTCCATTTCGGCAATTGCAAAGTGACCTGCATTAGGTTGCGCTTCCTCAACAATTTTTCTGCGGTATTGATACCACTCCCAAACCAAACCGGGATTCCTTATAAATGCATCGAAATTAGCAAGTTCTTCGGGGCGGAATTTTTTCCAAAGGCCTTCATTCCCTCTGAAAGTGGGAATGCCGCTTTCAGCCGAAATTCCGGCTCCGGTAAAAAATACAACGGAACCGGCCGACTTCAATTTTTGAAGGAATTCCTCCTTGAATTCCATTTTTATTCGTCTTTTATTTCATCTAATAATTTTTTCACTTCGGCCAAACGTATATGATCGTCTTCATCTTGTTTTTTGCTTGCAAGTGCTTTATTCAGCATCTCACGCGCTTTTTCATATTCATCTTCCCTTATCAACGCCTTCGCGTAATCAAGATAGTACATTATGAATCCCGGACGGAGCTTGATGGCTTTTTCGTAATGAACGAGCGCCGAATCGAGATCGGCCCAGCCAAGTCCGATTACCGCACGGGCGGGCGCCCATTTTTGGCTTACACGTGCATGTGTTCGCGCCAAAACATAATGAGCGAGACTTTGAACAATATTTCCACCGTTACTCAATTCAATAGCTTTCCGGCAGTCATCCCTAACGGCATCTACAATCGATGCAACACTGAAAACACCTTTGAACAAAGCTATTCTACCGTTTGCAATTGCCCGGCGAACGTAAGGCATTGCTTCATTAGGTGCAAGTTTCACAGCCCGGTCGGCATAATCCAAAGCCATTTTGTACATTTTCAGCTGTTCATCTTCAAAATTTTCTATGTTTTCATCCAAATGCTCGCCAATATCGATATAAGCCCTGCTGATTCTCCATAAAACTTGCCAATTATCGGGAAACAACTTGTCCGCTTTTTGATAAATTTCCAAAGCGGCTTTATTATTGAATCCGGAATAGTATTTATCGCCTAATGCCAAAAGCGAATCGAGCTGTGCTTCTTGTGCAAATAATGTTGTTGAAATAATTAAAAACAAAATTCCGTAAATTAAATTTTTCATTTTAATTTCCTCATAATTTTAATAATCAAATTTTTATTTAATCGAATAAAGTTTCTTTCGGCTCTTCCCCGTTTTGTTGTTTTTCGGTATAGAGCATTGTACCGGCAAGGGGCAAGAATCTTGTCCAACTTCCTTCTTTATCTTCATCGGCTTTGATGGCAAGTTTGTAAGCGTTGGTTTTGGCGCTTAATTCATCGGCATGATACAGTACAATTGCTTCAAGTGTTTTCGGTTCAACGGGTGAAGCATGTTCAAGTTTACCTTGATGGCTGAGTACGAGATGAAGCAGAAGGGTTAAAAGTTTTCCGGGGAAATTGTTTATTTTATCTGCCGCTTCTTGAATTTTCAATGCAGCAATAGTAATATGACCGAGCAATCTTCCTTTATCCGTATAGTCGAAGGAATTCTCGTAAGTCAGTTCTTCGGTTTTTCCGAAATCGTGCAGAATGGCTGCGGTTAGCAAAATATCCCTGTCAAGTTCGGGATGGATTTTACACATCAAGTCGCAAATTTTAAGAATCTCGAGCGTATGTTCCAAAAGTCCGTGCACATACGAATGATGCCATGCTTTTCCGGCGGGCACGTTAATATATTTTTCGAATGTTTCCTTATCGAAAATAACTTTCAGCAATTCACGCAAATAACGGTTTTGAATGGAATTCATAAATTCCTTAAACTCGTTAAGCATTTCGTCCAAATTGCGCTCTGAGACCGGCAAGAAATCTTTTTGTGAAACGTTATCGGACTCGCGGGCTAAATCTATGGACAAAATTCTAATTTGGGGTTGGTTGTTAAACTCTTCGATTACGCCTTCGACTTTTACAACATCGCCTTCTTTTGCGCGGGCAAGGAAATCCTCGAAATTATCCCAAACTTTGGCAGGGTAAACGGCCGATTTATCCCTGAGCTCAAGGTTCAAATAGCTTTTGTTTGCTTTTGTGGTTTTCGTTTCGATTTTGTTTAAAAGCAAAAAATGCTTAACCGGTTCGCCGGTTTTTAATTTCGAAAGTTCTTTTTGTTTTAGCATAACGTTTTACACTTTTTCCACTAAACTGTCTCTTGGAATTTGAACCACAACGGAACGGCGCAGCAAATCAATCGTAACGGCAAGCATTTGTTCTTGATTTGTAGTTTTGTACACGATACCTTCAATATCTTTAAAAGGTCCGGAAACAATTCTAACGCGCGTACCGACTTTCAAAGCATCTTTAACAAACACTTCCACATTTTTCTCAAGCATTTTCTTCAAATTTTCAATTTGCCAATCGGGAATAACAGCCGGCTTACCGTCGAAATAAATTGTCCGTACAATTGCGTATTGTTCCAAAGCAGTCAAGCGTTCCTTTTCATTTGCATGAATAAAAATATAACTTTTAAATAACGGTTCTTTAACTTTCTTTTTTCTGTCGCTCCATTGCTTAAGTCTTGTTACGGTCGGCAAAAAATATTCAATTCCACATCCTTTCAATTGTTGTTCGGCTTTAAATTCGTGTCGCGGTTTGGTATAGAGTGCGAACCAATATTTTTTTCCACCGTTACCGTTATTTTGTTCCATTTAAAATTCTCCGGCATTTTTCTTTTGCAATCAACAATAGTTTAGTTGACCGAACCGGTCAGCATTTCCGCCAACCTGTTTTTTTCTACAGGAAAATTAAGAAATTTGTCTATTCCGAACTTGAAATATTTTTCCCGGACCGAGTCGTCCAAATTTTCGGAAAATATAAGCAGAGGAATGTGTTTGAATGAATCTTTCCCTTTAATTGTTTCAACGAATTGCGCTCCGGTCATAAGCGGCAGATGATGATTCAAAATTATGAGTGTCGGAATTTTATTTTTCATCAGCGTCATCGCTTCATAACCGTTTTCTACAAATTCGATTTCAAAACCCGGAAGGGTTTCGGTAATAGTATCTTCAAACGTTCCGGATGGAGTTCCACCCGTAATTACAAGAACGAGATTGTTTGCTTCCGGAAGGGTGAAATGAAATTCACTACCCTCATTTTTCTTGGAGTAAAACCAAATTGTTCCATTATGTTTTTCAATAATTTCTTTCACCAAAGCCAATCCCAAACCCGTTCCTTTTTCGCCGGTTGTTCCAGATTGCGAAAATTTTTCTTCGATTTTAAATATTTTATGTTGATGTTTTTCTTCTATACCGACGCCTTCGTCTTTAATAATCACTTCTATCATCTTCTCTTTAAATCTGTTTGCTTTCACAATGATTTTTTTACCGGGATGTGAAAACTTAATTGCATTGCTGAGCAAATTCGTTACAGCTTGGTTAATGAGCCGGTCGTCTGCATTAACGTAAAGTCCGTCTTCCGAATTAACAATAATTTCGATGTCTTTTCGAATTGCAGCACCTGTTAAAACGGAAACACAGTTGTTTATTACGGATTTGATATCCAAACGGCGCGGTTCAATTTTCATTTTGCCTGATTGCAAGCGCGACCAATCGAGCAAGTAATTTACAAGCTGCAGTTGGGTTTGCGAGGCGTCGTTTATATATTCGAGGTATTCGCGTCTTTCCGCTTCGGGCAAATCGTTTTCGTTAAGTAAAATTTCGGAGAATCCGAGTAAACTTGTAAAAGGTGCGCGCAAGTCGTGCGAAACAATTGAAATCAATTTGTCTTTTGCATCACCCAGCTCTTTAATTTTATTTACTGCATCGAGCAGTTCATTTTCCCTATACTTGTACTCGGTTACATCATTAACCAAGCCGATTATGTATTCAATTTGCTTAACTTGGTTACGAACAATTTTGATGGAATCCCTAACCCAAATTACATTTCCGTCTTTTTTTTCAATTCTGTATTCCGCCGTAAATTCGTTCAATTCAAAATTCCGGGAAGCATTGAGCAATTTATCTTTCACTTTCCTCAAATCGGCACTGTGGATTAATCCGAAATATCTGCCGTTAAGTTCCTCAATTTCCCGGCGGGAGTATCCGGTAACGGTTTCAACCGAATCGGAAAACATAAACTCATTATTTTTACCGATATAAAAGAAAAGCCGGTCGGAACTGTTTAATGCCGTAATAAAAATCTCGTTCAAATCTTCTTGGGTTAATCCGTTTATAACGGTTTTTATTTCTTTATGTTTTCCGTTTTCCATAAAAAATTAATTTTCATTATTAACTATTTAACAAATATACTAATCGGTACAAACAAAATAACCAAAAATTTTTTTAATCTTCATCGAGTGGTTTTGTAGGAATATTTAGTTCTTCCATTTTTCTGTATAACGACGACAAACCGATTCCCAAAACCTTGGCGGCTTTTTCTTTATCGTAATTGTATTTTTTAACAATCGAGTGAATATGTTCACGTTCAAATATTTTAACTGCTTCTTTTAATTGTTCGGGATAATTCGTTTCCGTTTTCTCCGAATTAACATAGTCGGCTAAATCTTTTGGGGTTATAAAATCGCCTCGGGCAAAAATAACCGCACGTTCGATAATGTTTTCCAGTTCCCTTACCCCGCCGCGCCAATCGTGCGCCATTAAAATTTTCATTGCTTCGTTGTCCATTCGAAGCAAAGGTTTTCCCATCTGGTTGCAATATTTCTCAATAAAGTGATTTACAAGGAGCGGGATATCGTCCTTGCGTTCATTAAGCGAGGGAAGTCGTATTTCAACAACGTTTAGTCTGTAAAACAAATCTTCGCGGAATTCACCGGATTTGGTTTTTTCGTACAAATCCTGGTTGGTTGCGGCAATAATTCGAACATCGGTTTTAACGGGTACTGTTCCACCCACGGGTAAAAATTGTTTGTCTTCAATTGCCCGTAGCAATTTCACTTGGAGGTTAAGCGGCAAGTCGCCTATTTCATCGAGGAAGAGCGTTCCGCCGTCGGCAACTTTGAACAAGCCGTCTTTATTTTCCGTCGCACCGGTAAATGCACCTTTTTTATGTCCGAATAGTTCGCTTTCAATCAAATTTTCGGAAATGGCTCCGCAGTTAATGGGCAGGAAAATTTTATTTTTTCTCGGACTGTTGTAATGAATTGCCTTTGCCACAAGTTCTTTTCCGGTTCCGCTTTTTCCGAAAATCAGAACATTGCTTGTTGTGGGTGCAACTTGTTTAATCAATTCAAAAACCCTTTGCATCGGTTCGCTTTTACCGATGATGTTTTCGAAGCCCACGGGCGCAGAAATCCTTTGGCGGAGGGCTTTGTTTTCGAGCACGGCTTTTTTATAATTCAGTAATCTTTTAATTCTAATTATCAAGTCATCAAATTCTATTGGTTTAATGAAGTAATCCACCGCTCCTTTCCGCAATGCGTCTATTGCACTATCGATGGAGGCATAAGCCGTCATAATTATGAAAAAGCTTTCGGGTGAATATTGGTTGGTTTTGTCGAGCAATTGAATCCCATCCCATTTGGGCATTTTAATATCGGAGATTATAACGTCGTAATCTTCCGTTTTGATTTTTTCCAAAGCTTCCTCTCCGTCTGAGGCGGTATCCGTATTAAAACCTTCTTCATTGAGTACGAAGCTTATTGAATCACGAATTGCTTTTTCATCATCGACGACTAAAATTTTAGCGCTCATTTTCAGTCCTTATTTTCTTTTCCGTTTGAATTGACAGGTAAAATTACCGAAAATTTGCTTCCTTTATTCAGAGTGCTCGATACTTTTATATCGCCACCGATTTTTTTGACTATGTTGTAACTTATAGCCAAGCCCAATCCGGTACCTTTACCAACTTCCTTTGTGGTAAAAAACGGATCGAAAATTTTATTGATATTTTTACTGTCAATTCCACAGCCGTTATCAATTATGTCCACATAAATATTTTTTTCGTCGTGCGAAGAAATTACTTTTATTTTGCCCCGTCCTTCAATTGCATCGAGGGCATTGATAAGAATGTTGATAAAAACCTGCACCAATTGATCGGGCACAATTTTGACAAAAGGTGATTTTTCGTCTAAGTTGGTTTCGAACTGCACTTCTTTTACGCGCTTGTCGTATTTCACAATTCCGAGGGCTGTTTTAATTACATCGTTAATTTGCGTTACCTCTTCAACGTTGCTGGGCGGGCGCGAAAGATCTACGAGTTCCCTTACGATTTTTGAAATTCTGTCTATATTTTCTTTAATATTGGAAAGCTGCTCTTTAACGAACAAATCGTTTGAACGGCGTTGTAAAATTTGTACCAATGAAGATATGGAAGTAAGTGGATTTCCGATTTCGTGAGCCACGCCGGCAGCAAGTTGACCAATTACCGCCAATTTTTCCGATTGATCGATTTGTTGTTGAAGTCTTTTTACTTCCGTTACGTCTTTAATAATAACGGTTCTCCCGTAATACTTGCCGGTTGTGCTTTCAAGTTTTGTAACATTAAGCTGAACGGGAATCGTGTCGCCCGATTTTGTTTTTCTTTCGGTTTCGTAATTTTCGAGTGCACCTTTTTTGCTAACTTCTTCCTTAATAAAATTCAGTTCGTCTTTATGCTCATCATCCGGTGGAATAAGATATGAAGATGGTTTCCCGATTATCTCTTGTTGGGTATAACCGAAAATTTTTTCCGCCCCTTTGTTCCATGCAACTATTTTTTCATCGCCGTCAATTACCATTATAGCGGCATCGGAGGCTTGCAAAATGTTTTGAAGGTATTGTTGACTCTTTTCCAGTTGAGCCGTAAGGTTTTCCAAATTTACGGTAAGTTCCTTTGTTTTCTTTTCCTGATAAAACATACTGAACCGTGCAAAAACCATTTCAATCAATTCATCGAGGAACCCGATTACAACAAGCGGATCGAATTTTTCTTCGCTGTTTTTATTCAGATGATTTATTACCGCATTTCGTCCAAGATTAAAAATTTGACTGATTTCAAGCAGGTTCAGTTTGGCTTTTGAAAACAATTCGTACGAATTTTCGAGAAATTCATCGAGCCGCCCGTTTCCTTTCGTTGCAACAAGCTTGGAGAAAAGCTCTATGCAATCCATACCGAACCGTTTGATTTCCCCGTCGCTCACATTTCCCTTAAAAATGCTTACGGCTTTGTCGAACCATTCCGCTAGAATCGATTCCTTGTATTTATCAAACAAATCCGATATAATTTTTTTCATTTTGTAAAAAACACTTTTGCAACGTCAATTAACAATTTCGGTTTATTTACCAATGCAGTTTTGAAAATGTTTCCCAATGTGCGTTTTTCTTCGGGAAGTTTTAATGCGGCATGAGCAATACCGTTAAATTGTTCGTCGGTAAAATTGTAAATTCCGTTTTTTATTCTGTTGAATATAAGGTGCCGTTTCCCCAGCCGGTCGTTCCATCTTTTTTCATATTCAAAAACATATTCAGGTTTATTCATTAAAACCGATTCTGCAGCAACGGTACCGGCAATACTTCCGCCAATCATTCCGCTGGCAATTCCGCCGCCCGAAAGGGGATTTACTTGACGTGCTGCATCACCGGCAAGCATTATACCGGGAGCAACAATTTTATCCAAAGTAGGAACGCAAGGCACCCCGCCGGCTATACGGGTTAAGACCGAAGCGCCGGGATAGTTTTTTTTCATAAAATTATTCAAGTAAGTCAAAGCACTTTTTTTTCTGTTCATGTCCCCTCCAACTCCCAAACCTATATTAGCCGTTTTGGAATCTTTGGGAAATATCCAAAAATAGCCTTGTGGTGCGTATTCTTCGCCGAAGTAGAAATAGCAAGTATCGGGTTTAACCGAAATATTTGACGCCGTAATTTGAACGGCGCTTTCCATATCCCGGAAATCGATATGTGTTTTTAATCCCGCCCATCTTCCCACACGGGATTCGACACCGTCTGCCGCAATAACAATTTTCGATTTTATTTCTTTCTGTTCCCCGTCGTATTCAAACTTAACTCCGTTAACTTTGTTGCCGTCAAAGAGAAGTCCGTTTACATAAGCGCGGGTAAGAATTTCTGCACCGGCAGCTGCAGCGGTTTTTGCAAGTTCGTAATCAAAGATGCGTCTTTCCAGAATGTAGCCTTCCTCTTCAAGCGGAACAATCACTTCGCTTCCGTCCGGCGCAATAAACGAAAACTTATTTATTACGGTTGCAATGAATTTGGGGTCGGATGGAATAAACTCTTCAATACCGGCTTTGCTAACGGCTTCTCCGCAACGGACGGGATATCCGACGTCGCGGTCTTTTTCCAAAACCAGAACCGAAACGCCTTTTTCAGCAGCAAACCTTGCCGCCATCGAACCAGCCGGACCTGCACCAACAACCACAATATCATATTCACTTTTCATCATTCTTTTTCCCTGCTCCGTTTCTGTTAAACACAAGCACTTCGATGGGGCAAGACCAAACGCATTTGGCGCAATTCGTACAGGTTTCTTCTATTATTGTTATTTCGGCTTCTTTCAGTTCTATTGCATCCACCGGACAAACACCAACACAACAGCCGCAAAAATCGCATTTATCCGGAAGAATTTCTATCATCAACAAAACAAAATCCTTTCTTAAATATGAGAAAACAAAGATAGTGAAAGGGCACGTTAATTTAAAGAATTAAACGCTTGCAACACAACAATTCCCTGCAAAATCCGGTATCCTTATAAAATCTTAAGAATTCGGGTAATTAACCGATAATGAAAATGAGAAATGTTCTCACAAACGGGATAACTGTGGAAATAGTAAAAAACAAATACGAAAAATCCGGTAAAAAAACCGACCCGGGCAACAGTAATATTTTTTATTCGATATTTCAATCGAACGGAAGCGGAATTTGCGTAATAAATGAAGAAGGATTTATCGTCCGTTTGAATGAAGCTTTTGCAAAAATGCTCGGTTATACCATTGAAGAATTAACCGGCGAAACAATTGAAATTCTTTTCCCCGTTGACGAATTATATTCTACCGTTTACCTGCCCGTGCAAAATGTAACGCAAGAACAAATTTCAAAAAAAGAATTAAAACTGAAACGGAAAAACGGCACTTACATTTATGTTTTTGCCACCGATATAATTGTAACCGATGAAAAGGGAAACAAAAACAGGGTAATTACTGCGGTTGATATTTCCGACAGAATGCAGAGTGAATTAATCCGGTCGGTTTTGCTAAAAATTTCGAGTGAGGCAACCGTTGCAGAATCGCCCGCAGAAATTTACGATTCCGTTCAGAGTGCAATCAGTCAATTAATTCCCATCGATAATATTTCGATTTACGAAATAAAAAAAATTAACGGTGAGAAAGTTTTAAATAATGTTTTCTTGCGGTCAAAAATTAGAAACAATCAAACCGACTATTATTTATCTTCCCTTGTCAGTGAAAAAAAGAAAAGTTTACTCTACACCAAGAAGGAAATAAAAAATATTGTTTCCTTCAAAAAAATTAAAGGAGAGAAATTTCCCGAGGCGTTTATCGGTATACCGTTAAAAAGCAAGGAAAAAGTAATCGGGGTGCTTTCGGTTCAAAGTTTTGAAAAGGATTCGCCTTTTTCGGAAAAAGAGAAAAAAACATTGGAATTAATAGCCGGTCAAGTTTCCAGAGTAATCGAACGGAAAAATTATGAAGAAGAATTAAAGGCGGCAAAAGAAAGGGCGGAAGAACTGAGCAATATGAAATCCGAATTCCTTTCACAAATTTCGCATGAGGTGCGCACACCGCTAAGCGCAATTCTAAGTTTCTCCTCCCTCCTGGAAAGTGAGTTGGGAAACAACGTTTCGGATGAACTGCGCGAAAGTTTCGATGTAATCAAAAGAAGCAGCGAAAGATTAAGGAGAACAATAGAATTAATGTTGAACGCTTCACAAATTAAAAACAAAAAATACGATTTGAATTTCACCGAAGCCGATTTGGTTAACGATATAATAAAACCCGTATTAGATGCACATAAAGATCAACTTGAAAATAATAATCTGGCATTGGAATTTAATAACCAACTGGGCAATTGCGAAATTGTTTGCGATGTTAAAACCTTAACCGAACTATTTTCCAACATTATAGACAATGCAATAAAATATACGAAAGACGGGCAGATTCAAATTTGGATTTTCAAGAACACAACCGGCAACATTCAAGTTGATATTAACGATACGGGCATCGGAATTTCCGATAAATACCTTCCGCACATTTACGATATATTCTCCCAGGAAGAAAGCGGTTATACAAGAAGTTATGACGGGGTTGGACTCGGCTTAACCTTGGTTAAGGAATATGCCGGGATAAACAACATTGAGCTGAATGTGAAAAGCAAAAAAAACAAAGGCACCACTTTTTCATTAATATTCAAATAATAATAATTTTATTGGTTAAAATTAATAGTTATCAAACGGCTTTCCCGTGTTTTTTCATAATTTCCTCCCAAGTCTTCAAATCGAGTTGTTCCGATTCATCAATAAGCATAATGGGGATATCGTCTTCTATTCTGTATCTTCTTCTCGTTTCCCTATCGGTTGAAACAAGAAAATTCCCTTCCAAAACCAAATCGGCTTTAGTTTCGGGGCAACATAAAATATCCAAAAGCTCTTTACTAATCATTTTTTTCTCCGAAAATAAACTTTGTGTGATCTGTGATAAATAATATAAAAATAAAATTACCTAATTTTCCATTACCGAAAAAGGGAATTACATTTTATGGAAACCCAACGAATTTTCAATAACCTTCCGAAGCTTGAGACGGAAAGACTTCTGTTGAGAAAGCTTAGATACAAAGATGTGCAAGATATATACGACTACGCACAAGATGAAGAAGTAGCCCAATTTGTAATGTGGGACGCTCATCATTCGGAATTGGAAACACTTGAATTCCTCAATGTTGTAATCGGTCTTTACAATAAAAATGAACCTGCGCCGTGGGGAATAGAATTAAAAGAGGCAAGGAGAATAATCGGTACAATCGGTTTTGTTACACTCGAATCGGAACACAACAAAGCGGAAGTCGGATACACGCTTTCAAAACGTTATTGGAATCAAGGATTAATGACCGAAGCATTAACCAAAATCATGGAATTCGGTTTCGAGAAGATGAGATTAAACAGAATTGAAGCACGTTGCATAGCTGAGAATTTACAATCGATTAAAGTCTTGCAAAAGGTGGGAATGATTGAAGAAGGAACTTTACGGCAGTTTCTTTATATGAAAAAGAAATTTCGTGATATTAAAATTTTTTCAATATTAAAAAGCGATTATTTTTTCAGCAAAGAAAAAGAATCCGGTTAATACCGGATTCTTCTTCCAATATCAAATCACCAGAAAACTGTGTAGAGAACTGCCAGAATAATCATCAGCAAATATGAACCAGCATTAAAAACGGAATCTGTTTTAAACATTTTTGCCGTAAGCGGAATTCCTTTCGGGTCGTCCACATTTTCCGATGTAGTTAGACTAACGCCCGCGATAATTACCATTGTAATTAACAATGTGTACATCATTTGATCCATCCAAGGAAGATCGATGGCAGGCATTTTCAATACGAAAGCCACAAAAATGGAAAGTACAACACCCACTATTGCCCCTTTGTTAGTGGTCTTTTTCCAAAAAAGTCCCATAAGAAAAACACCAAGAATACCCGGACTAACCAATCCGGTATACTCTTGAATATACTGAAACATTTGCGGAATATTACCGAGCAAAGGTGCAAGCACAATAGCAATTACCAACGCCGCCGCAGCAGCAATTCTTCCAATTCTTACAAGCGTTTTCTCCGTTGCGTTTTTGTTCAGATACGGTTTGTAAATATCCATCGTGAAAATCGTTGAAGTGGAATTAAGCATGGAAGCAAGAGAAGAAACTATGGCGGCGGTAAGTGCGGCAAGAACCAAACCTTTAAATCCTACCGGCACAAAAGTTTTTATTAACCACGGATACGCTTTATCGTAATTAATGCCACCGCCGTTTTTCAGAAATGCTTCTTTTACTCCCGGCATAATGGTGGTACCCTCGGGCTGAGTGAAAAGCACATAAGCAACAATGCCGGGGATAACAACCAGAATGGGAATCAACAGTTTCAAAAATGCAGCGAACAGAATTCCGCGTTGTCCTTGTTTTATCGATTTAGAAGCGAGCGTTCGTTGAATTATATATTGGTTAAAACCCCAATAATATAAATTTGCAACCCACATTCCACCGATTAGTACGGCAATACCGGGCAAATTGTAAAATTCCGGATTGTCTTTAGTTAGAATCATATGAAACTTATTACCGGCAACATTAAGAATATGGGAGAAACCGTGTATCACTCCACCTTCCGGTGTTACATATTCGAGAGCCAAAAAGGTTGTTATTAGACCGCCAAAAATCAACAGAACCACTTGTGCGATATCGGTCCACGCCACAGCGGAAAGTCCACCCCACAACGAATAAGCCGCAGCAATGAATGCCAGTCCTAAAATAGAGTAAAAGATTAAACCGCCATCTCCGTTGCCGATGATTGTATCAATTGCTTTTCCGCCAAGGAACAGAACGGAAGTAAGATTTACGAAAATAAAAAGTGAAACCCAGAATATGGCTAGTATGGTTTTAAGATTTGTACTGAACCGTTTTTCAATAAATTCGGGAATTGTATATAGACCTTTTTCAATAAAAATCGGGAGAAAATATTTCCCGACTATAATTAAAGTGAGGGCAGCCATCCATTCGTAAGAAGCTATTGCAAGGCCAATTGCAAAACCCGAACCGGACATACCGATAAATTGTTCGGCGGAAATATTAGCCGCAATTAAAGAAGCACCTATTGCCCACCAAGGTAAAGTTTTTCCTGCGAGGAAATAATCTTTCGAATCGCGTTCGTGTCCCTTTTTTGTTCTGGAGACCCATAACCCGAGAAAAATTATTCCCAGAATATAAATTGCGAATACAACATAATCCAAAGTTGTAAAGTTCATCTGAAACCCATAGTTTTTTAGAAGTATTTTAATATTGAACTATTTAACAAGCATCATCTTCCTTGTTTTTACGTATTTTCCGGCTCTTAAAATATAAAAATATATTCCCGAAGATTCTCCGCTTGCATCCCATTCAACCGAATATGAACCCGGATTTAATTTTTTATTCAGTAATGATTTTATTTTTCGTCCCAATACATCGTATATCTCCAACTTGATTCCGCTTTCCTCCGGAATGCTGAACGTAATTTTTGTGGAAGGATTAAACGGGTTCGGGTAGTTTTGATAAAGCCGGAAATGTTCCGGTATTTTTTCATTTATTCTTTTTACTGAAGTAGGGAGTATTGTTTGTTCATATATTTGCTTTGCGACAACTCTTTCATATAATATTCTGTGCCCTGCGTTGTTTAAATGAACACCATCTCCCGAATTGTATTCAGGTTTAATTCCGTTATTCGAATCGGCAATTCCATTCCAAAAATCGATTGCATGATCGCCAAACCGTGAAAAAGTGGAATCTCTCATTTCAACTTGTAAATTTCTTTTTTCTTCTGAAAAATTTCTCGGTTGAGTTGTTGTTATCCAAACCGGGATATTTGCTTCAGAGGCTTTTGCCAAAATAGTATCATAATTCGCTAGCTGCTCTTGAATAGAGAATCCGTTAGCAACATCATTAGACGGTAAATTAATAATTATTGCGCTCGGATTATAAGAAATTGCTTTCGAAATGTTATGAGAAGTATCCGGAGCAGGTCTTCCTGCAGGCGGAAGGTAACCATCGGGCATTAGTTGATAAGTTGTATAACCACCCACAGCTAAATTTATTACTTGTATAGTTGTATTTTTACTGTATATGTATTTACGGTACCGGTTAACCCATGCGCTATCGGGCGAACTTGGTCCGGTTCCTGCAGCGGTTGATGAACCAAGAACAACTATATTTCCCGTTTTAGAAGAAGTTGCAATTCTAAAAACACCATCACTAACATCATAAAAGTTCGGATTATCTTGTTTAGTAATTTTTATCAAACACGAATCAGAGTTAAGAGTGTCCGGAATTTTCCATTGGGTAAATTCCCCGTTAATAGCCGGTGTGGCGGGAGTTAATGTTTCCCAAGTATTTCCATTGTCGGGAGAAAATTCTATTTTTACAATACTCACATTCTTGCTTTTCCAGGTAATGCGGGGAAATGAACCGGTTGTCCAATACTCTCCGCCGTTAGGTGAAGTTATTTGAATAGAAGGGAAACCTCCGAAACCGGCAATTTCCTCATCCGTCAATGCTCTTGAAAAAAGCTTAATATCCGAAACGGTTAATTCGTTATCCTCGGCGCTTTCATCTGCAAATAGTAAAAGTTTGGAGGTCAGAGCAAAACGTCCGTCAATATCTTGTGGTTCACCGGATTTAACTTTAATTCCATTAACATAATAATCGTGTCGGTTACCATTTGCCACGCTTACGGCAATTCTATACCATTTATCTGCAAAAATTGTGGGATCTGAATAACCCGTAGCCCTTATTCCCAATTTCCCCTTGGAAGAAATGAACCAATCGGCATCGGTGGCATTTGTTGTATCTGTTTGCATGAGTGCATACCATAATCCGTCAACCGGAATTTTAACATCCATCATCAAAGTATAGCTGTTTACCATTGCGCCGCCACCATTGGGCTCTATTCCGTGTTCAATAGTGTAAAAGTTTCCCGGTCCTATTGTTACAGCACCGTCATTACCGGCTGGTCCCGGGGCAGCAAAATGGTTGCCGGTAAGAATAAGCGGATTTCCTGTTTCTGCTTTTAATAAACTATCCTGGTTATCAAACGTCCAATGTCCTACCAAACCGGTACCTAAATTACCTTCGATAATGGAAAAAGCATGCTCGCTTATATCGTAAATCGATGTATCATTAACATCGGTTATTTTGATGAAGACAGATTCTTCTGGATCGGAGGGTAAATTCCAAGCATAACCACCGCTGGTTGCATCCACATTCTCTGCAATTGTTTGCCAGGTATTCATACTATCCGTTGAAAATTCAATATTGATGAAATCTATTTCCGTACTTTCCCAAAGAATAGTTTGTTGAGTATTAACTTGCCATTGTTCTCCGCCGTTAGGACTTACCAATTCTAGGGTAGGGTACCCCCCTAACGAAGCGATTTCATCATCAGCTAAATCCCGCGAAAATATTTTAATATCGGAAACATCTATACTATTATCTTCACCATTTTCATCAGCAAAAAATAAGATAACGGAAGATAATGCAAAACGTTCGTCTACATTTTGCGGGGTGCCGGTTAAAACTTTCTTACCGTTAATGTAATAATCGAACCTGTTTCCGTTCGCAACACTTGCCGCAAGGCGGTACCATTGTTCAGGTACCAATTTTTTAGTCGTATACCCAACAGCGTGTATGCCAAGTTTTCCAGAAGAAGAAATAAACCAATCGCCGTCACTCACATTTGTTGAATCTGTTTGAAATAATGCATACCATTGCCCTAGCTGGTGAAATCTTACATCCATTACAACGGTATAACTGTTTACTAGTGTGCCGCCACCGTTTGGAGAAATTCCATGCTGTGCGGTGTAATAACTGCCAACACCTATGTTAGCAGCTCCGTCTGCCGAGTCATATCCCGCAATTGCGGTTTGAGTACCAGTAAGTATTAACGGAGTCCCAACATCTGCAGCAGTTAAATTGGTCGGGTCATCAAAGTTCCAGTGACCAACCATATCGTCAACCAAATCATTTTTAAGTTGAGCAAACAGTAAGGTTGAGAATAAAAAACTTACAATTAATAATAATTTAATATTCATATTTACCTCTTAGGTTATTTAATTAGATTCATTTTTTTTATTTCGATGTAGTTATTCGCTTCTAATCTGTAATAATACACTCCGCTGCTAAGTGAGGAAGCATTAAAGATTATTTTGTGCGAGCCTTTTTGCATAATTTTTCTGTCGATTAAAGTTCTTACCAACTTCCCGAGATTATCAAAAACCATCAACTTAACAATGCTTGTTTCGGGTAATTCAAATTGTATTGTTGTTGTAGGATTAAAGGGGTTCGGATAATTAACTTCCAAATTATACTCGAACGGTTTTTTCGATTCATCGTTTATACTAACAGTATTATCAGTATAAAAAGGGACCTCATCCGACCATTCCGACCATTGAAGATTTTTATCCCGGTATCTCACCCTAACCCAGTACTTATTAGTTCCCGAAGAAAGCATATTTGCTGTAATTGTATATGACGTGAGATCAATTCCCATGTTAAGGTCTATCGGAGTTAAATCGGGTGGATCCGTAACGCCGTATATATTTTCAAAATCCCTTTTAACATTTATTAGCGGAGTATCATAATTACCTTCGGAACTTGTTACCTGAAATTGTGAACTCATAATTTCATATGTTCCGTTGTAGCCGGATGCATTGACCATAAACGGGAACGAAATGGTTTCATCCGGTGAAGGAGTTACAATAGAAGGTTTGGAGGGCAGTGCTTGGTTTTTCTTGTCTCTAAAGAAACTGTCCAAAACAACATTATCCAGCTTTTTATCAGGATTGCCTAAAGTATATGTAACAGCATTATATTTTTTATTTTTTATATCTACATCAACTATTGTGTAAATATTATAGTCGTATGTTTTTTGAATTTCGGGGTAATCATGTTGATTCGGATACATTCCCCATCTATCCAAATTTGAATTTCCCCCGCCATCCAACAATAATCTGAAGCTACCGTTTTCCACAGTTCCCCGTTCATAATTATGTGAGTGTCCATAAGAAAGCATATCGACTTTACTGTAGTTTTTTAAAACGGGAATTACTCTGTTTTGTACATATTCCGTATTACCATCCGGCCAAAGTTCACTATGACCGGGGTGATGACAAAAAACAAAAATCCAGTCTATTGTTCCGTCAGCTTGCGCATCATTTAATGTTTGTGTTAACCAATTTATTTGTATATTATTACGGTGTTGGGTGTTGCTGTTAACCACAATAAATTTAATTTTCCCGATTCTGAACGAATAATATTTCTCACCTTCCGTTCCTCCGAAATCTTCAAATTTCATATAGTTGTAAAAATTCGAAGACTCCCTTTCATGATTTCCAATGCTTATCATGTGAGGGAAATAAGGAGAAAGTGGAGCTATCGGTTGAAAATATTCATTTTGGTACTCGGAAAGATTATCACCGTTAGTAACAATATCTCCCACGTTAAAAATAAGGTTTACACTGTCAACAAAATTTTCTCCGTATAGAGTTTGTAATTTACTTTTCAACGAATCGTATATTTCCCTGAACCTGTCGGGTGAAGTACGATTATCACCAAGTATGACAAATCTTATATGCCCGTCATTTACATAATCGAGTGGCTGAGTTCTGAACGAATAAATTTCAGTTTCAATTGAATCGGTTTTAACTTTGTAAAAATATTTTGTGCTTGGCGATAATCCTTCCAATTTTGCGGTATGCCAAACAGTTGTGGGATTAAAGAAATAAGTTGTAGCTTGTGTACTGTTTCCCAAGTTTTGCGTTTTGCCGTAAAGAACTTCCGGATTATTCCCTTTGGAAGCCCAGCTGATGTAAATTGATGTAGGCGTAGGCGATTGAAGATACGGAACAACCGGTTTATCTTCAATTGAAACGGTATAACCTCCAAGCTGGGCAATTTCACTGTCTGATAAATCTTTTGAAAATATCTTAACATCGGCAACTTCGATGGTATTGTCCTCTCCATTTTCATCAGCAAATAATAAAAGAACGGGTTGCAGTGCGAACCTGCCGTCTATACTTCCCGGTGTTCCACTTAACGCCTTGCTGCCGTTGATATAATAATCATATTTGTTGCCGTTTGAAACGCTGATTGCAATTCTGTACCACTGTTTTGAGATTAAAGTTTCGTTGGTATACCCCACCGCTCCTATACCTATTTTACCGTTCTGGGATATGAACCAATCTCCGTCAGTTACATTAGTCGAATCAGTTTGGTATAATGCATGCCAACTGCCTATTTGATTCACCCTAACATCCATCACAATGGAATAATTGTTTACCAAATTTCCACCACCGTTAGGCTGGATATTATGACGCACTTTATAATAACTGCCAACACCTATTTGTACGGCGCCGTCGTTACTGTCTGGACCCGCAATCGCTGTATGATTACCTATTAGTTCAAGTGGAGATCCAAGTTCTGCGGCTGTTAAGCTATCCGGATTGTCGAAAGTCCAATGCCCAACCATATAATCTAATGGGGATTGAGCAAAATAAGCCGTATAATTTAAAAGCATAAGAATTATAAGTAATTTTATTTTTACCATCTTTTCCTCTCTTTCTTAATATTTTTTCCATTATCTATTATGTTTTAATATATTAATATTAAATTGACTTAGTTAATACTAATCTCTTATAACCATTGGAATTCACACGTTTTATTTTAAGTACACCAACTTTTTTGAACTTGCGAAATATCTTCCACTAAGTTTGTAATAATATATTCCAGAGCTTACAGATTTATTAAAGTTGTTTAACCCGTCCCACTCAACAACGTGTGCACCCGGATTAAGTGTTCCCAGATATTTTTTATACACTTTATTTCCAATTGAATCAAAAATTTCGAGTGTCAGTACATCTTGTCTTGAAAGTTTAAATCTTATTCTGGTAATTCCGTTAAAAGGATTGGGAAAATTCTGGTACAGTTTGAAATCACCGTCCATACCTAAACTTTTCCGGCTTTTAATTCCAGTGGTTATTTGGTTCAATACAATGGCATTGATAAAGGTACTATCTACATTTTGTTCGAAGTAAATATCTAGTATTTCATCTTCTACAAATATCTCGCTTTGAATTTTATAAAAAGCGTTTCTTCCGGCTTCTGCATAAACATCAACGTTTTTACGGATATATTGATCTTCAACTATAATATTAAACGTCCTCTCCCCAACCAGATTATTATCCTTTTCGGCAAATAGGAGTGACAAATCGTATTTTCCGTTAGGTACGTGAAACTTATAAGATATAATTCCAGCCCTTTCCGTTAAAAATACTTCATCGTCATTAGTACCAAGTATGTTGATACCGGAATAAGTTCGTAATTTTCCGCTGTAATAACCGTATTCTTTGTCCGGCGCCCATTCTTGATCGGCCAAATAATCTTTATAAGAACCGCCGCCAACATTAACTTTTACAGGAAACACAAGTGGGTTAATTTTATTTACAGTTGTCGCTTGCAAAGGTTTGATGTTTGGAGAAAGTCTATCTTCTGTAATGTTCTTAACAATTAAATTCGTAGATTCATACGGGTCTAATTCATCAGTGGTAATGTTAACAACTCTGCGGTCGGCCGATAGTTTTGCTGCAAGTACTTGAACACCGGAAATGATATAATTAGAAACGTCTTCCGATGAAGTTTTATCCAGCTCTTCAGAAAATTGTATGGTAACAGATTTGTTATAATTAGCTCTTGCCCAAATAATACTTGGGGGAATATTATCAACATCGCCGGTGTTATCCGGATCAGTAACATAAAGGTTAAGTAACCCGTTTTTAATAATTACATTCTCTGGAATAAAATCAACCAAATTACCCTGAAAAGTACCAGTGGTTATTTTCCATTTTGTTGAATCGAAAACATCAAAATCATCTTGCCATTGCACAGTAAAATTGTTCCCGCTTCCGTAACTACCGTTTCCAGGCGTATAGGAAGAATAACGTACCCAATCGTACTCTGCGTTAAACGGCAGATATAAGTCGTTGAAATATCCTACCCAGTTTGTATATTCAGGAATCCATAAGTTCATTTCAATATTTTGAGCACGTGTCAATGTTTGCACGTGATTACCGGTTTGCCGGAATACTTCAACTCCATCGACAAACCAAGCCACGTAATCGGGTGTCCATTCAAAGCCATATTCATGGAAATCGATATATGGGTCGAATTTAACATATTGACTTCTTATATGGAAGGTTCGTCCCGGCGTTATTGCGTTAAACTGAACGTTATTTTTATATCTGCCAACAATTTCTATATCAATTTCATTCCAATTTGAAATACCTCCGCTTTCCCAATGATGATATGTAAAAAAAGAAGAGACAGCACCCTCTCTGTTTGCCGGTTTAAACCTAACGTCGAATCTTCCGTATTTATATGTGTTAACAGATACAATTTCGGCACCTTTATATTTTTTGGAAAACATCTGGGAGGGCATTATAATTGTTAGAATTACCAGACTAATATAAATTTTTACTTTATTATGTATAATATTATCCATCATTATTAATATTAATTAAAATACAATGCTAAATGAAAATTTTTGAATATTTGAAAGCCTTCCAAAATCCGCATATGTATAATCCACACTAATTGCCAAGTTTCCCAGAAGCAATTGTTTCAATCCTACTCCGAGTGTAAAAGATTCTTCCGAATTATCCAGAAACAATGATTTGTAGCCTCCACGCAAAAAAATTGTATTTCCAAAATTATACTCTGCACCAAAGTTCACACTCTCGTAATTGTCGCTGGGATGTAAAGCATCAAGAGTAATAGTAACACGGTGTGATTGTGTATTTAACACTTGATATGCCAGCCCTACTCTGAAATTCAACGGTAATTCCCAACTGTCAGTTTGTAGTTGTGCCGGAATTTTACCATTGTTGCCTGTTGATTCCGGATCGGGATCATATAAAACTAATGCAGATTTTCCCTCCATTTTCATAGGTGTTCCAAAATTCGAAATGCTCATTCCCAGCACAATTCCATCGAATGGCGTAATGTATTTAACGCCTAAATCGATTGCGACTGCGCTAGCGGTCATTTTCCAAATTTTCTGATAAACGAACTTAGGGTTAAACCCAATTGAAAATTTATCTGTTAATTTCAAAGAATATGCAATACTAAAAGCGATATCCGAAACGGAAAAAGTCTCCCCGGTTCCTTCAGGTTCTTCAACCGTTGTAACGTTCATATCTTTAATATCAGATGCTGTGAAGCTGAGACCTAATGTACCAATACCTCCAAGAGAGTATGTTGCTGCCATAAAATTATAATTTATGCCGGCAATCCAATTGGTATGTTCAATCATAATAGACGTTCCGGTTATATCAACAATACCGGCTGGATTCCAGTAAATGGCGCTTGGGTCGTCTGCCAATGCAACAAAGGCGCTTCCCATTGCGCTGGCTTTTGCCCCTTGTCCAATAGATAAAAATGATGCAGCAGTTGTTCCTTTTTTGGAAACATTTGTTACGGTTTGTTGGGAATAAACAAATGAGTTAAACAAAAATAATG
This sequence comes from Melioribacteraceae bacterium, assembly GCA_026983955.1. Taxonomy (GTDB): domain Bacteria; phylum Bacteroidota; class Ignavibacteria; order Ignavibacteriales; family Melioribacteraceae; genus BMS3ABIN04. The sequence goes on from JALSTB010000018.1 coordinate 60,381, forward strand.
TAACTGCAAAAATCGATTTGATGTTTAGTTTCATCCACTATCTCCGGACTATTTAATAACCGCAAATTTGCCGATATGTTCACCTATTCCGGGTGCGGAAACATGGTATACATATAAACCGTATGCTATATCCATTCCATCCTCCGATATAAGATTCCAACTAAGCGAACCGTCGGTGCTAGCGGAATTCTTTTCCAATGTTTTAATTAATGCACCTGTTACCGAATAAATTCTTATTGTACATTTTGCGGGCAAATGAATAAAATCGATTCTTCTGCTTCCCCTTCCTTCTTGGTTCAGGTTTCTTGGTTCCCAACTGGCGGTACCTACATACGGGTTTGGAACAACTTTAATTTTATTCAGGTCATCTTTTGCTGTTTTCAAATCCGTTTTTGCCGCGAGTGTTTTAAATGAAAAGTAATCACCTGTTTTGAACTGTTTTTTGGTTTTAATTACAAATCTGTCACCCGCAGAGGGGAAAGCATCTATTGGAGCTGTTGTAGAATGTTTATAGCCTATCCTCCAAGTTAATTTATAACTTGAGCCGACGTATTCCACAATCACGATATCGTCACCCAGATCGAATGTTTTATTTTTGTTGTTGTCAATAATTTCTGCTTGAACCGTATCGCCCCTCGTTAAATTTCTAACTACAAAAGGGACTTTAATTTTATTGAAAGGTGTGGTTACAGATCTCTCTTCCAAAAATTCAATTTCATAATCTGCCGGCCAAGCTATGTTGCGCGCGGGACTGCTTTCGTCGGGGAAAACCGGCATATATAAATTTGAAAAACCCACAACCCATCCGGTTTTTTCATGATCGACCACCACTGCTGTATCATTATCAACTGCAATCGCCAAACCGTCGAAAGGCGGACTAAATTTGCCTCCACCTATAGCAGTTGTATCAATGTATGGATTCAACGTATCAGTTTTGTTATTATAATTTCTAATTATTGAATATGAAACTGTTTTGTAAAACGGTACTTCACCTTTAGAATTAAATAATATTTTATATGTTGCGTTATTTTTTATGGCATCGGGGTCCAAAACTGCCACTTGCATACTACCGGTTCCAATTCCCGTTGCATTTTTAAGATCCCCATTTATTTCCGGGGGTACATAGCCTGCAGCCGGAGCGTTTGGTGTTACAACAGCACAATTTTTATCAACAAATTTTACATTTCCAACTAGATCAACGGTTATAATCTTCGTGGTTTCCGACGGAATTAATCCTTTCGTACCGAAATCAGGATCGCCTTGATCGTATGCAACCAAAGCATAGTAATACGTTTTTCCATTAACCACATTTGTATCTATATATGAATGTTGTAACCCTGTATTACTACCGCGCCAAAAATGAGCGCCGTTTATACCTACCGGATCAGGTCCTTCGATGCTATCAACAATATCGAATTGAGCAATGGGCTTCCAATACTTAGGCTCACCTTTTGAATCGGTAATAACCTTAATATCATTAAACTCAGGTTCCTCACTTCTGTAAAGCAGGTATCCTTCGAAATCTTTTTTAAATCCTTGGGTCGGGTCGTTATTTTCATAACCTAGAAACGGATCGCGGGAATGTTCAGCAACATCATCCCAAAACAAGAAAACTTTTTTATCGCCTGGAACGGCTTTTAACGTAGGTTTTAACGGAGGTTTGGCAAAATTGTAATTTGCATTATAAATCTGTTGAACGGTTTCTTTATTAAAGATCATATCTTCAAGATCGTTACCGAATACGAGTGCAACGGAAAACCTTTGCCTTCTGTTTACTTCCAAGGGAAATCCGCCCGAACCAAATAATATTTGTATATTTGCATTGGTAAGCGAGGTATCGAAAACATGACCGGCCATTGTTTTCCAAATCACTTCATCGTTTTTAGGCCAAATTGACTTAGGCCCTTTGTTAGAGAGTCTTTCAATGGCAAGGCTTGTCAATCCGATTTGATCGGATTCATCTTTATCCGTTTTATCGAAGTTGGGTTCGCCTTCAGTAGGTTTCCCGTCGCCTTCTCCTAAATCCGGACCGTTATATTGGGGATCAAAAGGGCCGACACCATCGACTCCAAGATCGTCATTTAACGGTTCATTTTCATCGGCATCCCATTTACCGTTTCCGTTCAAATCAGAAAAACCCACCCAATCGCCGTCATTATCTATACCGTCGTCTCTTCTTTCATCAATCATACCATCTTCGTCGTCGTCAATTCCGTTTAGTGCATTTCCGGGGCTTTCTAGATATGCATATCCAATATAGCCGGTCTTCCAATTATCCGGTGGTGCAACTCCATCGGCATCGAAGGCATAAGCAATATCAAGCTTGGTATTGTATGATGCATTATCGTCGGCATTGTCGCTTACTCCGCCTACGCCGGTGTCGCTGTAAAAACCGAAATAAGTTGTATCGTAGGTATAATCGGAAAGATTTACTATGTCAAAATGCCAAAATATTATATCTTCGGCCAGTACATGAGACCATTGAAAACCGCGAACTTCGATGCGTAAACCGAGTCCGCCACGGTTCGAGTCGGTTGATATTGGATAATATTGATAAGGTGGTCTGCTAAATTCCTTGTCTTGTGAATCATCCATTACATAAAAAGTCTCAAAGTCAGCATTTTGAACACCGCGACCAAAATAGCCGTACCAATAACCATCCCACGTTTCATCTATATTTGGCAAAGACCGGGGCCAAATATCCGGCCAAGTTTCCGGTTTTGTACTAATTGCCGGTTCTTCCGATTCCGGTGCAGCATAGCCCGGTACCGGTTCAACAACCCAAAGTTGGTTTGTAACCGGATCAAAATCGACCTCTTCTCTATATGATGTAATTGCCGGATGTACCAACTGTCCGTTTCCCGGTGCTTTAATCGAAGCCGAAACTATTGGTGTTAAACCATCTAAATAATTATGCCCGGTGCCTTTTGGCCATTCACCCGAGGGACGATCCGGCCAAGCACCTACCTGTCCGTCATTTCTGAAAATCGTTCGCACGAGATTTCCATCCATTATGCCTTTTTTGCGATAGGTTTTATCTCCGTATGCTTCATCGCGGTATTTTTGTATATTCGGATCAATTTGAGCCGTAACAATGTTAGCGGAAAGAAAAATCAGAAAAAAATAAAATATTTTGCTCAACATTGAAACTCCTGTTTATTATTAAAACCCAACACTGAAGCCAAAATTAATTTGTCTTGGACTGGAATAAGCCGCCGGATTTTTTAAATATTCTTCAATCGTATTTAAACCGAAAATCTTACCTGTATATGCAGCAGCATTCAAATCAATACCTGCTCTGCCGGTAGTTGGACTGACAATAAATTCGTTTCTAATATCAAACAAATTATAAACCAATAAAAATGCATTTAATTTAAATCCAAACAATTCAAAATTTTTGTTTGCCCTAAGGTCAACGTTGTAATAATCGGGTTTTCTTCCACCGTTTTCAAAACGCAAACCTTTTGAGTATCGCGGATCTTCCGTATATGGCATCCCGGAGCCATAATTAAAAATAATGCCGACTGTCCAATTGCCAGGCACTCCAATGTTAAGCGCAATATTCAAAGTTGATGTTTGATCCCAATCGAGCGGCACTACTTTTTTAGTCGGTTCAACCGGAGGGTCGGAACGGCTTTTAAAGAAGACGGTACGAGGATCAGATGCATTCCCCGCTGCAACTTGATATGTATAATCTATTTTTGCACTAAAATAATCCGCAAATCTTTTATCGAGTGTCAGTATAAGTCCTTTAACATTCCCATAATCTCTGTTCACATACCTTCCATACAAAAAACCTTCGTAGGTTTCCCTAATTTCGGAGCCGAGCAAGTTTCTTATATCACTGTAATAAATTGAAGCATCTAAAGACACATTAGGAAAAATAACTTGTTGCAAACCAAGTTCATACTTCACGGTTTTTTGTGCTTTCAGTTCCGGATTACCTACAAAAGATTGAGGTGAGCTTGTTTGATCAATAATATACCTGTTGTTTTCGTACAAATTAGAAAAAGAAGGTATTTGAAAAAAATGTCCGTACGAAAAATGAATTGCCCCTTTATCCGACATAGGAAAGGACACTCCGAAACGCGGGCTAATTTGGTATTGGCTATTTGCGGGTCTCGTTTTGTTTGCCCCGGGAAAATTAGGATTATTCAACGGGTTTTTCAAATCAACAGGTAAAGTTGTGTTCGAGTTGAAATAATCGAACCGGAGACCTGCATTAATTATCATGATATCGTATTCCATTTTATCCTGAATATAGGCGGAGAATTCGTACGGATTCGTTTTATATATTTGGTTAAACTTTGTACCGGGGGCGCTGTAACCTAAATGATAAATCAAGTTTCCGTTTTCATCCCTCTGTCCGTCTGTAAAATTCCTAAGTGTTTTCCAAGAATTGAAAATTTCATGAAATCTTCCTTCCACTCCGGCTTTAATTTTATGTTCTTTTGAAACTTGAGATTCAAATGTGAATTGCCCGATAAGGGATTTAGTATATCTGGAATATCTGTCGGTTTCATTTCCGCCGGTTCTGAAAGTATATTCGGAAATCGGAGCACCGCGGGAGGCGTCAACATATCGCGGATCCAGAGGATCTTCATACAAATATCCTTTATAATCATGATAATTATGCGAAAATTTTAATGTTGCAAGTGTTACATTTGATGGATACCAAGATATTTGGAATGAATGAATAATATTGGTTCTGAAATGATTTTTTATACCGTCTGGAACTAACTTCATTGAATGATTATAATATTTACTCCAATTATCGTCCCCAAAAATATTATAAGTGAATTTCCAAGAAGGCAAGCTGTAAGTTAACTTCCCGTTAAATGACTTTTTCTTCTGTGGATTCATGGGAACATATTTGCCGTCGCCTGAGGGCTTAAGTATAAAATAATCGGGGTTCTCCGGATCCGGAAAGACAGGCGCCCCATCCGACGGAAGAAAAACTCTCTTACCGTAAATATAACCGTCATCGGAGTATAAACGCCCGGTTATAAAGAACGATAAATTTTTTATAAATTCAACAGGTCCACTTAGACTGAATCTTAAATCCTTTGGTCCTTTAAGATTAATTTTATTAAGATTTTGAAATATATCATTTGAAGTTGTAAAATAATTCCCTACATATGAAGAAACGGTTCCTTCATAATTAACGCCACCGTCTTTGGTAATTATATTAACAACTCCGGACATCGCTTGCCCGTACTCGGCATTGAAAGTTCCGCTAATGACTTCCAGCTGCCTAATTGAATTATTTTCCACTTCAACGCTAAGGACACCATTAAAAACGTCGTTAACCGCGACACCGTCGATCAAGTAAGCAACTTCGTTCTTTCTGCCGCCCCTAAAATGCCCGTCTATCACTCCGGCTTGCAAGTTAACTACTTGTTGGAAATTATCTATGGGTAAAGCTTTAAGTTCATCGGATGTAACAATCGCAGAAGAAGAAGTTAAATCTTTCGTAATCATAGGTTGTTTTGCACTTACCACAACAACGCCCAGGCCAACGGTTTGCGGGGAAATTCTAATAATGCCCAGATTGGTAGTCAAATCTATCTTTACCAGAACATGCTTTATCGTAATTTTTTGATATCCTACAGCCGATATTGTTAAAGTGTATTCCCCGGGAGGAATATTCGGTATCATGAATTCCCCTTCAACATCTGCAGCAGCACCAAAATAAGTATCTTTCACTATTACGTTAGCCCCAATAAGCGGATCACCGGTTTCTTTATCCAATACCTTGCCGGTAATTTTCCCCGTAGTACCGCCATATAATGTTAAAGGTAATATTATGATTGTTAATAATAAAATATTAACAATATTAATTATTTTATTTATAAAGTTATAGTTATTGCATTTCATACTAATAATTTCGACTATCGTAAAATGTGAACAGCCAATCAATACATAAGAATGATTGATTGGCTGTATCAATCGGTTATTTAATTAACAACATTTTCTTAACTTTATTATATGTACCGCTTTTGAGTTCGTAGAAATAAATTCCCGATGATAGTTGCGATGCGTCAAAATTTACTTGGTGATTACCTGCAGTTTGTTCTTTATTAACTAACCGAGCAACTTCCTGACCCAACAGGTTATAAATTTTAAGTGAAACATTCCCGGTTTTCGCAAGTGAATATTTTATAACCGTTGTGGGATTGAACGGGTTAGGATAGTTTTGCGATAAAGAATAAACGTTTTTGATTTTATTATCTTCATTAACCGAAACAACCCACTTATTGCCGTACCAAGTATAAGACCAAACGGAAACATCTTTCCAACCTTGATCTTGATTACGTGAGGAATAGGTTAATATACCTTCCCTCCTTTCCCAACATTGTCCGTCAGGTTTTTTGTTATCATTATCATTTATTACAAAATCAATCGGCATTCTGAATCCTTCTCGAATTGTTGGAATTGTATCCTTAGTGCCAGCCAGTTCCGTAAGGGGAATTTTTGCTTCAACAACATAACCTCCGGTGAATTTTTCTTTCCATATATAATTATCTGTTCCACTAACAAGTAAAGAATCGTTTAAGTTGGTCCAATGATCACTTCTGGCAAGATATTTTCCGAATCTTAAATGATAATCTGGTTGACTGCCCCTTTGGTAATCCGTATGTGGAGCACCGTGCCAGTTGTAAAGTCCGATTAATAAATCCGGGGAATCGCTAGTCCATGAATCGCACGTTTCTTCGTGATGAACTACATCATCGTTAACATCGAAAGCCACGTACAAGTATTCACCTTGGATTGCCACGTAAGCTTCTGCCGAGCAATCATTGTCATCATCAATGGTTGTTCCTGTCACAACGGTCCCACTACCATCTGACGGAAAAATTCTAAACGGAGTAATATCTGACCATTCACTTAAATCTCCGTCAGCCGTAAAATTGTTTGGGGCAGTAGTAGCAATAACGGTTACGCCTTTTGCGGTATTTGTAACCGCATCGGTAACTGCGGGAGAACCTATGTTACCTGCTTTATCTACAGCATTAATTGCGTAATAATACGTGACCGATTGATCTGTTGCAGGTGCAAGCAAAACGTGTTCAACAACTTGAATGTTTTCCTCAACACCAAGTTGAACTACTTCAACTCCTTCAGCATTTACATCCGTAATCGGATTTTGACTGTAATAAATATTATACTTCTCGTTTTCCTCACCCGGTACGTCATTCCAAGTAATTAAATTCGAATAAGTACTTGCTACAACCGAAACACCGGCAGGAGCTTCGGGCGGGGTTTTATCTGAAAATTGGAATCCCGATTGTTGGAATACGTCGAACAATATTGTACCGCTCATTTTTTCGCCTTGTGCACCATAAGTAGTACCACCTGCGGATAATGTTACATGCCATTCTTTAACAGCTTCGGGATTGAAAACCCCGTCTCCTTTCGATTCCCACCACGGTTGAGAAAAGCCATCGGAGGGGAAGTGATTATGACCAGGTCCACCGTAAATACTGTCGTTATATACAGGGCGTTCCCTTAAAGGTAAATAGTATCTTGTCCAGTCCGATGCTTCGCTTAACTTAATCGGGACTTCACACGTCCAAGATTCATCTTCACCGGTGTTATTTTCAACCAAAGTGAACCTGAAAGTTACTCTGTCGGGTGTACCAGATTGAGGCACTAAATTTTTAAGATAAAGCACCAAAGCAGTTCGTTCAGCCAACGAATCAATAGGTGCGGGATTAGCCGGAGTAATTGTTAAGTAACCGCCCCAGCTTTGAGATGCATTTACAGTATAATCCCATTGTAAAGAACCGGTACCTTCAACGAAATCGCTGGAATTATCGGAAAGAGTTGTGCTTCCCGCACCGCTTCCTGCCCACCCCATTGAATCTACAACAAAGAAAGAGTCAGATACTGCAGTATCGAATGTTTGTAATGGTTCATAACGCGTGCCGAGAAGTTGTAAATTATCTATTAGAATTGAACCTTCTGCTGTTGGAGGAGTTGTACTGTTCCCGGCAGTAATATAAACAAAAGTGATTTCAAAACCTTTAATCTTATCGAACTGAAGTTCGCCGTCACCTTCAATAAATTGCGGGGCAAAGCCGGTAGTTTTGTCATCGGAGCGGACTAATGGCATTCTAATATTAATCCAATTTCCGGAATTATCGGTATGTTTAATATCCGTTTCATAAACCCACAAATCCCTGTTTCCGTTCTCATCGTATTCTGCCAATTTGAACTCGGTAAAAATAGTTCCGTTCTGACTCATATTTACGGGAGTGACAACTTTATACCATAAACTCAATTCTGTTCCTGCCGATAGATCTATATAAGGCATATCCGCAACGCTATCGGGAACGTAGGATGTAATCACGCTGTAGCCTCCCCAGCTATCGGCTGCTTCCACTCTGTAATCAATTTTCATGGAACCGCTTCCTTCTTGATGCTCGGTTTCATTAAAGAGATTCACATAAGCTGTAGCACCGTTTGCATATAAATATCTTGTATTAAGTTCGGTCGATGCTGTATCCGGCCAAGTGTTACCCACTGAATTATCAAATGAATCCATGATCCATTGTGCATGTGATACCGTCGTTAAAAATAGTATTAATAGAAATGTAAGAATCTTTCTCATGTTATCTCTCCTTATTTATTGTAAATATTTGTATTAAAATTTTATTCATTAAAATACCGGTTACAAAATGATAGCCGCATTATTTAAGAATTATTTTTTCCTTTAGTAAATCTTTGTCGTTAGATGATCCTCCAACGAAAATCTCGAATTCTCCTGGTTCTGCAATGTAATTCATATTTATATCGTAGAATTTGAAATCTTCTGCCGAAAGGGAAAATTTAACTTTTCTGCTTTCGCCCGGTGCTAAATCTATTTTCTTAAAACCTTTCAGTTCTTTAACCGGTCTGGTTATACTTCCATATAAATCTCTTATATAAAGCTCAACTATTTCTTTTGTTCTAAAATTACCTGTATTCGTTACTGAAACCGAAACTTGCAGAGTATCATCTAATTTTATTGTTTTATCACTCAATGATAAATTCGAATATTTTAAACTTGAATATGTTAAACCATATCCGAAGGGATAAGCTGGTGTGTAATCAACATCGAGATAGTAACTTGCATAACCGTCTGGGTTCTCCGGGGTTCCGAGTGTTCTTCCCAATTGATTTGGGGAAGGCGGCCGCCCCGTATTTTTATGGTTATAATAAATTGGGATTTGTCCGACGGTTCTTGGGAACGTTACCGGCAATTTCCCGGAAGGTGAAACTTTACCAAATAAAATATCGGATATCGCTTCGCCACCCATGATACCGGGATGCCAAGCGTATAAAATGCTGTTTACTTTATTAGCTACATTACCGAATGTTAAAGGTCTGCCTGCTAAAATGATTAAAATTAGAGGTTTCCCTAATTTGGACAATTCGTCAATTAATTCTTCTTGTTTCCCCGGCAAATTCAGAAATGCCCTGCAATGTGTTTCACCTGATAACATTGCATCTTCTCCGAGAAATAAAAGAACACAATCCGACTTCCCGGCTATTTCAAGCGCGTCGTTAAAATATTTGCGGTCATTGCTTCTCGGCGTTTCCATAGCTTTTGAATAGTAAATTTTTAATTTATGTCCGAACTCTTTTTTTATTGCCTTTAGTGGAGTAATTACATTAGCTGGATTTCCGTCTAACGACCATGTTCCCAGTTGATCTGCAGGCGCATCGGCCAAGGGACCGACGATGGCAAGGTTATTAATTTTATCAATATTTAAAGGCAGCGTACTATTGCGGTTTTGTAATAAAACAATACTTTCCGTTGCAATTTCTTTTGCAATTTTTTTATTCGTGTTGGTCAATGTAGTTTTAGAGGGATTGATGCCGAAAGGATTGTCGAACAAACCGAGTTTGAATTTTACCCTTAATATTCCAGCTACCAATGTATCAATCCATTCAACCTTTACTTTACCGGAGTTTATCAATTGCGTTAGATGTGTTTTATAATTTTCAGTTACCATTTCCATATTTACACCTGCATTAACGGCTTTCACCGCCGCTTCCTCACCATCTTTAGCAAATCCGTGATTTATCATTTCGCTAACAGCTCCCCAATCGCTTACAACGAATCCATCATATAGCCATTCTTTCCGTAATATTTTTTTCAATGTAAAATTATTCCCGGTAGCAGGTACGCCGTTCAAATCATTAAAAGCGCTCATTAATGTAGCTACGCCAGTTTTCACTGCTGCTTGAAACGGTTTCAAATAAATGTTTCGTAATTCACCCTCGGGAATAAGAGTCGTATTATAATCTCGTCCTCCCTCGGCAGCGCCATATCCTACATAGTGCTTTGCACATGCAGCAATAGTGTTTGGCGCTGCAAGATTTTCTCCTTGAAAACCGTGAATCATCGCACTTCCCATAACGCTTGCAAGAAACGGGTCTTCACCGCATGATTCCGCTATTCTGCCCCATCTGGGATCTCTGGAAATATCTATCATTGGTGCAAATGTCCAATGAATTCCATCTTCCGAAGCTTCGGCTGCCGCTACTTCAGCACCTTTTTTAATTAAATCGGGATTCCAAGTCGATGCCTGACCCAAAGGTATCGGTAGTACGGTTTTGTATCCGTGAATCACATCTCTTCCAAAAATAAGTGGAATGCCTAATCTTGATTTACTTACTGCAACGGTTTGAAGTTTAATTTTATCTTCTTTGCTTCCCGCATTTAAAAAAGAACCCACTTTCCCATCAGCGACTTCTTCCAAAACTTTATCATTCATTTCCCATAAATTATATTGTTGCATTTGACCTATTTTTTCTTGAAGTGTCATTCTATTCAACAGGTCAGAGATTCTTTTCTCAATATTTTCAGAAGGATTTTTATAGATTTGGGCAAAAAATAAACTAATATTTAAAAAGAAAAATAACGCTGAAAGTCTGATAAAATTGAACATGGCTCCTCTTTTGATACAGTCAATCAAAGTTAAAGGCAATAACCGTACCACTAATGAAAGGCTAAAATTGGCTTTAAAGTGGAAAAACTAATAATTCACGAGGTTATTTTATTATCAAATTAATAACGTCATTATTATTTTAATAATAGTGATAAATTTAAAAACACCGGTGTGTGCTATTTCAATCCCAATTCTTTACACATTCTAAAATAGTTAGGAGGAGCCAATCCAAGTTTTTTAGCTGCTTCGGCATCGGAAGAAGAATTATTCCTTACATGAAGAAAATATTCTTTCCGGAACCGTTTTTCAATATCTTTAAGCTGAACAACGCTTCTTAAATATTTAAAATTAAAAACATCGGAGTTGTTTCCTGCCCCGGGTAAACGGTAAACCAACGATTCGTCAACAACTTCTTTAGTTATTAATTTTTGTTCGTTTAGCAAAAATCGTTGCACAACATTTTTTAATTCACGAACGTTCCCGCGCCAATCATAATTTTTCAAACTTGTAACTGCTTCTTCTTGAAATACCGGTTTCACTATACCCATATCGGAACAATATTTATCAACAAAATAATCGATTAACAAGGGGATATCTTCACGTCTCTCTTTCAAGGGAGGAAGATGGATTCTTGCCACATTTAAGCGGTAGTAAAGGTCTTCCCGGAATTTTTTTTGCTCGACCCTTTCTTCCAAATTTGTATTTGTAGCCGCAATTATTCTAACATTGACTTTTATGGTATCTGTGCGACCTATTTTTTCAATTTCACCGTCTTGAATTACTCTTAAAAGTTTAACTTGAGCGGAAAGAGGCAATTCGGATATTTCATCTAAAAAAATCGTTCCTTTATCTGCACTTTCGAACAAACCTTTTTTTTCTTTTGCGGCACCGGTAAACGAGCCCTTTATGTAACCGAACAATTCACTCTCTATCAGATCAGCAGGTATACTACCACAATTAATACGGATTAATTTTTCAAATTTTCTTTTGCTTTTATAGTGTATATGATACGCAACAAGTTCCTTGCCGGTACCGGAAGCTCCGTCGATGAGAATGTTCAAATCGTTTTTAGCAAGTTTTTCAATCTGTCCTTTAAGATTCTTTATCTGCTCCGATTCACCTATAATTTCTCTTTCTTTCAGAATTGTGTAGATGTTTTGAGTTAATTTTTTATTTGAAACATAATTACGTTTTTCCAGAATCCTCTTTTCGTATGCATTGAAAATAGACATAACAAAATCGGTAGGCTGGTAAATATATTGTTCAATATCACCCGGATATTTTGTGCAATACCAAAAAGCACCTGCTTCTATTAATTCATTTGCAAAATTATAATCCGTTATATTAATCGTTAGTTTGGTTATTACTATAATTTGAATTGTGGTATCAATTTTCTTTATTTCTCTAATTAATTCTTCACCTTTAATTCCACCTGCTATTTGGAAATCCATTATTACAATACTAAAATAATTTTGTTTTTCACTCAGAATTTTAAGAGCATCAGCTCCGTTAGATACAATTTCCCGGATAAATATTTTATCTTTAAATGGTTCTATAGTGTTCTTTACACGCTTAACGTCAAACTCTTCGTCTTCGATTAACAATATATTGATCGGGTCGGCAGGATTCATTTAATTATTCTTTTTATTTATTAAAAGTAATCTGAAATTCACAACCACCTTCTTCCAAATTCCGCACATCAAGTTTCCATCCGCATCTTTTTGTTGCTATTTCATATGCAATATAGCAGCCGTAGCCTTTGTTCTGATTTGCGGAATATTTTGTAGAAACTTTTTCCAAAAATATTTTTTTTACCCCGTTTATTTCTTCCAATAATTCTTTTTTAATCCCGTTTCCGTTGTCCCTAATCGAAATAACAGCCAAATTGTTTTCTTCATCATAAAACGTTTTAATAAATATGACCAAACTTTTTGTGTTGCCGTGGTCGATGCTGTTTTGGATTAATGGTTCCAATACTTCCCAAATAACATACTCATTTACAGACACTTTTGGAAATTTATCATCGAGCTCCAATTCGAATTCAAACGTATCAGTTTGAGAAGAGATCCGGAGAAATAAATTATTAACTATAAATTTTATTTCTTCGTTTATATCAGTTTTAAACATTGGATTGCGAATGGTTTGCAGCGGTGGATCATACCATTTCATATCATATATTACGCGTGAAACAAAATTGGCATATTTATATAATTTATCTTTTACCGAGTCTATATTTTTATCGTTCAGACCTTGCAAATCTTCTTTTATAAAACCCATTACCTTTTCGGCTTTGTGGTGTGTGTGATAAATTCTTTTTGTAAACAGAGATTCTTTTTCGTGCACTATTTTATCTTTCAAATGTTTTTCCTGTTCTTCAAAAAAGAGTTCTTTCGCTTTGTCTCTTTCCCTAACAGAATAAGATGAGATTAAATACATTGCTATTAATCCAAACAGTATAAGTGAAAAATAAACAATTGCAACTTCGTTATAACCGGAAAGAATATTACTTGTAAAAAATGAAAAGTTCGGTGAATTTTTCATGTAAAAAACGCCCAGGAATTCGCCGTTCGGAACCAGAGGCACCAAAACGTGAAAAGTTTGCCCCGGTTTTTGAACGCTTAATATTTGTTCTTTCTCTCTTAATAATTCGGCATTATCTTCAAATAAGCGTTTAGCCTCTTCAAATTCAGGTATAGTTTTTATCGAGTAATTCAATTTCCCCGTTAAAAAATCCAATAGGGTCTTTCCATTTTCAATTACTACAGGCCTGCCGTTTTGTAAAACTATCAATCCGCTAAGCTGCACATGTTGTTCCATTAATTGTTGACTGAAAATAATATTAAAAGCCTCGATAATTTTTGTTCTAAGCCTGTTGTCAATCTTTCCACGGTCGTAGATGTTTTCCATTAATAATTCAAGTGATGTGGTACTTAAATTGGCAATTCTTTCCGCCGATTCTTTTTTGTACCACTGTTGTGTTTTATGTAAAAATTCCTCGAGTGATGATTTCTGAATTAATGAAAATATAAATTGAAATATTACTAAAATTAATAATATTAGTGTCAGATGTCTTAGTTCAAAATGATATTTCTCAATTCTTTCTTTAATATTTTGTGACTTCATTTTAATTATTTAATTATTATTGATTTGGACTGAATGTTTTGGTCCACTTCGTTAAGGGCTTTGTCAACACTTATCTCACCTTTTATTGCTTTATTAGCATAATAGGCGAGTATATCGGAAATTCTTGTATAATCTTTCAGAAACGGTCTGTGAACACCATTGTTAAGTAAATTCTTATAAAATTTTAAATCCTTGTATTTAGCAACAAACGATTTATCTTCATATAACTGTTTAAGTACCGGCAAATATCCTCCTTCTTGATACATAATTTTCTGTGAATCTTCGCGGAGTAAAAATTTAATAAACTCAAGAGCTTCCTTTTTATGATTGCTGAATTTGGAAATCATTAAATTCCAACCTCCGTAAACTGATATGGGTTTGGACCCTTTCAGATGAGGTAACGGTGCTTTTTTTACTATTCCTTTGAAATTATATTTTTTGACTGCTTCTCTTTTATATCTCTCATAACCCGGCCAACCTCTAAGAAAAACAGCGTTGCTCTTTATGAAATATTCCCAGGATGAATATCCTTTAAATCCGGTTGCTTGATAAGGCGTTAATTTTTGTTTTTGAACCAAGTCTACTAAAAACCCTAGTGCATTTTTAACTGTTCCGTTATTATAATTTATCCCGTGATTAAAAAACTCAGGCTCCATATTCAATATCAATTCTGTAAGGCTGCAAATAAGCCCCTCATAACTTTCGGCAGGATAGATATAGAACGGATATCCTAACTTTTTCATTCTTTTACCCAGTTTGATAAAATTTTCCCACGTAATCGAATTCTGAAGTTCCTTTTCAATAATTTTATAATTGTGCAGTTTTTTTAAAATATCTTCTCTATAAAACATTAAGCTTATATCAATATATAGCGGAATTGCGACAAGGGAATCGTTGAAAAAACATGACGCAAGGGAATATTTTAACAATTTGTTTTCCAGACCGTTTAAATCCGATTCATTAATCGGTTCGCTCCATTTTGCAAAACGGTGAACCCAAATTAAATCAACGGCAAAAATATCTATTTTATCGCTCTTACTGCGTAAAGCCCTTGCCAAAAGCTCTTTCCTTTCGTTCGTACTGAATTTGGAAAACGGCAAATTTATTGTTTCAACTTTTATTCTTCCTTTGTACTCATTATTAAATTTCTTAATTAAAATTTTGTGAGCTTGGGAAATGTTATCGGCGTAAGTAATTGTAATTAAATTACCGTCCTCGTTATGGGCGGTGAAATTAGGCAAAATAACTAACAGGAAGAAAATCAAAATAATTAGAACAAATAATATTTGCTGGAAAAAATAGTTAGAAAAATATTTTTGATACGCCGGCTTCATTGGAATAATAAATATAGAAATAAAAGTAATCAGTAGAAACTTACTTTCTCATATAAAAGTTATTTTATAGACTGATAAATTTGCAAATTAAACATTTCAACTATATTCATAGCTCTTTGTGAATTCCGGCGCATCAGAGAAATGAGAAATATAACCGATATTATTTAACATAACGGAAAATCAAAAAACTTAATTTTCCGGATATTAAATTTTTTGACTTTCCGTAAAATTGCTCAGTAAAAAAATACAAAATACGAATGTATCACCCCTTTCGTTTCCGCATAATCCAAAGTTGTAAAGTTCATCTGAAACCCATAGTTTTTTAGAAGTATTTTAATATTGAACTATTTAATAAGCATCATCTTCCTTGTTTTTACGTATTTTCCGGCTCTTAAAATATAAAAATATATTCCCGAAGATTCTCCGCTTGCATCCCATTCAACCGAATATGAACCCGGATTTAATTTTTTATTCAGTAATGATTTTATTTTTCGTCCCAATACATCGTATATCTCCAACTTGATTCCGCTTTCCTCCGGAATGCTGAACGTAATTTTTGTGGAAGGATTAAACGGGTTCGGGTAGTTTTGACTCAATTCGAATCTTTCCGGTGCAAGAATCTCTACTTCCGCCAACGAACTATAAGTAAACGTTCCGTCTATATCTATTTGCTTTAATCTGTAAATATATTTTCCCGATGTTTCCGGTTTGTCCGAGAACAAATAATTATTCGGTGAATTACTATTTCCCGCTCCTTTTACAAAACCTATTTTTTTCCATTTGCTTTTTTCGCCGGAATATTTCCGTTCAATTTCAAAACCATAATTGTTCACTTCGGTTGCAGTTTTCCAGTTTAAGTTTACTTTTCCATCAATAACTTTTGCAGTAAATGTTGTTAGTTCTACGGGAAGAGGGTTATCCAACTTGCTTAAAATTGTTCCGTTATTTACATCAACATAAAAATAAACGGGTTGGTTATCTGTAGTCAGAGTAACAGTTGCTTCTGTGTTTATATAATCTTTATGCACCTTACCTTCTGGGCTCCACATTGCATTAGGATCGTATTTATGATAAGCATACCATGTATGTGTTCCGGCAGTTAAATCCGTTCTTTTATATGCATAAATACCGTCTCCCGCCGTTTGGTCTCCACTACCATTAATATCACCGTCATCCTTCATAACACCATTCTTTTTGACCCCGTCAAGCATTATACTGATAATGCCACTCAATGGCTCGTTGGAATTAGGTATATCGGTTGTCGGTTGCCAGTCCGTTGAATTGGTATTTGTATTGTATGTAAAAAGAATGGTTACATCCGTATTGGCATTTGGATAATACAACCAAGAATAACCGTGGTTTACCACGCCGGTATTACCGCCGGCGGTTGTGTTTTTGATAAACCACTTTCTTGTACCTGTAGTAGACAGGTTTACTATTCTTTCCACGGAATAAATACCGTCGCCGGCTGTTGCATCGCCATGTGTACCGTCATCGTACATTTGATAGGCGGTTCCATAAAACCCATTAATAAAAACATAATACGGTTGGGCAAATAACGTTTGAAAACCAAGAAACGTTATTAACGTTAGAAATTGTAATGTTTTTTTCATCTCCAGCTCCTATATTTGTTAAAAGTTAATTAACTAAGATTGTTATTGTTTATCCTACTTGAGTAATATCATATTTTTTGCCGCTTTGTAGCCGCCGGCTTTTAATTCGTAAAAATATATTCCGCTTGTAAGTGAAGATGCGTTAAATGTTACTTCGTAAGTTCCGGGCGGTTGTTCTTTGTTTACAAGTGTTGCAACTTCCCTGCCGAGGATGTCGTAAATTTTTAGGGTTACATGCGACCCCACTCCGGCACTCCTTTTGCTAAGGGAAGGGAGTAATGGAATTGTGTATTTAATTTTGGTTGATGGATTAAACGGGTTAGGGTAATTTTGGTAAAGTTTAAAATTATCAGGTAATTTTTCTTCTACGGTTTTAATACCGACCAAATTCGTATCGCTTGTTGCTTTAACCCTGCCGGTATTAACATTCAAATAAAAATAAACATTTTGGTTAGGCACGGTTGTTTCCATATCGATTGTATCGGGAAATGCTCCTTGCCAACCGTTTTGTTTGCCGTTTGCATCCCATCTTCTGAAATCGAAATCTCCGAAATAAACAAACCATTTATGTTTGCCCGGTTTATCAATAATGAAATGTGCCGAGTAAATATTATCTCCGGCAACGGAATCACCGTTTTGCAAATCTCCATCATCCGTCATGATATTATTGTATGCAACCGTATCCAAATTGATTCCGAAAGCGCCGTGCAGAAGTGCGGTTTCGTCGGTATTCTTTATATTTGATTTGGGCAACCAGCCGTCATTGTAAGTTTTCGTATCCAAGGTAAAAAGAATATCATTGGTTCCTTCCGGATTATAAAACCAGGATATTGTACCGACTTGTTGGTTACCTTCATTAACCGCCCAGTCGTTTTTGCCGGGTTTGTTTTTGCTTATTGTTAACAATCTTGAATAGATTCCGTCGTTGGCTACTTCATCACCGAACAATCCGTCGTCGTGCATCAAATGATCTTGCCAACCGTCACCATCGTGTTTTGCGTAATATTTTTTATATTCGGGTGGGTTAACCGGTTCGTCGGCTTTTGCGGATATTCTACCGGTATTAAGATTAAGATAAAAATTAACACCCTGGTTTTCTTCGTTTACCACCAATTGATTGCTATGCAAATTACCGGAAGTTATTATTTTACCGTAATGCGTCCATCGTACGTTAATATTATCCCCTTGGTTCAGGTAAACATACCATGTATAAATTCCGGGTTGGTCTATATTTTTTCTTAGCGAGAAAATTTTATCGTTGGCAACCGAATCTCCGTTTTGCAAATTCCCGTCGTCGGTCATTTCGTTAACATATACCGATTTACCGTTTTGCCCTTCAAGCACAAGGACGAAATCATTCAGGTCTTCGTTGCTGTTTAATATGTATCTTTTCGGATACCAACCGTCATGGTAAGTATTGGAATCGAATGTAAACAAAATATCTTTTGAACCGTTAGTATTATAAAACCACGAAGGCACGGAAACAGTTACATCATTAGAATCGGTTACTTTCCATTCAACAATTTCATTCGAAGATCCATTCACATTAAAAAGCAAAGAATAAATACCGTCACCTGCCGTTACATCACCGTGAGAGCCGTCATCATACATTGAATGATTTTGCCAATTATCAAGTTCGTACTTAAAATTATATTGAGCGGTTTCCGGTGAAGTAAAAACCGTATCCGTTATTGTGGCAACACGACCGGTATTAACATCCAAATAGAAATAAACATCCTGGTTTGCTTTTGAAGTGGTGAAATTTACGGAAGCCGTATCGTTCCAACTGCTTATTTTACCATATTGCGCCCATCTTGCACCTTCCGCCCAGTTCGGGATATTATGAAAAACATACCAAATATAATTTCCCGGCGTCGAAATTTTTTTATGTAAAGAATAAATTTTATCGCCCGCTTTCATATCTCCGTTTATCAAGTTACCGTCGTCTGTCATCTCATCGGGAAATTTCAATGTATCGTTTTCCCCTTTAACCACAAGTGTAAAATGATTTCCGAGATCTTCGTTTGTATTTAAGATATTTGTTTCAGGCAAATAATCATCTTCGTAAGTATTGGTATCGTATGTAAATAAGATATCCCTTGTTCCGGAAGGATTATAAAACCACGAGATATGACTTACATCGTGCAGTGTATCGGCAACTACCCAATCCAATTTTAAATTATCGGTTTGCGTAACGGTAATAGAGCGGGAATAGATTCCATCTGAAGGAATTTCATCACCGTTTATTCCGTCGTCATTTAATAAATGCTTTTGCCAACCGTCTCCGCTGTATTTAATAAAATATTTATTCTTGTTGGTATTTCCGGTTTTCTTATAAACCCTGACGTAATCTATTTCCATTTGTGTGGGAAACGCCGATGTATCAATTCCTTCTTGACCGCCCCAGCCGCCGACGGCAAGATTTAGAATCATGTAAAACTTCTGGTCAAATGGCCATTCGCGCCAAGTATTATATTCATTTTCGAAAGTAAAATATTTTGTACTGTCAACAAAAAACGAAATATAATCTTCAGTCCATTCAATTGAATAATCGTGGAAACCGGAAGTAACTCCGGGCACAACAATGGAACCGCCTTTTTGTGTACCGTCCCGGTGGTTATACGCTTTAGTATGAATAGTGCCGTAAATTTTATCATGGTCTTGTTCAACATGTTCCATAATATCAATTTCGCCGCTGTTGGGCCAACCGCCGTAAACACTTTCGGTAGGCATCATCCAAATTGCCGGCCATGTTCCCAAGCCGGAAGGTAATTTTGCACGTACAATCATTTTACCGTATTTCCAATCGCCGTGGTTTTTGGTTACCAATCTTGCTGAAGTAAATTCCCTTGTACCTTCCGAGCCTACATAATGCTCATGTATTGCTTTTATAATTAATTTTCCGTTTTGAACGAATGAGTTTTCCGGGCGGTCCGTATAATATTGAACTTCACCGTTAAAATCGTATGGACCCACCTCGTGCTGCCATTTGGTTGCATCAATCGAAGTTCCGTTGAACTCATCATGCCATACAAGCATATATCCTTCCAGCGAATCTACCGATACGACATCTTGATTAGTTGAAATAAGATTACCGGTTTCTTCGGATATACTTTGTGAAAAGACAAAGTTACTGGTCAATACCACAATTAGATAAAGTATTAATTTTTTCATTTTAAAGAATATGCTCCTTTAGTGATTTTTATATTTTTGTTATTCCGGAAATTCCAAAATTTGGCCTGACTTTAACAATTCCGATTTTATTAAAGAATAAGGCAGTCGATAAGCAGGCGTTTTATATTTCACGGATAGCGCTGCAACTACTCCGGCACTTTGTCCCAAAACCATAAACACCGGTTCCATTCTTATTGAGCCGAATGCAATATGCGAGCTTGAAACCGCCACGGGAACAATTAAATTTTCACACTCACTTTCCTTTGGCAGAATACTTCCCAAGGCAATTTTATACGGATGAGGAGGATGAACGCCAACATCACCTTCATTTTGAACCGTTTTCTTTTTTGTTATGTATCTTTGAACGTTATGTGAATCCATCGTATAAGAGCCCATGCCTATCGAATTCGGGGTTTCCCTTTTTCCCAAAATATCCCTGTCGGTCATTACATATTTTCCAATCATCCTTCTGGCTTCGCGAACGTAAAGCAGATATGGCCAATTTCCGTTATCTACAAATTCATCCTTAGCCAATCCCCATTTTTTCATTTCGCTTCTTATATCTGCGGGCACTCTCGGATCTGTAGCCGTAAAGTAAATTAATCCCTGTTGGTAAAGTCTGTGTTCTTTTATAATCTCATTCCGTTTTTCATACGAAGCTTCGGGATAATCGTAATTCATCCCAATGTTATCGAAACTGAAAGGACCGTGATTATTAACATCGGTTTTCAAGTTCGGAATGGGAATGAACATTGCAAAAGTTTCCCGCCAGCCCACATTGTATATCCTTGCCAGCAATTCATATTGATAAGGATCGTAACCCTCGGGTTTAGTAATGGGCTTACTGTTATTTTTATTTTTTGTTAAGCACAAACGGAAACAATAAGCTTGCACTTTTTTATCGCCATCGCCTTTTTTACCGGGCGGCAAGGGCGAAATACGGGGCAAAATTCCGCTTGTGGAATCACCCGGAATTTTATAAGGACTTACCGGCGGAATATCGTTGAAGTGATGACCGTGTTGAAATACGCCGGTCTGAACGCCATTCCAAGTTTCACCGTACATTTTGTTGGGTTCCCTGCCAACATAATAAGAAACTCCGGCAGCTGCCATTAAGTCGCCTTCGTATGTAGCATCAATAAATATTTTACCTTCAAATTTTTTACCCGATAGAGTTGTGAAGGATAAAATTTTTCCATTTAGTTTTTTAACTCCGGTTTTTCTGTTAAGCCATTCGTTTTTGTAAACAGTAATATTATTCTCTTCGATAAGCTCATTAAAGATGTTTTCCGCAACGTGCGGTTCAAACACCCACATTGTTTGCGTGCTATCGTCCATGGCGGCTGTCCCTTGTCCGGCATTACCAAAATCTTCCTTTCTTTGCCAATTCCATGAAGCGGGATTTTTATAATGCAAATAAATTCTATGATAGAATTCTTTAGCCAAACCTCCTATTACGCTTTTATTTCCTGTATCGGTATATCCCAATCCCGAAGAAGACATGCCGCCGAGGTGTTTATCGGGAGAAACGATAATCACTCTTTGATTCATACGGGCAATTTGAACTGCGGCAATTACCGCTGATGAAGTCCCGCCGTAAATGATAACATCGGATTTAATATTTTCCTGAGAGTAATTAATACCGGTTATGAAGATGGCAATTAAACCAAATATACTGTGCAAGTAAAAAGTTGCTTTCTTATTCTTTCCAAACATTTTATTGCAATTCGAAGGTCTTTTTGATATTTTTTATTATTACTGTAAACTTTCCCGGTTCCACTGTTCTTTTATTATTTCGTCCGATAAATGATAAATCGGAATTAGTCAATTTAAAAGCCACATTCTTGGTTTCGCCGGGTTGCAAATTTATTTTTGTAAATCTTTTGAGCTGTTTATTGGGTCTGGATACCGATGCGTAAAGGTCCGATAAATATAGCTCCACAACTTCTTTGCCGGGCAACTTTCCGGTATTAGTTACATCCACGGAAACAGTAAGAGTATCGTGGGCATAAATTTTTTGAGAGCTTAGTTTTAAGTTTGAATAAGTAAACTTTGTATAACTTAAACCGAATCCGAAAGGCCATTGGAATTCAACTTTATTGGGAGCAAAATTTTCCATCGGTTTGTAATCATAAGTTGTATTACCATTTAAAAATTTAGGATAACTGAAAGGTAATTTACCGGAAGGGTTAACATCGCCGAATAATACATCGGCAATTGCACGTCCTCCTTCCATTCCGGGAAGATAAGCCATAACTATAGCCGAAGCTCCATCAACAATTTCATCGATAATTCTGGGACGTCCTTCGGTTAAAACCAAAATTACGGGTTTACCGGTTTTATAAAGCTTTTTCGCCAACTCCAGCTGTTCTTTTTGAAGTTCAAGATTATGAATATTACCGGGAGTTTCGGTATATGTGTGTTCTCCCAGACAAAGAATAACGGCATCGGCATTTTTAGCCAGCGCCAAGGTTGTATCTATATTAACATTTCCCTTGAAATCTACTCCTTCGGCATAAGATACCCTTTCATTACCGATTTTCTTTTTTACGGCTTCCAAAATTGTTAACTTATCCTTGGGATACAGACTTTCGTTATTTCCTTGCCAGGTAATGGTCCAACCGCCGTTTAAGGTAGATAACAAATTTGCAGTTGGACCGGTCACCAACACATTACTGAGTTTGTTTAACGGAAGGGAGCTATTTTTATTTTTCAGCAATGTAATTGCTTCGCGTGCCGCTTCCAAATTTATTTCCGCAGATTTGGCAGAGGCGAAATCCTTGGCCAATTCTTTGTGGGGATACGGATTATCAAAAAGGCCAAGCATATATTTAACTCTCAAAATTCTATAAACCGCATCGTTTATCCGGCTCATGGGAACACTGCCTTCCTTCACCAATTCAACAAGATAGTTGTAAAAACTGAAATCCATGGGAACCATGCTCATATCGAGTCCCGCCATTACCGCAATACGAACCGCTTCTTTCGGGGTTGAAGCGATTTTATCCCTTGTATGTAATCGAATAATATCTTCCCAATCCGATACGGCAAAGCCTTTAAAGCCCAATTCTTTTTTGAGAATACCGTCAATGATATATTTATTTGAATGAACAGGAATGCCGTTAATTTCCGATGAATTTATCATTACCGTTTGGCAGCCTTGTTTCACGGCTTCTTCGAAAGGAGGCAAAAATATTTCCCTTAACATTCTTTCCGGTATCCATGCCGGAGTTCTGTCCAATCCGTTTTTAGGAACACTGTAGCCCATGTAATGTTTCATACAAGCGGCTACTTTATTATTTGCGCCGATATCATTCCCTTGCAATCCTTTTATATATGCTTTACCGAATTGCGATACCAAATAAGTATCTTCGCCGAATGTTTCCCAAAAGCGCGGCCATAAAGGTTCTCTTCCAACACCCAACACGGGATTAAAATTCCACGGAATACCCGAAGCCCTTACTTCCAGTGCCGTTATTTCACCTGCTTTTTTCATTAATTCCGTGTTGCGCGTTGCAGCCATAGCAATTGCTTGAGGGAAAAGCGTAGCGCCAATTGTATAATTTGCGCCGTGAATTGCATCAATTCCGTAAATAACGGGAATACCTAACCTTGTTTCTTTTGTTGCTATATCTTGAATTGTGGTTATTATTTCGTGCCAATCTTCCAGTGTATTAGCTGCTCCTCCGCAATTTAAAATTGAACCGATATGATATTTAATAATCGCTTCTTTAAGTTTTAGAGTATCAAGTACTAATCTTTCCGATTCTTTTCGCGGTTGTTTGGAAAGAGCGGCAAGAGCTATTTGGGTCATTTGACCTACTTTTTCTTCCAAAGTCATTGTTGAAATTAATTCTCGAATCTTTTTCTTAGCCGGTTCCGGTAAATCTTTGAGTGAATTACTATTTAGAATGGTTGGATATTGAAAGAGAAGCAGAACAAAAAATATGGACAAAATTCGCATAGGTAACCTATTTACAAATTATTAAGATTTCCTTTAAAAATTAATTAAAAAACATTTGGGCATAATTTCTGATGAAATTACACCCAAATGTACTAACTATAAGGAGGTAACAAAATGATTATCGCATTAAAATCATTTTTCGTGTTTGAACAAAATTACCCGCTTTTAATTTGTAAAAATAAATTCCCGAGGTTACATTTCTGCCCGCATTATTTTTACCATTCCAGGTAACTTGATATCTTCCGGCTGCTTGTTTTTGATTTACAAGTGTTTTTACCCTCTGTCCAAGTGAATTATAAACATCAATTTGAACTTCTGACTCGTGAGGGATTGAATAAATAATATTCGTAGTGGGATTAAACGGATTAGGATAATTTTGTTTTAATACGAAATTTTCAGGAACAGTTCCCTTTGAAATATTTCTAATTCCCGTCAGCCATTGTTGTTTTTTATCGGGGAACCAATTTAAGTCACCCACAGGAAAACCATCCGCAGCGGTCAACAGAGTTGGATTGGTATAAGAAAGATCTTCCGGCAACGGCCATTGAACTGCAAATCTGTCTCCATCGGGATCCCACCCCCAAAGGGTTGTACTTTCTCCGGCTCTCCATTTATACATCCAAGCGACCAAAGAATCTTCCCCTTCTCCAACTTCTACGAAACCGGGATCCAAGTTCATTGTATTTTGTTCATCCATATAAGGATAAGTCGAATCATCATCAAACATAGCCCGCACCCTGCTATTCATCCACGGTGTACCCTCAATAGTGTCTATGGAATTCCAATAATCGATAACTTTCTGCGAATAGAAGTAATTGTTGTTATGCAATTTAACAACCCTGTCACTTTCCGAAAGTCCGAGTGTGTCGGTATATTTCAAAGGCAGATGATAAATTTGAATTATTCCTGCAGGTAAGCTATCGGGATCTGCAACACTTCTAAAAGCGGGTCCGGATCCCAAACTTAGTGCATTATAAAAGATATTATTAGAAACATTAAAGTTTTTATAATAATATTTCCACCATATTGGACATTTAACGGAATTTACAAAAGTGTTATGCTCAAACCGGACGTAGTTGCTGTTATTAAGTTCTCCTTGGATTGCAAAACTTCCATGGTTAAAAAATGTATTGTTAACAACAATGAGTGTATCAACATCATTGTTATTAAACGTAATACCCAAACCATTCCATACATTAGCTGGGTTCTCCACATTTCTGAAATAACAATCGGTGATATATACTTTGGTCCATTGAGCCCATGTAGTAATTGTCGCCCACCAGTTACCACCTTCAAAATAACATCCTTCATATCTGTAAGTGGCGCTGTCTTTAACTTGCTGTATAGTTCCCCATACCGAAATACCACCTGTAGGAGGTGTATGTTGAAAATAAAGATTTTTGAATAGTGCATTACCATACACTTTGATAAACGAACCGACGGTTTCTCCGTTGGGACCTATACCACTTGTAATTATAGGCGGTTTATGATTTTCATCGGGTGGATCGGCAATTATAGATAAATTAAAAGGAGCTTTTAAGAGACCGCTTAAAAAGTAAATAGAATCTCTTTGCAATTTGTAAACTCTATCAGGGTTGTTCCTCTCACCGGTTGCTGTTGTATCTCCCATGATAAAATTATTCAGAGCTCCGTAAGGATCACCATTTATGCTCGCAGGCACAATAACGGTATCGGCTTGTGCGAATATCGAGTTGCCGGTAATCATCAGAGCCGCAATAAGCGTTAAAAATAATGTTAATGACTTTTTCATTTTTACTCCTATTGTTTGATGGTTAATATTTAATTTATTATATATTATTTTTTAATATGTTAAATTAAACCTATATTCTATATCTTAATCCCAAATCAATTGTTAATCCGTAATGCTGTTCCTTTAAGGGGAATTTGGTTCCCACATTAATATCTTTTTCTACTGCCGAAGTTATATTGCTGAAATTCCCTATCAACTCGAGTCCGCCTAACGGTAGTTTTTGTCGTACCGTTACATCCCATTTGCTAAATTTCGTCGATTTTCCCCTCAATCTTTCATAGAAGTTGGTCTGTTTGAATACATCATCTTGATAAAGAAATGAAATTCTGGTTGAAAAGTCTTTGTAATCGTAACCAATGGTTAAATTTAAAATATTATTAGGTTGATTTATTAATCTGTCAACATAAAACGTATCTTTATTGGATTGAATTACCCAAGGCGGATGAGTTAAATATTTGGTTTTTATTTCAACTTTAGGATATTTTGCTTCGGAATGAGTAAATGTATAATTTATTTTGAATACCAGACCTTTAAGAATTCCGGGCAAATACCAAAAATGTGTTTGCCATTCGATTTCGTAGCCATATAAATTAACTGGATATTTATTATTTACCATTCTACCTAAAATTTTACCTTTTTCAATTTCCGGCAAACCAAATTCTTTGGGATCGAGAACCACATTGTTACCGCCCCAAAATAACATGTCATGAATTTCTTTCTTGAAAACACCAATTGTAAACAACCCTATTTCGTTTGTATAAAATGAGAAATAGGCATCGTAATTGAATGAATGGGCAGGTTTTAATTGTGGATTATTCCACAAGATGTAAGTTGACATGATATTCCAGGCAGGAATAATATTGTTGTAATTGGGTCTTGCTAAAGTTTCCGTGTATGCAAGTCTGATATCGAACCAATCCAGAGGCTTTATTTTCAAATGGATCATTGGCAGCCAGAATTCATTTACCCGGGTGGTTGTAGTATCTTTATGAGGGTAACCTTCCCACCACATTCTGGTACCTTCGTTACC
>JALSTB010000019.1 GCA_026983955.1 Melioribacteraceae bacterium
AATTGCGCGGGCGGTCGATATTTTGTTCGATCCGCATAAATACAGACCCGAATCGAGGGAAACCGCCGATCATTCACTTCCCTACTGCATCGCAGCTGCAGTGGTCGATAAAAAAATTACTACTGAAACATTTTCCGAAGAAAAACTTAAAGACCCGAGAATTTGGGAAGTGATCGATAAAATTAAAGGTGAAGCTTCGGAAGAATTTGAAAAAATGTTCCCCGAAAAACAACCTTCGCGGGCAACTATCAAAACGAAAGATGGAAAAGTTTATTCCGAATATCTTGAATATCCCAAAGGAGATCCTCGCGAACCGATGACAATGGAAGACCTGGATAATAAATTCAAAGCTTTATCTTCAAATTTGTTCGGAGAGGACAAACAAAAAGAAATTAAAGACGTTATATTTAATTGTGAAAATTTGAATGCAAAAGATTTTATGAACGCGCTCATAATTTCCAAATAAAATTAATTGCAAGAAAGCTCAGATTAAAGGGGAAACGATATGAATAAAGTTACAGCCGGTAAACGGGATGCGAAAGTCCGTTCCGATTGTTACATCGAGCTTGAACGTAAAAATTCCGGCGGAATAAAACTCGATTTGAAAAGCAAAGTTTCCGTTATGTACGGAAATGATATTAAAAACACTATCCACGAAATGTGCCGGTTCTTCGGGTTGAAACATGCAGGTATTTATATCGAAGATTCCGGAGCCTTGCCTTCAACTATAATGGCAAGATTCGAATTGGCAGTTAAAAGATTATTCCCTGAAATTGAAAAGGAATATTTGCCGGATTTCAATCCCGCTAATGACTATAAAACAAAAAAAAACCGTTTAAGAAGAAGCAGATTATATTTACCCGGCAACGAACCCAAATTTTTTCCGAACGCAGGATTGCATAAACCCGACGGGATTATACTTGATCTTGAAGACAGTGTATCACCGTTGGAAAAAGACGCCGCCCGGTTGCTTGTGCGTAATTCATTAAGAGCAATAGATTTCTATGGTGCGGAAAGAATGGTGAGAATCAACCAATTACCACGCGGGCTCGATGATTTGCAATATGTTGTACCGCACAACGTTCATGTAATCCTTATTCCCAAATGCGAATCCGCCGATGATGTAAAATTGGTTGAAAACAAAGTGAACGAAATCAAAAAACAATTTAACATTAAAAGAAATATTTATTTTATGCCCATTATTGAAAGTGCGCTTGGAGTAATAAAAGCTTACGAAATTGCGACGGCATCAAAAAACAATTGCGCCCTTGCAATAGGTTTAGAAGATTATACTGCCGACATCGGTACACAAAGAACAAACGAAGGAAAGGAAAGTTTTTTTGCCCGCTCAATGCTGGTTAATGCCGCCAAAGCAGCCGGTATCCAACCGATTGATACTGTTTTTTCCGATGTTACCGATATGGAAGGTTTAAGAAAAAGTGTAATCGAAGCAAAGGCGCTCGGCTTTGAAGGAAAAGGTTGCATTCATCCACGTCAAATTAAAGTTGTACACGAAGCTTTCGCACCGGCAGAAGAAGAAATAGAAAAAGCGAAAAAAATTATAGATGCATTCAAAGAGGCAAAGAAAAAAGGCTTGGGAGTAGTTTCCCTCGGCAGCAAAATGATCGACCCGCCGGTGGTTAAAAGAGCAGAAAGGGTTATGGAATTAGTTAAAAGTATGAAAAATTAAATTTTTATAACCAAAACACGGTTGAATATCTATGAAATTAGTTAAAAATGCAGTCGGCAGATTGGTTCCAACAAATGTAAACGGACAAAAGCAAATTCCATTCAAAGGCGTTGGGAAATATAAACCCAAAGGTAAAAAAGCCGCACCGCCTATTAGAAGCTGTGCCGATTATCCGGCAGACGGAAATAAAGTGGTTAAGAATCTAAAAGAAGCTTTGAAAAAAGCCGGATTGAAAGACGGAATGACAATTTCCACTCATCATCATCTCCGTAACGGCGATGCACTTACAAATTACCTTTTCGATACTATTAAAGCGATGGGAGTTAAAAATATCAGATGGTTCCCAAGCGCATCTTTCCCCGTTCATAAACATTTGATAAAATATTTGGAAGACGGAACCATTCATCACATCGAAGGAAGTATGAACGGACCTTTGGGAAGATTTACATCCGAAGGAAAAATGCGCGGAACCGGAGTGTTGAGATCGCACGGAGGCAGATGGCAAGCAATTCAAGACGGTGAAGTTCATATCGATATAGCGGTAATTGCCGCACCTACAGCCGATCCTTTCGGAAATGCCACCGGCGATAGAGGACCAAGCGCATGCGGATTACTAGGATTTGCTTTGGCAGATTCGATTTATGCCGATAACGTTATCGTTGCCACAGATAACCTTGTCCCCTTTCCTTGCATCCCGTGGCAAATTCAAGGTAATAACGTTGATTATGTAGTTGAGGTGGATTCGCTCGGGGACCCGGCGAAAATCGTTTCCGGAACGACACAAGTTACCAAAAGTCCCGACCGGCTATTAATAGCTGAGTATATTGCCCAGTTTTTCGAGGATGCCGGGATTATGAAAGATGGATTTTCATTTCAAGCCGGAGCCGGTGGAATTAATTTGGCATTTGCTGTTTATTTGCGTGAGAGAATGAAGAAAAAAGGAATAAAAGCAAGATTCATCCGGGGCGGAAGCACTAAATATTTAGTTGAGATGCTTGAAGAAGGATTGACCGATTTCATTTTGGATGGTCAAACATTCGACCTTGAAGGTGTCCGGTCAATGCGTGAAAATCCCAACCATGTTAATACAAGTCCGTTCACCAGTTATAACTATCACGGAAAAGGCAATTTTGCCTCGATGGTTGATGCCGCTGTGCTCGGAGCAACCGAAGTGGATATTAATTTTAACGGCAATGTGGTAACTCATTCAGACGGTTATCTTTTGCACGGAATTGGCGGCTGGCAAAATGCACTGTTCGCTAAAACAACGATATTGGCAGTTCCTTCTTTCCGCGACCGGATTCCCGTAATAGTTGATGAAGTTACCACTCTCGTTGGTCCCGGTGAATTAATCGACGTAATTGTAACCGAACGTGGTATCGCAATTAATCCGCGACGTAAAGATTTAATTAAAGCTACCAAAAATTCTTCGTTGCCAATACGGCCCATTGAGGAAATTTACGAAGAGGTAAACAAAATATGCGGTGGGAAACCGGCAAAACCTAAAGTAAACAAAAACAAAGTGGTAGCAATAATAAAATGGGTGGACGGAACAGTAATCGATTCCGTCTATCAAGTAGAGCAATAAAATGGAAAAACTTCTTCAAAAACTTAAGAACGCAGGCTTAATTTTATTTGTACTTTCGTTATTGTCATTAACCTGGTTGTTTTTGGATTATATGGCATTAAAAGACATTTGGGTGGAAACCGGTTCCGAATATTCCTACCGTTGGATGATGATAATTGTTAGCGGTGTAATTTTGATTCTTGTACACATCTGGATATTCGCCACTGTTTATTATATTTTTAGAATCAAAATGAAATACAAGCAAGAACAAAAAACGATTAAGAAACAAATCGGGCAGAAACAGCAATTGATTTCATCACCGGAAAGACACGGCTCGGAGACTGAAAACAAAAAATGAAAATCGGATTAACTCTCGGTTCCGGCGGTGCACGCGGACTTTCACACATTCTAATTTTGGAAGCTTTCGACGAATTGGGCATCAAACCGGCAGCCATTTCCGGTTGCAGTATTGGTGCAATAATCGGGGCATTCTATGCGGCCGGTATTTCCGCCAAAGAACTTCGTGAAATTGTTGACGAAATTGTATTTCAAAAAAACAGCAAATTTTGGGAAATCCACAAAAAATCGGATTGGGGTAAAATGCTCGATTTTGTTGACCCGAGCATTTTAAAATCCGGCGGAATAATTAAGGGGGAGAAATTCATTAATTTTATTGGCGAAAAGATAAAAATCAAAACTTTTAATGAATTAAAAATACCACTTAAAATTGTTGCAACGGATTATTGGCAAAAAAAGGAAGTTGTTTTATCGAAAGGTAATTTACTCGATTCCATCCGTGCAAGTTATTCGATACCGGGATTATTTGCACCGGTAAAATTAAAAAATCATCTTCTTATGGATGGCGGTATGGTTAATCCACTGCCCTACGATTTGATTAAAGATGAAGTCGATTTTACCGTTGCCATAGACGTTACAACACCAAAAGCAAAATATGAAGATGAAATCCCCCCAGCGTATGAATTGTTGTTTTCGGCATATCAGATAATGCAAATATCATTGATTAATGAAAAATTAAAACTTTCGCGTCCCAATGTTTTACTAAAAACAAATATACAAAACATAAGGGTTGGGGATTTTATGAAAGCACCGTTGATTTATGATCAAGCTAAACCGTGTAAAGACAGACTGAAAAGAAAACTCGATAAGCTATTTAACAAAAAATAAACTTTTGCAGTCCGGAATTTGTAAAAGTATTTGAAGTTAAAATTTATATTCCTATATTTTGGTTTCGAAATTTTACATTTTGTTTGTTAAGTTAATTCTTGCCGGAGAGGTGGGTGAGTGGCTTAAACCAGCGGTTTGCTAAACCGCCGTACCAATTACGGTACCGCGGGTTCGAATCCCGCCCTCTCCGCTCTTATATCCGCAATTTAATATTTTCTCTTGCTTTTTACTTCCTTGTAAGAATTCATTTTTAATGTGCTGAAATGAATTCAACACAATTCTTCTTTTTTAATATTTGTGCTTTTATTTTTGTTCTTGTATTTTATTCTCAAATTCAACCGATGCACTACTTAAATGGCTTAAACCATCCCGGTTTTATCGGGATAAACCACCGCACCAATTTCGGTACCGCGGGTTCTCCCGTAGGGACTCGTTCCGAGGAATCCCGCCCTCTCCGCTCTTATATCCGCAATTTAATATTTTCTCTTGCTTTTTACTTCCTTGTAAGAATTCATTTTTAATGTGCTGAAATGAATTCAACACAATTCTTCTTTTTTAATATTTGTG
>JALSTB010000020.1 GCA_026983955.1 Melioribacteraceae bacterium
AGTCAGTTGTGAAAAGTAAAATAGATTCGAAAGTTGAACTTTATAACGGAATACAAATGCCGTGGCTCGGTTTGGGAACGTGGCAAGCGGCAGAGGGCGGGGAAGTTGAAATGGCGGTAGAATTTGCATTACAGACCGGTTACCGCCACATCGATACGGCTGCAGTTTACGGAAATGAACGCGGCGTGGGCATAGCCGTTAACGAAAGCGGAATACCGCGGGAAGAAATTTTCATCACCTCTAAAGTGTGGAATTCCGATCAAGGTTATAATTCAACTTTAAGGGCATACGATAATAGTTTGAAATTATTAAATACGGAATATCTTGATTTGTATTTAATTCATTGGCCGGTTAAAGGAAAATATGTTGAAACATGGAACGCGCTGGAAAAAATTTATAAAGAAGGAAGAGTTAAAGCAATTGGAGTGAGCAATTTTCATATTCACCATCTCGAAGATTTATTGAACCACGCAGAAGTAGTGCCGATGGTAAACCAAGTTGAATTTCATCCCTATTTGCAACAAAAGGAATTAAGGAAATATTGTGAAGAGCATTTAATCCGTTTTGAAGCATGGAGCCCGCTCATGCAAGGTAATTTCAAAAACATTCCCTTAATAAAAAACTTGGCAATGAAATACGGAAAAACGGAAGCTCAAATAATTTTGCGCTGGGATATTCAGAGTGGCGCTGTTACCATACCCAAATCGGTCCGCAAAGAAAGGATTAAAGAAAATTCGGAGATTTTTGATTTTGAGCTTTCCGTTGAGGATATGAATGAAATAAATGCCTTGGATCAAAATAAAAGATTCGGTCCGGATCCGGATAACTTCAATTTTTAATTATTAAATATTTATTGCCCTGCGGGGAAGTATGGAAAAGCGCAAGATGACAGAAGTGAAAGGTGAAATTCAATTGATGGCGAGGTTCATACCTTGCCACGAATATTAAATAAAATGGTCGTAAACCGGTTCTTTTTAGATCCCGAAACAAGTCCGGGATGACAAGACAAACAAGAGCAACTAGCAATTAGAACCTGTCATGCTGAACTTGATTCAGCATCTCACACTGGTCATGCTGAATTTATTTCAGCATCTGATTGAGCTTTGTGATTTCCGATTTTGGATGTATGATTGTTTAAGCCGGTCGTTTCTTCAGAGAGGAAATGTAATACCATTCACCGGCAAACGAACCGTAAAGATTCTTAAAAAGTTGGAAAAGGTTGAAAACTTTGCCTGTTAAATTTCTTTCGTCAACTCGGAAAATTTTTTATAGGGAATAGCAATCAAACTTTCGGCAACGAATGCACCGTTTTCCAAACTGATGAGCGAAACTTTAGCTGCAGTTTCCACATCGGGCGCTTCGTAAATATCCATGAAATCGTATTTGCCCAACAGTGCATAATGGGAAATAAATTTAACATCGGGACATTTGGCTTTAACTTGTTCAAGCCACATTCTGCCCAGTTCGGGGCGCGCTTTAACTTTGGTTAAACTTTCCGGAGACAATTTGGTTAACAGAATGAAGGTTTGCATGGTTCCTCCCGCTTTGTGGTTGTAATTTATTTATAATATTTCTACCACCTTAACCGGAAAGGAAAAACAAAGCCGGCTAACATATTATAACGGAATTCTCCGCATCCGGAAAATATGTAGGCACGTGTTTGTCGGCTTCCTCGTCGTTCAACCAAGCTTCACCGTCCAACAAATACCGGAATTGGTATTCTTTTCCCTTTAAAAGATTTATTGTTGTTACGAACGAGTTATCTTTTTTCAGTTTTTTCATCGGATTTGCATGCGGATCCCAATTGTTAAAATCGCCAACCAGACAAGCTTCTTTAAATTGCTTTGAGATTTCAGGCGGTATTCTAAATGTAACTTTGCATTCCGGTTTTGTTTTTAAGTATTGTTTTTTAATAGACATTTTCGTTACCCTTAAATTAATTACAATGTAAAATTACATATTTATTTTGTAATAAAAATTAACAAATCACACTTCTTTTAAAAAATATTTCATACAAGGTTCCCGCCGGCAAACTTAAGAAAGAAGAATGCGAAGTGCACTATAAAAAAGGTAAAAACTTATGCCGATTAATATAATTCCAAGCGATTTGAATAAAATGTTAAGAAACTCCACTTTTATTTTATTTCTATATTTAATTAACAGTTTTGTGAGAATAAAAAGCCACGAAAAACCGCCGAGTGCTAAAGCCGCTCCGTACACAAGACTCAATGCAAATGTATATGAAGACCTTTCCGCTTCAGCATCCGGATTTTTTTGCATTAAATTGTAAGTCGAGTCGATAGATTCAAGGCTTTTTAGCTCCGTGCCCGTAATTTGCTGTATTGAGTTCACGTTTTCTTCAAGAAGAATATCCAACCCTCCGGTATTCAGACCGACTGAAGAAGCAAAAGACAGAACCAAAAACGAAGATGTTAAAATCCCGAAAAACAATGACGGATTGGTGAGATTAATAATTAATCCTGTTCGCATTCCGCCTTGCTTGTCCACCTTTTTACCGTCAATCAGTTCTTCCCCTTTTTCAATTTCTTCCAAAGTTATTTTTGTTTTGAAGACTTTAACACCGACAAAAAACAAGAAAACGGAACCGGCAATAAGTAAATAAGGAATAAGCGGACTGTAAAGTGAAAACAATAATGCAATTCCGTTAACCGAAATTACGACATAAAAAAACTCAACGATGGAAGCGCCCAGTGCTGTTCTTATGCAAAATTTATAATTTCCCTTAAGTGCATTCGAAGTAATTAAAATACTAATCGGTCCGGCTATCGGCATGGCAAAAATAAAACCTGCCGTAAAGCCTATTAATAAAACCGTTATGAAACTTTCGAGCATAAATTAGCCATAACATTTAATTAAACTGCGTAAAAATAATTAATTCCCGATGAAAAACCGTGAATTATACAAATTTCACTTACGGTAGGTTTTATTAAAATTTCCGTGCAACAACCAGAGGTTTTTTTACGGTTTCAATTACGGCAGAATTTGGATTGAGTGCTTCGAGAAGAATTATATAAATTCCGGTGCGCAACGGGTTTCCGTTATCATCCAAACCGTTGAAAATAATTTCACCTTTGGCTCCGGAAGGTTTGTTGGTTACAAGCGTTCTGACCTTTCTGCCTTTGCTGTCGAAAATTCTTATCCGTACTTGTGAAATAGTTTGAGTTAAATTATATGAAATTAAAGCAAAATCTTCGAAGCCGTCGTTATCGGGAGAAAAAGGATTAGGGGAAATTTCCATTTTCGCGCCGGTTGAAACGTTGCCTGTAAAAATCGAGTTTTGTTTTAACGGTGTACCTCCTTCGTTTAACACACAAGTGCTCCAGTTTGAAGGATCGTTGGAATTGATTTGCGGATTAATCCGTTCCAGCGCCTTGTTTTTTGTTACCGTGATTTGGGAATTATGCCAACCGGTATTATATTTTACAGAATCAACCGTATTCCCGAAAAGATCGGATATTACGATTTCATCGGATGTGTTTGATAAATTAAGTGAAGTGGAATTTAGTATCGAGATATTTTCCGAGTTTCTCAAATACGGAAAGTCGCTTAGCACCGAAGAATCGGCGGCAATCAGAAAATATTCACCGCTTGGCAAAATTTTGCTTCCGGAACATAACGGGAAAGTTTTGCCCGAACCTTCCTTGAGAATCCAATTGCCCAACTCAACCGCTTCCCCGGAAATGTTTAATAATTCAACATATTCACTTTTCCCTTCATCAGGCTCAAACATAATTTCATTAATTATTACACTGTTGCGGGAGTAAGCATTTGCATTTTCTAATGAGTTCAGTTTTCCCAAAGTGTTGCCGTTACTATTAAGTGAAAATGCCCAATTGCCGCTACCGTTAAATACTTCGTAGGAAATTCTTTCGAGCGAGATGCCCGGGGTTGTTGTATGGGAAAAACTGTAGTTCATACTGTCGATTACCGCGCCGCGAAAATCGAAAATCTTCACACTGTCTTTCCTGTTATTTAATTTGCCGAAATCAACTTGAAACAAATTAGGCGTACCCTCGAAAATTCCGGCGCTTGTATCTTTGGCGATAACAAAAAAACCGGACGGTTCAATAAAACTGTCTTCATAAGAAATGATTGAAGTTGTTTTAATATTAAAATATTTGGCAACGCTCCAACGTTTAAGATTCAAGGTATCCGGTGAGTTATTATAAAACTCAATCCATTCCGGTTGATTGCCTGTTGGATTAAACATTACTTCCGAAATTAACACGGAGTGTTCCTTGTAACCGGTGACGAACAATTTTCTGAAATTGTTGTTAAGAAAATCTTCATCCCCGGGATAATTTATTTGTGCTTCTGCGAAAAGTGTATCTGTAATCCGGATTGAAGCATTGGTTGAAACGCTCACCGAATCGAATGCATTTAATTTATCGACGTTAATTTCTTCCAGAAATTCAAGGGGGTCGGTTTTACCCGCCGAAATTGCAACGGAGAAGTTATTACCGGATTTACTTCCGCGGTTGTAAATTTTTACCCCGATTTTAATTTCGTCTCCATCGACCGGAAAACGTGGAATTATATTGATTTCCGCAATTGCCAAATCGTATTCCTTAGGGGTTTGGGAATTAATTCTGCCCGGCGTGCTTTGTTCTAGGTCAACCGAAGGCAGCCAATTCTCGAAATCGTTTGAAGGCAAATCGAATTTGATTTTTTCCAACGAAAATCCTTTTATACTTGAAAAATTAAAATTATAAAAAACCGAATCTATTGTTATTCCCCTGTCATCTTTCAAAACGATTCCGTCGCTGTCGTTATTTAAATTGGCAAAACCCAGTTCAATTACCGGAGCGGGAATTATTCTGTGAAAATTATAGATTGATGAGCTTTTGGAAATGACCAAATAAGAACCGGGCGGAAATAAATAGTGTTCATCAACTTTTTTTACCACCGGATTTGTTAAAACATCGGAAATGCTCCAATTGAATAA
>JALSTB010000021.1 GCA_026983955.1 Melioribacteraceae bacterium
TAAAAGCTTTTTCATTGTGATGTTTTATTTGTGGATATTCATGTCCTAAATATATCAAAAATTTTAATTTCTTGTTATTCAGCATGTTAATTAAATATATCCATTCGAATCTGTGCATAAATCCGTGTAAATCTGTGTTTAAGATTTTTTGTCTTTGTTAACCGGGACGCTCCATTCTTCATCATGATATTTCACATAAAGCGGATCGCCGAGGCACAAACCGAATCTTTTAATCATTTAATCCAAACAGTTTTAATATTTACAAATTCTTTAATTCCGTAATGTGAAAGCTCGCGCCCGTAACCTGATTTTTTTATGCCACCGAAAGGCAATCTTGGATCCGATTTCACCAATCCGTTTATAAATACCGAACCGGCTTCAATTTCTTGCGCGAGGGATTTTGCTTTTTCTATGTCTGTCGTCCACAGTGATGCACCCAAACCGAATTCGGAATCGTTTGCAATTCCGATTGCTTCTTCTTCATCTTTGGCTCTTATTACAGCTGCGACCGGACCGAACAATTCTTCATCGTAAGCAGGCATTCCTTTTTTTACTCCGGTAAGAACAGTGGCGGGATAGTAAAATCCCTCGCCGGGAAGTCTTTCTCCACCGGTTAAAATTTTTGCTCCCATTTCAACCGACTTTTTAACTTGCTCGTCAAGTTCAAGTAATAAATCCTCACGTGCAAGCGGACCGAGCTGTGTATTTTCATTCACCGGGTCTCCGGTTTTAACACTGTTCATCCGCTCCGTGAATTTTTTCTCAAACTCACCGGCAATGCTTTCGACAACAATAAATCTTTTTGCCGCGATGCAACTTTGTCCGTTATTTATCAATCTTGCGGTAACCGCCGTGTTTATTGCCTCATCCAAATCCGCATCCGGAAAAACGATGAACGGATCGCTTCCGCCCAATTCCATTACGGTTTTTTTCAACATTTTTCCGGAAAGCCCCGCAACCTTGCTGCCTGCATATTCGCTGCCGGTTAATGTTGCCGCTTTTACTTCCGGATTTTTAATTACATTATCCACTTTTTGCGGACCAATCAGTAATGTTCTGAATAAGTTTTCCGGAAAACCGGCTTCTCTGAAAATCTTTTCTATTGCCAAAGCCGTTTGCGGTACGTTCGAAGCATGCTTTAATATTCCTGCATTGCCGGCCATTAAAGCCGGAGCTGCAAAACGGAACACTTGCCACATTGGGAAATTCCACGGCATTACTGCAAGGATAACGCCGAGCGGGTCGAATCTTACAAAGCTTTCCGATGCATCGGTTTTTACATATTCATTCGATAAAATTGATTCTGCGTTTTCGGCGTAGTATTCACAAACCCAAGCGCATTTTTCCACTTCGGCGATTGATTGGGTAAGCGGTTTGCCCATTTCCGTGGTCATCATTCCGGCATATTCTTCTTTGTTCCTTCTCAATACAGATGCGGCATTGTTCATCAATTCCGCTCTTACGGAAAAGCCGGTGGAACGCCAGCTTAAAAATGCGGAATGAACTTCTTCAATTATCGAGTCGATTTTGCTGTCCGGAAATTCTTCGTAGGTTTTAATTAATTTTCCGGTTGCTGGGTTAATTGTTTGAATTGACATTTTAATCCTCGCAATTAATTGCAAATTTTGTATACTTAAAATTAAGCATTTTTCTTAACGATAATTCAGGAAAGGAAACCATAAATGAATCCTAAAACACAAATTATAATTGCGGCGGCATTCGGATTGCTGGGTGTTGCGTTAGGCGCTTTCGGTGCGCACGGTTTGAAAAAAATATTAACGGCTGAAAATCTTGAAATTTATAAAACCGGTGTTCTGTATCATTTGATTCATTCGGTTGTTTTGTTGGCAATTGCGGTGAACGCTGGTTATAATTTCACAACTTCATTTTTATTGCTTGCTATTGGAATTATACTTTTTTCATTCTCGCTGTACGCTTACTCCGTTACCGGAATAAAATTTTTAGCAGTAATCACTCCGTTTGGAGGAATCAGTTTAATTCTCGGTTGGTTGATGATAATTGTAACCGTATTGCGAACCAATTAATTTTTCGCCGTGGCGAAAATCCATTCCTCGCAAAACGACGGAATGTAAACTTTGGAGTAATTCACTCCGGAAAATCTCGAAGTTAAAATTCCGTCAACCAATTCGAACGTTTCATTATCGAAGGCGGAGGAACATTGCATGCTGAGGATTCCGCCTTTTTTCAATCTGCTTTTTATTCTGTCGAATAATTTTCCGAGATATGTCGGCCGGTCCAACCGTGTGAAAGCCTCGGGGTGCATGGTCAAATCGCTTATAATTGCATCGAACTTGGCACCTTTTGCCAAATATTTCATCACATCTTGGTAAACTACCGTAACTTTAGGGTCATCGAAAGCTTTGTAGCAAATTTTCTTCAGATATTTTTTTGATGCTTCCACTACTTCTTCATCAATATCAATCAGTGTAACGCTGCCGGGATTGTGTTTTAACACCTCATGTAATATTCCGCCATCGCCCCCGCCAAGAACCGCCACGCGTTTCAATTCACCATTTTTGTTTTTTAGAACATCTACCAAAGCTTTGTTGTAAATGTGGGCATCATATTCGGCAATTTGCAAATCCCTGTCCAAAAACAACATTCTGCCGAACGTTTTGTTTTTTATAATTTCAATAAGTTGATATTTTGATTTTTTCTGAAATAACATTTTATCTACATAATATTTAACTTCATAATCATAATTTGATTCCGATACAATCCAAGACGGATTAATCAATTCAATTGTGCTTCCCCGCTGCACTTCTGCTATTCTTGTGGAAGCCGGTTTTAATTTTCGTTGGATGAACTTGACAAATTTTTCCTGCTTTTTCGCATCAGAACATGTGTAAACATCGAGCGAAATATTACCGGCTTCGGGATAAGTATGCAGTGCAATGTGTGATTCGCTAATAATTGCCAGAACAGTAATTCCCACGGGGTTGAATTTATGACTGATTATTTTTTCGTAACTTAAACCCGATTTTTCAATGCCTTCAATTACCAGTTTTTCCAGTTCTTCTGGTGAGTTTAATATTTTGCTGTTGCAGTTCAGTAATTCGACTACGTGATGAGTTCCTCTTGATTTCATTTTTTATCCCGTAAAAGATTATTAAGTGCACAAATATCGTAAATATTGAAATTATTTGAAAATAATTAAGCAGGGAAGAAATGAATGCCGGAATTTACTTACAATTCGTCCGGATCAATTTCGATTTCTTCTTCTTCAATTTCCAAAGCCTTAACGTCCCATTCTTCGTTCGATACGGTTTGTTTTTGGATGCCGAGTGTTCCGGTAAGCAATGAAATCTCACTGCCGTAAAACCAAATTTTAAACCAGATGCGCATCAACACGAAAATTTGTTGCACACCAACCACAATTACAAAACTTTGTTTGGAGGTAATTGCGAAATGTTCAGAAAAAAGGAAGTAACCGGTTGCAAAAGCAATGGGAAGAATCAGTAATAGTACATAAAGAAAAACCGTGCGGAAAAAATAACGGAAGAAAAATTTAAATGAGAGCCAAAAAGATACAAAGGATTTTTTCGATTCGTTAACAACCAGCATAATTTTGGCGTAATCGGTAACCAGCATAACGAACGCCGCCAAAATCAAATGTATGGCAGCTCCGGTTAGAAAAGTGTAGACAAGTGTTGCCTCCGATTCCGCAGTTTCCTTTAACGAATCCAAATAACCCATAAGAGGAACATAAACCAGAATTGCAATAATAACTTGAAGAATAAATGAAAATATAGTAATCCTCAAAAAGGGCAATATGTAATTGCCGCATCCGGCAAAAAATTCTTTTAGGGAGAACTTGTTTTCTTGATTGTAAATTATGTGAATGATTCCACCGCTTAAAAATACACCAAAGAAAATGTAAAACACGGAAAGCCAAATCGCAATTGAAACAAACGGTTTTACGGCTTTTCCCGAATGCTGTAGAAAATCGGCATAAACCGTGAAATCGAAGTTTTTCAATAACGGATAGACGGACATGGAATAACCGGTTTCCTTTTTTAACACACTGAAAAAGGGGATTATCACAGTGAACGTAAAAATCAACAAAAGAATGTAGAGCAAAAGCGTCATCCGTTTTGAATTCCAAGCTGTTCCGAGTCCTTTGAAATATGATTTTAAAGTTGCCATTTTAAACTCTTATATTTTTATATTAAAACATCATGGATGTACCGAGAAACATGTTTTCCAACCAAAACAATGCTTTGGCGGCGTATTTCCAAATTACCGACGTTCTCGGTTTGATGTTCAAACTGTTATTTTCCAAATTAATATCCATTGTTAATTTGAAGTGCGGATCCAGTTTTGCCCAAGAAATTTTATGAGGTTTTTCATATTTAAATATTTTATATCGTTCTTTTCCGTTCCACCGTTCCAATTTTTCAAATCCGTTATCGAAATGAACAAGTATTTCAACGGGCATTTGTATCTCGCCAAGTCTTTCCACAAAAACTTCCGATTTGTACCATGTTGTATCCCGGGTAATTTTTGAATTATTAAGCGTGTCTGCAGGATTGTCGAAAATTCCCTTGTCCTTTTCCACTTTCACATTTCTGATGCTGCGTAATTTGTAATCCAACACTCCGGTACCGTAAAGTACTTGATCGAAGAACCAGTTCATATTCCCGCCGGATTTATCTCCATGGTTTTTCTTAACAACTTCGTTTACAACGGCAATGAAATCTTTTCCGTCAGGGTGTTTGAATTTCCAACGTTTGTAATATGTTTTCATTATATCGTCCATTGTT
Source organism: Melioribacteraceae bacterium (assembly GCA_026983955.1). Lineage (GTDB taxonomy): Bacteria > Bacteroidota > Ignavibacteria > Ignavibacteriales > Melioribacteraceae > BMS3ABIN04. The sequence goes on from JALSTB010000021.1 coordinate 4,785, forward strand.
TCGGTTCCCACCAATCTTTCGAGCATTGTCATCCATGTGGCGGTTTTACTGTATGTAAAAGTTGAATAACCGTATGGAAATTTCCAAGCCGGTGTAGCAGTAGCCGCAACCTTAGGGTTAGTCATTCCGGTATATCCTGAACGCATAAGCTCGAAATCACCAATCCGGAATCCTAAAAAATCAACAACCGAAGTTTTTTCTCCATAATAATGATCCATTATTCTTGTTTCGTAATATGTATTAAAGCCTTCGTCCATCCATGCTTCTTCAAACTCGTTGGTGGCGAGGAGACCCATAAAATAATTGTGCCCGAATTCATGGACCGTTACAGATTCAATAAATCTCAGGTTATCGGGAATTCCCCAAGTTGTGAAAGTTGTGAAGAAAGTCGGATATTCCATTCCCCCTACCGCTCCGGCATAATACGGCGGATCGACAATCGTAACCGTAGTGTAAGGATAGATGCCCAAATGTTGTTCATAATATTCCAAGGCTTGTTTGACAGCGGTAATTAACCGGTTGCTTAAACCGGCATGCTCGGGTTGAACCATTGCTTTAATTTTAACATGTTTCCATTCATCTTTGAATATTTGATAACGCTTTGAAGCCGTCCATGCAAAATCGACAACATCTTCTGCGTAATAATTCACTGTTTTTGTTCCGTCGGTGTTAAGTTTGGTTTCCCGTTCAATTCCCGTTGCTCCAACGATATATTCTTTGGGCAATGTAATTTTTACATCGTAATTTCCGTAATCTGCATAAAATTCTGTATTGGCATGATACTGATGGCAATTCCATCCGCCTTTTGTTGCATGGCGTTGACCCGGAACTTCATAAACACCGATTTTTGGAAACCATTGGGCTACTAAAAAGTAATCCCGTACGAAACCTGAACGTGCAACGGCTTTCGGCAGTTTGGTTTGAAACCCAATTTCAATTTGTATGGTTGAATCCGGCAAAACCGGATTTACCAATTTAACACTCAATACAGTCTGATCAAATTTATTATCATCATCCGGATGAATATATTTCATATCGTTGGTCAAATCGTTACCGCCGGTGTCTTTCATTTCCAAAATTTTTACCCAGCCCCAATCGATTTCCTTTCTGTCTTTGTAACTTCCGCCTCTAAATCTGTGTCCGCCTTCATTGTAAAATGTGGATTTGGTATTCTTGAAAGCATTCATGTACATGTGAAATTGCAATTCTTTAATTGTATCCTGCGAAACGTTATGCCAAGTCAATATTTCTTTTCCTTCCACAATTTTTGTTGACGGAGTCAATCGCACATCCATTTGGTAATTTGCAATTCTCGGACTCAACGGTTGTTTCGAGATAGTTGGCTGGGCATTTACAAACGAGGTAAATAAAAATACTGCACAGATTAATTTTGTTTTCATTCGCATCCCATAGAAATTTGACAAATCAATTTTACCGGACAGCAGAGAAGAAATTTTCCTGTACCGGTAATTTTGACGTATTAAACCGCAAATAGTTATGTGACTATCACTTGAAGTTCGGAGGAAAATGATATATAAATTAAATTACGAATTTTACGTGTAAATCTAAACTGCGGATGTAAGTTTTTCTTGTAATTTTATTTATTCATTCGTAAAATTTTTTTTGATTTGCCGGGATGCCGTATCTAAAATAAAAAACCGGCTTGCCTTGGAAGGCAAACCGGATGCAAAAAGAATTCGTTTTTGTTATTGTAAGTTAACTCCAACGGATTTTACAACTTCGGATATCATGGCAAATTGTTTTCCGCCGGCTGATGCGAAATTATATTTATATTTAACTATTTGAATTAAAACTTTTCCGCTGAATCCGCTTAGAGCCGAAGCAGGAATTGTGTGGGAGCCGTTATCTGGTACGTCTTGCTCAATGTACGGATCGTTATCATTATCCAATCCGACAATAACGAACAACATTTTACTGTTGCCTCCACTTCCCGACCATTGGATTTCCAAACCGTTAGATTTGTTTATCACGGAATCGGCAGAGGGACTTAAAACTTCGAAATCGTTCGGACTTTCAACGCTTCCGCTGAATGCCGGAACGTTTCCTTCGCCGGAAACTTCCCAAAGATGTTCGGAGCCGTCAAATTCTACGTTTGTAAGGCTCTCAAAACTTCCCAAACCCGGACTCATATAATAAACTTTTCCATCGTAATCCGATTTTCCAAGTTCATTGCCGTTAACCGAAACAGAACCAGCGCTTTCTTCGGAACCGAAACTTGCAAAGCCCATAATCACTCCTACCGAGGGCAAACCTTGAGCGGCATCCATATCAAATTTTATTGTAGATAAAATACCTCCAAGTCCGGCATCGCCGTCAATTTTCGGAATAGGCTGCCCGCTTTTGTTCGAAACCACATCATTTCCGTTCGCTTGAGAATCGAGCGGGTTTTCAAACTTATCGCAAGAAATAAGAGTTAATGTTAGAAATGAAATTAAAATGGTAAGAATGGATTTTTTAGAAAGCATAAACACTCCTTGAATATGTGAAATGAATTTTTAATATCGCACTATCGGGAAATTTGTAGAAAAATTAATATGTACCCGTTCAAATGTGATGCTCATCACATTTTTTCTCCGGATATAACAATAGCAATGCCAGTTAATAAAAACCGGAAAAAGTTGGAAATCGGTTTGTTTTCAAACTAAAAAGCGATTCACGGTTTTAATTCCGTGAATCACTTTGAGAATTGCGATTTCAATTTGATAAGACCGGCAAATAAAGTTTTGCTAATAAATTAACGACCGGAATTATTTAATATTATAAAGTCGGCCATAACATGTCCGGTTTCCTCCAAATTCGGATCGTCGATTTTCAGGTTTTTAGGTTTTTCTTTGCCCTTTTCATCACCGGTTATTCCCAATATTTTCTTACGGGCTTCTTCACGCATTTTTTTCTTTTTGTCGTTCTTTTCTTTTTCCTCACGTCTTACGCTTTCCAGAAGTGAATATTTTTTCTTTTCTTTATTTTTTTTGTATTCGGCAATATCTTCCAAAATATATTGGAATTCCGGCTCGGTTTTAAGTCTTTCTTCATGTTCCTTAACCAATTGGGGTATTAAAGGCGAAAGATCGGCATATTTTGTGAAGCGGGTAGGTGAAATTCTATCCCATTCCAGTGCGCTTGGATTGGAGCTTTCACCGAATTCATCGGGGTCGATGGGAGTTGGAAATTTAATATCGGGGATAACGCCCAAATTTTGCGTACTGCTACCCGTAATCCGGTAGAATTTAGCCACGGTAAGTTTTAATTCTCCAGCTTTACCGTCGATTGCCGGCAGGAATCTTTTCAAATCTATTAAGTTTTGAACGGTACCTTTGCCGTAAGTTTGTTCACCCAAAACCAAACCCCTGCCGTAATCTTGAATTGCGGCGGAAAAAATTTCGGAAGCCGAAGCGCTGAATCTGTTTACCAGCACTCCGAGCGGACCGGAATAAACTATATCCGGGTCGGTATCTTCGCCGATGTCTATTTTACCGTTGGAATTACGCACTTGTACTACGGGTCCGAGTTTGATAAACAATCCAGTAAGCGAAATAGCTTCATCGAGGGCACCGCCGCCGTTGTTTCTTAAATCGATTACGACGGCATCCACGCTGTCTTTAAGTTCGTTAAGCAATTTTCTAACGTCGCGCGTTGTGCTTTTATAATCGGCAATTCCCTTGCGTTTTGCTTCGAAGTCAATATAAAAGCTGGGGATTTTAATCACTCCGATTTTGTATTTTTTGCCGTGTTCTTCAACTTCGGTAATTTCCTTTTTAGCTGCTCTTTCCTCCAATTTAACTTTATCCCTCACCAAAGATATGGTATCGGTAGCAACGTCGGATGAGCTATTAGCCTCGATTATGGCCAAGCGAACGATCGTTCCTTTTTTCCCTCTTATCATTTGAACCACATCATCAATTCTCCAGCCGATTACATCGACCAGTTCACCTTCTTTTCCTTGTCCCACAGCCACAATTTTATCGTCCGGATGCAATAAACCGCTTTTGTATGCGGGTCCACCCGGAATTATCCGCACCACTTTTGTGTAATCACCATCTTGTTGCAGCAGCGCCCCTATTCCTTCGAGCGACAGTTTCATTCTTATATCGAAGTTCTCGGATTCACGCGGTGAAAAATATGCAGTGTGCGGATCAATTGCATTCGCAAAAACATTCATAAACAAATCGAAAACATCTTCGGATTTATACCGCAAAATTGCTTTTTGGTAATTTTGGTATCTTTTGACAAGGGTTTCCACAACCTTATCCCATTTCTTGCCGGTAAGTTTCAGGTTCAGTGCTTCATGTTTTAATCTTTTGCGCCACAATTCGTTCAGTTCGTCTTCGGTTTGTGCCCATTCCGCATCCGCTCTATCCGGTTCGTAATATTCATCTATTGTAAAATCGAATTCTTTTTTCAACCTCGCGAAAACATAGTTCATCCTTTGGTTGAGTCTTTTTTTATAAACGTTAAAAATTTCATACGGGGGCTCCAGAACACCGTCATATAAAAAGTCGTCAATTTTGTCGTGATATTTTTTAAATTTTTCTATATCCCTTTTCAAAAAGTACATCTTGTTATAGTCGAGTGCATCTATGTAATTGTCGAAAATAATTTCCGAAAGGGAATCATTTATTTCAACATTTTTGTAATGGTAACGTGAAAGGATTTTGGTAATTACCATTTCTATTTTGGGAAAGTAATCTTTCGGCTGCAATACTTTGTTGGTATCGAGTTCAACCGAATTTTCTTCCGGATTTTCCCCGGTAAATTTTTCGGAAGATTTAACGTCGCAACTTGAACTTGTGACGAAGATAAAAAATAAAACGATTAAAATTCTCATATATTTTCCGTATGTTTTTATGTAATACAAAAGTTTTATGTTTTGGTTTCACGAAAAAAGTGTATCCGGATTATAAATCTAAGAAAATGTTCACACAATAATAAATGCAAAGTGGACGCGGAACAAGTAAGAAAATATTGTTTGAGGAAAAAAGAATCGACCGAAAGTTTTCCTTTCGATGAAGATACTCTTGTATTTAAGGTTGCCGGTAAAATGTTTTGTCTCCTCAATTTGAATCCGCCTCTTTCGGTAAACGTGAAATGCGAGCCTGGAAAAGCCGTGGAGTTACGTGAAAACCACCACGGTGTTCTGCCCGGTTACCATATGAATAAAAAACACTGGAATACCGTCTTGCTCAATGCGGGCATACCGGAACGGGAAATTAAAAAGTGGATTGACGACTCATACAAACTTGTAATTGCCAAACTGCCAAAATCATTACGGGAACGCTTGAAGTAAATCAAGTTAATGAGATTTCCGGTTCCACAACAACTTCGGTTTTTATTGAGTTTGAAATCAAACACATTTTTTTGGCTTTAAATAAAATCCGTTCCGCCCTTTCCAAATCCTTTTCCAATTCAACTTTAACAACGGGGCGAATAACGATACGTGTAAACATGTATCTGTTATCTTCCATTTTTTCCATTTTGCCGGTAGTCTCCGAAGAGTAATGGCTCAAACTCACTTTAGAATTCCTTGCAATTGCAGTGAAAGTTGTCATCAAACAAATTTCAACCGATGCAACAAAAAGATGCTCGGGCGTCCATGTCCGGGGGACACCGTAAGGGAAATCGGTCGGTGACGCTACTTCGAGTTCAGGAAAATCATCCGAACGTAAAACTCCGAGCGAGCCGTCTTTCCAATTCAATTGTGTGGAATATGTATATGAATCCTTTAGCAAAATATTCTCCAGTTGAAATATTTAAGATTAATCCGGATTGTCTTCATCTTCTTTCAAACCGAGAAAGTCGAGCAGTTTATTATGACTTTCTTCGGGTAATTGCACATTATATTGCTTGTAAAATTGGATTGTTGTCTCTATCGTTTTGAAATAATTGCGACAGTTCTCGCAATTATCGAGATGATCTTTAATCTCTACACACTTGGGCGAGTCCAGATCTTCGCCGAGTGTTTCACAAAGATGGTACATTACCTCTTTGCATGTTATTTTATTTTTTTTATTCTTGGAATGCTGCATTCAACTCATTCCTTAAAAATGCTCTTGCTCTGTGTAAACGCGATTTAACGGCAGGGATTGACAAGTTTGTCATTTTTCCCGTTTCCTCAGTTGAAAAACCTTCAATATCCCTTAGCATAAACACGATTCTGTAATCGTACGGTAATTTTTGTATTGCTTCATCCAAAATGTTTTTCAGTTCGTTATTTTCAGCCACTTTATCCGGTGTAACTTTCCAGTCGGCAATATTTTTTTCTTCCACTATTCCGTCTTCATCTTCCAAAGGTGTAAAACCTCTTACTTTTTGGGAACGAGCCAACATCAAACAATGATTCGAGACGATAGTATAGAGCCAAGTTGAAAATTTTGAATTTCCACTAAACTGATGCAGCGATTTTATCATACTCAAAAATGTTTCTTGCATCGTATGTTCGGCACGCTCCTTGTCCCGGCAAATTTTGAATGCAAAATTATATACGGTTTGCTCGTACCTCTTTACAAGTTCGGTTAAAGCTTTTTTATCGCCGTTCTTTGCCTTTTCAATTAACTCTTTATCGTTCATTCAATTTGATGTTGAGTGTAAAAAAAAGATTCATTGTCATTTAATAAAAAAATCAAGTCGAGCTCCAAATTTAACAGATAAAAGCTTATATTTCCATTTATAGTTTAAGCATATTTCTAATTGGCAAAAGTACAAAACCCCGGTCTATTACAACTCAAGTTATTCTGTTGGCCTTTGTTATTCTCTGTTTTTGCTTGCGTTTTAAGTTATAAATAATCAAATTTAAGTATAATTAAAGAACTTTTGAGTGAAACTTCATTTTAATTATATTTATAAGTATTAATTAATCGAAAACTTAAGTGTTATGGAAAATCAACTTTTAACCGCTTTGTCAAACAACAAACTGCTTGAAGACGTCGAAATTTCGAAGATTGATTTGAGTGATATTCAAGGAGAAATAATTACTTTACAGGAAGGTGAAATTCTCTACAAGGAAGAGGATAACACCGACGGGATTTATCTTGTTGTTAGCGGAGAGATTAATGTGCTAAAAAGGAAAAATGTGGAAAAGACAATTTCCAATGTTTTCGGACCCAATGAATTTTTCGGAGAAGAGGAATTTTTAAAAGAAACAGTCAGGGAAACCACAGCCGTTGCAATAGCCGATTCTTATTTAATCAAATTGACAAAATCCGAAATTGACAAATTGATTGCACTCGATCACGGTATAGCAATTAACTTATCGATAAACACTCCCGTTGACGATTCAAGCTATGTGGAAGAGTTTGTGGATGAAAAACTTGTAGAAAATATTTTAGACGAGGCGATAGAACAACCCGATACCGAACGGATTGACGTTGATATGGAAACCGTAAGTTTGGATGAATTAACCTCCGGGGTTTCCGGCGATCAAAATCCGGATGGCGGATTATCGGATACCGATTTGGACATATCGGAAAGCATTGCGGAAAAAATTGGTGAGCTTAATGAAGAAACGCCCGTTGAAACCGGCGTTGGGAATACGGAAAAGTTGATGGAAGAAAAATTGATTGATGCAGCGAAACAAATGGTTGAAGAAACACCGCAAGCAAACGTTGTACCGGAAAAAATAATGGAGGAAAACGGCGTGGAAGAAAATAAGTATCCCAAAGATGAATTTAAAGAAACCGGAATACCGGAAAGGGAAAATTTAAGCGATGTAAACAAAGTTGAAAACTTGCTTGATGATCTGGAAAAGAATGAGGAAAGCGAACCTTCGGATGACCTTGTTGATCACGCACAAGTTGAAGAACACCTTGCAACGGAACAAGAATTTAAAACCGACTCAGGAGGACCCGAAATGGCAAATGAAAAATTCGAAATGATAATTAAAGCGGCCCAATTGGTTAACTCCAATATAAAATTAGATGATGTGTTGAAAAATATTGTTGACGTGGCGCTTGATTTGACAAATGCCGACAGAGGCACGCTTTATCTTGTTGACCACGACAACAACGAACTATGGTCGAAAGTGCTAACAGGTGAAGGGATTAAGGAAATCAAGCTGAAATTCGGTGAGGGAATTGCCGGATGGGTTGCCGAAAAAGGCGAAACGGTTAATATTGAAGATGCGCACAGCGATCCGAGATTCAAGGAATCTGTGGACAGAGAAAGCGGTTACGAGACAAAATCGATGCTTTGCTTCCCGATTAGGAATAAAAGGGAAGAAATTATAGGTGTGCTTCAATTACTTAACAGTATGAACGGAAAATTTTCCGAACAAGACGAATGGTTCCTCGGCGCACTTTCAAATCATGCTGCCATTGCTTTGGAAAACGCATCGTTGGTTGAGCGGCTGCTCGATGCAGAACGTGAATCGTCGCTTGGTAAAATGGGGAGCTTTATCGGCCAAGATCTCAAAAAGCCCATTCTTGTTAGTAAAAGATACGCCGAGCATCTGAGCAAAAAGAATCTGCCCAAAGACGCTAAACAAGTTGTGGACATGCTTGTGGAGCAATTGAACCAAGTTGCCGATTTGGTAATGACAACTTCCAGCTTTACCGAAGGAAGTTTTATTTTGAGAAAAGAAGTTCAGAGTATAAATGACTTATTATTTAATTATTCGAATAAAATAGAACCTTTCTTACTTTCGAAAAATTGTACTTTGGTCAAAGAACTTGACCGTGACGCAAACATTAAAGTGGATTCGAAAGAATTTTACCAAAGTTTTTACCACATAATCAAGAATGCCGCCGAAGCACTTCCGGAGGGAGGAAATATTTGGCTTTCAACAAAACACCTTGGCGATAAAATAAATGTTACGGTTGAGGACAAAGGTGTTGGAATTGAAAAATCTAATCTCGATAGAATTTTCGAACCATTGGTATCGTTCAATAAACCCGGTGGTTCGGGTTTGGGGCTTTCAATTGCAAAGAAAATTATAGAAGATCACGGCGGAACGATTTCCGTAAACAGTGCTCCCGGTGAAGGAACAACGGTTACATTAACTTTGCCCGTCGCTTCGGAATAAATGCGCTATGAACTTATTACCGTATTAGGACCCACAGCAGTTGGGAAAACCCGGTTGGCCGTGCGCCTTGCCGGTGAGTTCAACGGCGAAATTATTTCAGCCGATTCCCGCCAAGTTTATAAATTTATGGATATCGGTACCGGTAAAGATCTGGATGAATATGTTATTAACGGAAGGAAAATCGAATATCATTTGATTAACATAATCGAGCCGGCAGCGGAATTTAATCTTTATCTCTTCCAAAAAAAATTTTTTGAAGCATTTGATAAAATAAAATCGAAAAATAAAATCCCGTTTCTCGTAGGTGGTACCGGATTGTATTTGAGCTCCGTTCTTCAAGGTTATAATTTACCCGAAGTGAACTTCGATAAAGACAGAATAGCCGCTTTGCAAAAATTAAGCAAGAACGAACTCCGTAATAAATTAAAAAGTTTAAATCCAAATCTTCATAATAAGACCGATCTGGAAATTAAAGAAAGAATCATTAAAGCAATTCTCATCGCGGAAAAAAAGCCCCCGCAAGCAAAAAGCGGAAAGCTGAAAGTTGATTCTTTAGTTATTGGAATCCGGGTAAATCCGGATGTTCTGCGTAATAGAATTACCCGGAGGTTGAAAAAAAGACTTGAAGAGGGAATGATAACGGAAGTGGAAAATTTATTGCAAAAAGGCATAACCCACGAACGGTTGAAATTATTCGGCTTGGAATATAAATTCATTTCAATGTATTTGCAGAAGGAATTATCATATAATGATATGTTCCAGAAACTGAACAGTGCAATTTATAAATTTGCAAAACGGCAAATGACGTGGTTCAGAAAAATGGAGCGGGAGGGGATAAAAATAAATTGGATAGAGGGAGCCGGTTTCGAAAAAGCAAAAGAAATTATTGAAGCGGAATTTTTTGAAAAACATGAAACTTGAAAATAAAAATATATTGATCACGGGAGCGTCAAGCGGTATCGGTGAAGCTCTTGCCGGAAAACTTGCAAAAAGCAACAATTTGATTTTGGTGGCAAGGAATTATGAAAAACTGAAATTGATTAAAGAACAAAATGAAACCGGCAAATATAAAATTTTCCCCGTACAATGCGATGTGAGCAAAAAAACGGAAGTGGAAGAGGCGTACGTTAAAATTAAGAAAAAGTTTACCGCCGTTGATATTGCAATTTTAAATTCCGGTGTGTCGTACCGGATGAAGGTTGAAAAATTCAATTCCGGCTTAGCCGAAGAGATTTTCGGAACAAATGTAATGGGAATAATTTATTGGGTTGAGCAATTAATTAAAGATTTTGTCCGCGAAAGGAAAGGTACGATAGTCGGAGTTTCAAGTCTTGCCGGTAATCGCGGATATTCCGGAAGCAGTTTTTACAGTGCCAGCAAAGCTGCGGTATCAATTTATTTGGAAGGTTTAAGAAATGAATTAAAAAAATATAATGTTAAAGTACTTACGGTTAAACCCGGTTTTGTAAAAACACCGATGACAGATAAAAACAAATTCCCCATGCCGTTTATAATTTCTCCGGAAAAAGCAGCCGGTTACATAATTCGCGGAATAGAAAAAGGGAAAAAGATTATCGCGTTTCCGCTTCCAATGGTTTTAATCGTAAAATTTATCGGCGCTTTGCCGGTTTCCGTGTATGATTTTCTGGCATCAAAAAATAAATATGAATGAACGTTATGGAATATCAACATATTATTTGGGATTGGAACGGAACATTGTTTGACGATGTGGATCTTTGCGTCGATATAATTAACGGAGTACTTGAAAGAAGGAACCTTCCCCGGATTACCGTGGAAAAATATAAATCCGTTTTTACCATACCGGTTGAAAATTATTACGCCGCATTAGGTTTTGATTTTTCTGTCGAGCCTTTCGAAAAAGTCGGCAAAGAGTGGATGGACGAGTATGAGCGAAGAAAGTTTGAAAGCGGTCTGAGTGACGGAGCTATCGATATATTGAATTACTTTAAAAACAAAGGAATAAAGCAATCAATTTTATCGGCATACAAACAGGATACGCTGGATAAAATAATCGCCCACTTCAAATTAAGCAAATATTTTGAGTACGTAATCGGATTGGATCATATTTATGCCACCGGCAAATTGGAGCTTGGATTGGATTTGATAAAACGGATTGATACAACGCCGGATAAAACTCTGCTTGTTGGCGATACCGTACACGATTGCGAAGTTGCAAAAGAATTAGGTGCCAAAAGTATATTGCTTTCATCCGGTCATCAATCGGCGGAAAAATTATCCTCTTGCAATGTTCCCGTTTTTAATTCACTAAAAGATTTATTAAACAAGTTATAATTATTTCTTTTTTAACTTGTCTTTAAAAACCTTTTTGAATTTTTCCACTTTGGGTGTAATTACAAAACTGCAATATGCTTGCCCGGGATTCAATTCGTAATAATTTTGATGATAATCTTCGGCTTTGTAAAAATTCGTAAACGGGGAAATTTCCGTAACGATCGGATCCGGGAAAATTTTAGCCTCCTCCAATTTTTTCTTATACTTTTCAGCAAGCTCTTTTTGTTTCTCGTTATGATAAAATATCACCGATCTGTATTGGGTTCCAACATCGTTGCCTTGGCGGTTCAAAGTTGTTGGATCGTGGGTTGACCAAAAAACTTCGAGCAGTTCTTCAAAAGATATCTTCCCGGGATTGTATTTTATTTGACAAACTTCCGCGTGTCCCGTTTTTCCGGTCGTAACTTGTTTGTAAGTAGGATTGGGCACGGTACCGCCGGCGTAACCGGAAACAACTTCTTCAACACCTTCCAGGTTTTCGAATATTGCTTCGGTACACCAAAAGCAGCCCGAGCCAAATGTTGCGGTTTCCAATTTATTCTCGTTCATTTTATCTCTTTCACTTTGTTGTTTGTTTTTGGTTTGCCCGTAAATTAAAAAATTTGCGAGCAGAAAGATAAATATTATTTGTGCTAATTTATAATGCATTTTTCCACTTTCTACTGTTGATTGTTAATTGAGTGCAAGTATAATGAGAGAAATGCAAACTTTCAATGCAAAAAGAAAGGACGGAATTTGGTGTTTTGCATTATGTTAAAAAGATTTATCCGGCGGGTTTTATTACTTCTCCGGTCTTTATCAATTCCCTGTACAGTTGTGCAGCCGTTATTATTCCATGTGTTTCTATCTGTATTCCGGCCGAATTCAAAGCTCCGGCTATCCACGTATTGCATGTATGGAACATGTGATATTTCAATCCGGATTTAAAAAACATAATTTCACCACCGTATTCCCGTGATGTAATCAAGTATTTACCCTCAGCGTTTTTTGCAAGTGATTTTTCAATAAATTCAAGAAGTTTTGCGTATTGCTCTTTTGTTAAAATTACTTTTACGGTAAAGTCACTTGCAGAAATGAAATCTTTAATCCCGGATTTTATCCCGGCAATCCGCACGACGCTTGGGGTTGGTAAAAACAAAGCTTTTAAAGCCAGTAAAATATCTGTGCCTGGTTCTTGATAAAATTGCTCGTCGCCCCACCCAATATCGGCAAACTTATATTCTTTGAAATAATCGAGCACTTTCAATTTCCGGACGGCAAAACTATCTACCTTAACCGAAATACCAACATGCCAAGCGGTTTTAATTAAATAGACAGTGTAAGTGCTTTGCGGGACTATTTGATTGAATTCACAAACATACAACAAAATAAATATTTTAAGTTTTAACTTCATTGTCTGTGTCGGATTGGTTTGCCGGAATTCATTTTATAAAAATTACCCGGAAATCTCAAAAAGTTTTTTATTAAATTGATTGTGAACTTCAATCCAAAAGAAATCAAATAATGCAAATTGTACGGTCCGCCTGCCGCTCCGGAATGTTGTCATTCCCGCGAAAGCTGAAATCCCGCATACGAAATATAACTGTTCACATTTCAATCACGGATTTTGCAAAACAGGTTGAAAGTACGCACGCAAATTGATTTAACCGTAAGCACCTGAAGTTTTTGTAAACCGCTGAAATTAATCAGGGTTTCGGTTGTTTTTCAAATGTTCCAGTAATTGCGTCACCGCAGTTTCCGCATCGTTTGTATTTTCAACAATTGCAGGTTTAATATTAAAATTGTGAAGTTGATTTATAAAACCCTGACCCATTGTTTTGGCCAAAAAGTAATCACAATCCTGCAACATTTCGGCTATGGAACGTCCAAGTGCTGCGTGTGCATGATTATGATGATCGTGATCATGATGACCGTCATGACCGTGTTGATGATCGTGCTCATGGTGATGATCATGCAGATGACGGAATTTGTTTTCCCTTTCCTCTTTATTTATAATTTTACCATCTTCAATTGTAAAAACTATAAACCCTTTGCATCTTCCCGGATGCCCAACGATATTTTTATAATTTCCGGTTGCAACTGCTACTTTCATTTTTCTCTCCTTTGCGAATAAAAAATATTTTATACCCTAAACTTATGAAAGTGCCGGATAATAAAAAACGGTTAAATGTGATACAACGCAAATGACTGTTATTTTTTTTCAACTATTTACATCCGTACAAAAATAACAGGCGGAAAGATGAAATTTTTAACGGCGGTCTCTGTTTTTATTTGCTCGCTTGCAATTAATGCCCAGACAGCGGAATACGAAAGCAATAATAACCCATTTATTTTCGAACATACGGTGAACAGGCTTTTTTCAACCTCCACTTACCGGGTTTTACGTTCATTCGATTTCGCTTTTACGCTCGGCAGCAATTTTAACGATAGCGGTATAGAAAATTTCAACAGCGGGATAGGAATCGGGTTCGGTAACTTTATGGAATTTTATGCGAAAACTGTACCTCAAAATATTTCATCAATCAAATTTAAAACAAATGCGGCTTTTGCAGGTATCAAAATAAAACTTTTGGACGAGAATCTGTTCTTACCCGGTTTTTCGGTAGGTGCGGAGACAAATTTGAACGATGTTCTTCTTACGGCGGAAGATAATTTTCTGTTAAATATTTTTCCGGCAGGGTACAATGAAGGTTTGAGGAAACTTACTTTCAACTCGGTAACAACCAAATTTTACGGAATTTTTACAAAAAGAATTTTCGGTACTACAAACCTTAACATCGGAGTTTCTTACGATTTAACAAGTTATAATAATTTGCAGATGAAATTTGCGGATGAAAATATCTCAAATCTGCCAGTATCTGGAAATACTAAAATATTAAACTATTTCGGTGGTTTGGATTTTGCGATTAACGGCCGGACAAAATTCATTGTTGAAATTTATTCCGGTACTAACTTACTGCCCGATATTAAAACTAAGAACCTAAACTCCGGAATGAAAACAACAATTAATGCGGGAATGAGAACATTTTTCAACGAATGGTTCACAGCCGATTACGGTTTAACCTATATCGACACATTCGATAAATGGGAGCAAATCCAATTGCATGCATCAATAACGGCATTTTTCAATTTGGGAATTTGATATGAATCCCTCCGGTTTTTCAGGTTCCAGTAATGAATAAACCGGATTGGTTTAACATCAAAAACCGGCTAAACTTAATTCTTTAAAAAATCGCCTCACAAAAAAACTTGCATTAAAAATTCCTGCGTGCTATATTACAACAGTTATTAATTAATAATTATTATCAATTAACAACTAATTGCGAATACTAAAAAAGGAGGATGAACCATGGGTGATAATAATAAATGTCCTGTAACCGGTGATGCTTACCGTCATACAATGCAGGGCGGTAGCACGGTGAAGAATTGGTGGCCTAATCAATTGAATTTGAAAATTCTTTACCAAAACCCGCCCACGTTAAGTCCGGTTGACGAAAATTTTAATTATGCGGAAAAATTTTCGGAACTTAATTACGATGAACTGAAAGAAGATTTACACCGTTTGATGAACGATTCTCAAGATTGGTGGCCCGCAGATTACGGACATTACGGACCGTTATTTATCCGTATGGCATGGCACAGCGCCGGAACCTACCGTGTTTTCGACGGGCGTGGCGGTGGAGCCACCGGAAACCAGAGATTCGCACCTCTCAACAGTTGGCCCGATAATGTTAATTTGGATAAAGCAAGGCGGTTGCTTTGGCCTGTAAAAAAGAAATACGGTGATAAAATTTCCTGGGCCGATTTAATGATTCTCGCAGGCAACGTTGCACTGGAATCTATGGGATTCAAAACGTTCGGATTCGGAGGGGGACGTGTTGATATTTGGGAACCGGAAGAGGATATTAATTGGGGACCCGAAACGGAATGGCTTGGCGACGAAAGGCATCCGGAAGGTAATCTTGAAAAACCGTTGGCTGCCGATCACATGGGACTGATTTACGTTAACCCAGAAGGACCGGGAGGCGAGCCAAACATACTCGAATCGGCAAAGCATATCCGCGAAAGTTTCAAACGCATGGCAATGAACGATGAAGAAACGGTTGCTCTTATTGCAGGCGGACACACATTCGGTAAAACACACGGTGCCGCCGATGCAGCCAAATATTTGGGACCCGAGCCCGAAGCTGCTCCGGTTGAGGAAATGGGTTTGGGTTGGAAAAATTCTTTCCGTTCAGGTAAAGGTTCCGATACGATTACAAGCGGACTTGAAGGTGCGTGGACTAATACACCAACCACATGGGATAACAGCTTCCTCGAATTGTTATTTAAGTATGACTGGAACTTGGAAAAAAGTCCCGCCGGCGCATGGCAATGGGTTGCGGTAAATCCCGCACCGGAAGATATGGTGCCCGATGCCCATAATCCGGAAAAAAAGCACAAACCGGTAATGTTAACAACAGATTTGGCGCTACGTTACGATCCCCAATATCAACGTATTGCTCGCCGGTTCCTTGAAAATCCCGGAGAATATGCCGATGCATTTGCACGCGCTTGGTTCAAATTAACCCACCGGGATATGGGACCTAAATCACGTTACCTCGGACCCGAAGTACCCGGAGAAGATTTGATTTGGCAAGACCCCGTTCCACCGGTCGATTTTGAATTAATTGATGAAAACGACATTGCGGAATTGAAAAGACAAATTCTTTCTTCCGGTTTAACAATTTCCGGACTTGTTTATACCGCTTGGTCTTCCGCTTCAACTTTCAGAGGATCGGATAAACGGGGCGGAGCAAACGGTGCACGCATACGCCTTGAACCTCAAAAAAATTGGGAAGTAAACCAACCGGCACAATTGGCAAAGGTTCTCGATAAACTCGAAGAAATTCAAAACGGGTTCAATAAAGCACAAACCGGAAACAAACGTGTTTCTCTTGCCGATTTGATAGTGCTTGGCGGAGTTGCGGCAATTGAAGAAGCGGCTAAAAATGCCGGATTCGACATTAACGTACCCTTCACCCCGGGACGTACCGACGCAAGTCAAGACCAAACCGATGTGGAATCGTTTTCTTATCTCGAACCGGTTGCAGACGGATTTAGAAATTATGTAAAAACCGGTTGTGAAAATCTTCCGTTGGAGCAATTGTTAATCGACCGTGCGCAGCTTTTAACTCTTTCGGTTCCGGAAATGACTGTTCTGATAGGCGGAATGCGGGCGTTGGGTGCAAATTACGGCGGTTCGAATCACGGGGTTTTTACTGATAAAAATGATAGTCTTACAAATGACTTCTTTGTAAATCTGCTCGATATGAATATTGAATGGAAACCAACCGGAGATAAAGAGCATACATATGAAGGTTACGATAGAAAAAGCGGTGATAAAAAATGGACAGCTACACGTGTCGATTTGATATTCGGTGCAAATTCGCAGCTCCGCGCACAAGCAGAATTTTATGCACAAGACGATAACCGCGAAAAATTTGTGCGTGACTTTGTGAAAGCATGGAACAAAGTGATGAATCTTGACCGTTTCGATGTGAAATGGTGGTGAAATATTTTTTACGGGACCGGAATATTTACTCCGGTCCCTTACCATAATCTGAATTTACTTCTTTTGGTAAACAACACATTTGATTTGTATTGCAAATCTATTTTGTGATTCATTTGACAATCTTTTTTACTTTTCACGTTTCATCTACATCTTGTTATTCCCGCAAAAGCCCGGACCTCCCGGATTATTCGCAAAGTTTTTAACACTTAACAATTTCAAATTTTTCCGGTTAACTTTCTGTTCCGGACCCGGAATTAAGGAAAAAACCGGTTTGGCACGATTTTTTTTCAGTTCGTCGATCCCCCTTTTTTTGCTTAAA
>JALSTB010000022.1 GCA_026983955.1 Melioribacteraceae bacterium
AAGTTTTAGGTATATTAATGTTTCCGAAAAAGTTGTTTTATATTGAGAATTATATTTTAACATATACCGATTCATTTTCGATGATTTATTACGGTATTTTATAGCAATGCCGGAACTTTGTTTTAATTTTTTCTAAATAACTCAACTTAGATGGCAAGATTTTTCCAAAAAAGGAAATAGTTATGACAGCGATTTCACCTTACGCATACCGCACAGAAAAGAAAAAATTTCCGGCGTGGAAAATTTTACTGAAACGGAAATGGACGATATTATTAATTTTTTTCATTTTTTTGTTGCTTGCCGCTGCTTTAACTTTAGTTGAAACGAAACTTTACAAAGCTGAAATCGCTATAAATTTTAATTACGAAAGTGTGCAACGGTTTTTGGTTCCGGGTATAGGGAATTTATCGAGAGAAGAAGCGCTCATTCAATCCGATGAAATTCTCAGGAAAGTAGCTGCTAAAATTGTTTCGAAAAAATATTTGAATAAACAGAACACGAATTTTATTCCGCTCTTGCAAGAAGCCGAAAAAGTATCATTTGAAAAAAGAAATCAAATCGAATACATTGCCCAAAAATTAAAATCCATGTTGGAAGTAAACGTGGATAATGCCAATAACATTATTTATTTAAGTGTTGTAAGTCCGGATCCACGAGAAAGCGCTTTTATAGCAAATTTATTTGCCGATCAAATCTATCAGATTGCTTTAATCAATAACAAAAACATCTTTTTCCCGGTCGCCAAATTTATGAAAGATCAAAAGCAAGAAAAATTGGACGAGCTACAAAAGAGCAAATTGGAATATCAAAAAATAAAGGATGCCGAAAACGTAGAACTTAGCCCTTCCGAACAAATATTAATTGAGAAACTGTCTGAATTGGAATCGGAACTTGAATTTACCGATATGCAAATAAAAATGAACGAACTTGTATTGAAGAATTACGAGGAAGAGTTAAAAAAATTACTTCCCGGCAAGGCAACATTGCTTATTGAATTGGACGACGAAGACATTTTGCTCATTCAAGATAAAATAGCCAAAGTCCATGCCGAGGCAAAGATTAAAGAGGTAATGAAAATTTACCCGGATTTCGTTCCAACACTCGCCTGGGAAGAAACCGGACCGGTAAACATCGATTCGCTAAAAAAAATACTCCAATTTAAAATTTCCGGAACAGTTCAAAAACTTATAAAACCGGCAGATGTTAATTACGAAAAAATATTGGAACTGACGAAACAAATTCAAAAGTTAAAACTTAAATCGATGGAATATGATTTAATACAGTCCATTATTTACGATGCCCTTACCGAATTGGAAAACGGATATTCCGCTATCAATTATTCCAAACTTCGGTTGGCGCAAGCAATGCGTAATTACAAATTTTATCAAAAGCTTAACACCAAAATAGATAAATATTTAACCAGACTCGAAAAAACCGAAGAAAACACAATTGCAAAAATAGAGTTTATATCGAAAGCCAAAGTTCCGGATACATTTTTCAAGCCTGATATCAGGCTTCATCTGATAATTGGCGGGTTGTTGGGGTTAATTGCCGGAATACTTATTGCATACAGATTAAGCATTGTAAGCACCCACATTCAAGATACGGAAGATTTGGAAATACTCAATTACAAAATAATTGCATCCGTTCCGCATATTGAACCGGACTATCCGTTACTTCTGGAAGGCATTCATCCAACCGATTACGAAAACTCCGAAGATGAACTTGTTAAATCTTTCCAAAAAATTTACGCTTACGTTAAATACGGCTTTTTGGATAAAAAAATCAAAACAATCGGTATCAGCAGTGCGGTAAGAAATGAAGGAAAAAGTTTAGTTGCAGCAAACATTGCCATCACATTGGCTCATCACAATCATAAAGTGCTTTTGGTCGATGCCAATTTGAAATATCCTGTTCTTTCAAAATTATTTAAGATTAATGCCAAACCTTCGCTTGCCCATTATCTTTTCAGAAAAGAAACGCTGGAAAACGTTATCAGACATTCCAAAATAAACAATTTGGATATAATTACCGGAATTGAATTTCCTCAAGATCCTTCGGTTGTTTTAACATCGGAAAGATTTAAAAAATTCGTCGATAAAGTTTCGGGCAATTACGATTACGTTATATTCGATTGTTTGGATTTAACTTCCACCGATAAAGTTGCTTACATGCTGGGATTGCTGGACGAAATAATTATGGTAGCCCGCTCCAATCTTTCCACATTTACCGAACTGAAGAAAGCGGATGAGATTTTCTCCGAATACGATCTTACTCCCAGCGGATTTATTTTGAATGACTTAGCGGTAAAAAATAAAAAATCGCCTGCACGCAAACCGCAACCGGCCGGTTTAGCCAAAACAAAGCTTATAAATAATTCCAAGCGTTTTATAAAAAAGCGAACATAAATTTCAACTTCATTTTTTATTGAAATAATTTATATTAGAAGAAAGGATATAATTCCGGAAGTATGAATGAAAATAACAATCCCCCAACAAACGTAAGCGGTTTATGACTTATCTTCTTGTGTTTTTCGCAAGTTTGATTACTACCCTTTTTCTGACACCGTATTTTATCACTCTTTTGAAAAGGGCAAGTATCGTCGATATACCCGGCGGGAGAAAAATTCATACCGAAAAAATTCCGCGCATGGGTGGATTGATAATTTTTCTTATTGTTCTTATCATTCTCAATCCGTTTATAGAAGATTTTTCTTCACTGAAATATATTTTAATTTCCGTTACAGTGTTAATATTTTCCGGAATTGTAGATGATATAATCGGTCTGAAAAGCTTTATCAAATTTATTTTCCAGAACATAGCCGCCGTTATTCTTATTTTGTATTTGGAAGACCAATATTCCGTTGTTTCCCTTTTCGAAATGGAATTCAGCGGACCTCTCGGCGAATTCGTACTATTGCTTTTTATCGTTGGTGCAATAAATTCGATAAATTTGTTAGACGGTTTGGACGGACTGGCTAGCGGTTTTTCACTTTTGATTTTTACGATAATTCTGGCATTCGCAATAAGCATAGAAAATAATTTCCTCATTTTACTTTCAATCAGCTTTATAGGAAGTTTGGTCGGCTTTCTCCGTTACAATGCCTTCCCCGCAAGTGTTTATTTGGGCGATACCGGAGCCTATATTCTAGGCTTTTTTCTTGTTTTCACAAGCATGCTAATTTCAATTAAATATAATAACGGTGTGCTCGATCTGACTTTTCCCGTTATGCTTTTAGGAATACCTCTAATCGATACGGTGAAAGTTTTTTTCATCCGTCTTTTTCAAAGAAGAAACCCTTTTGAACCCGATACAAGTCACCAACACTACATTTTATACAAAAGTAATGTAAAGCACGAAATTTCGGTTTTTATAATTGAAATTTTTACACTTGTTTACATTTTACTTGCAATCTTTTACTTGAAAGGATTGAAACTGCCGGCGATAGTTTTATTCGGACTTTTCACTGTTATCTTGTTGATGGTTGAGCCGTTTCTCAGCACGCTAAATGTTTCCGATAGGGTGAACAACTTTCTTAACAAAGTAAAAGATTTTCCCATGCGCCGGTTAAAATCGATATTGCGGGTAATGATTTACTTTTCAACAATTTTAGTTGTAATTATCAGTTTTTTATCCTTTTCCTTTAAAACTTCACTCACTCTCAACGAATTGTATTTCCTTCTGATTGCAAATATCTTACTGGTTATTTTGGCAGCGGTGCAATATAAATCCGCCAAAAATATCGCTCACATTTATATATTCTTGAATTTCTCGATTTATTTTATTGCATCGAAATTGAGTTTGCCCACGCTTATTTCAAGAAATTTACACTTTTCCGAATTAATTACTTTAAATGAATTGAGTTTTTATATTCTGGCTTTGCTGATTGTTGCAATTCTTTTGGGAAGATGGAAAATTTTCATGGGCAGAAAGGTTCTGTTTTCCGGAATAGATTTAACAATGATTGTATTTATATTGCTTTTGTTTATCGTCAATAATATTCTGGAATTCGATTTTAACTATTACTTAAGCACCAGTTTGCTGGAATCGTTCATCTTTTATGCGTGGTTTAAAATCGTATCCGATATAAAACCCAAACGGGAATTTTTACTTTCCATTTTTTCTTTCCTGTTGCCGATTTCGTTGCTTGTTTCTTTGCTTATCGGGAAACACATAGCTTGATCATCTTTCAATCCAAGAAGCTCTGCCGGTTTTAAAATCCGGGGCAATCACATTATAAGGATATTCTTTTTCAACAGCATGCAACCAATCATTACCACCGGCAGGTTTAACCAGCCAATTTTTATCACTTAAAATTTTTAAGTTTCCATTGTCCGTTTTAATTTCCGCAATTATATTAATTCCCGCTTCGCCGTTTTTGTTGTAATTCCTTGCAACAGCCTCAATTTTGTTTTTGCCTTCATTAAAATATCGGGCAACATCCAAAAACTTAATTCTTCTGTAATCAACCAAAAGTGAACCTGAACGGCGTGCAAAAACTTTATCGATAAATTTGCCGTTTATAAACAATTCAACATAAGTATCACCTATGAGTTGCAACTTGGCGGATTTTATTCTACCTTTCACTTCAAATTCATATTTAAACTTCGCCGATTTTACCGGCATGGAATCAATTTGCGGCGGATAAATCCATTTGCTTTCGATGTAAGGTGATTTTAGTTCCCTACTTTGAAGCTGTTCCTTTATTTCTTTATAATAAGAAATCAATCTTTCGTATTTATCCATTACCAGATTCAGATTATCCGGTTTATTGTATTTTTTCCAGAGTGCCGAATGTTGTCCTTTAAGTTTATTCAATGCAACTATATTTTCATCAACTTGTTCGATGGCTTTTTCATATTCATCCGATTTGCCCTCCAAAATTAACTTTAAGGTGTAATTGGATTTCAGTTTGTCTGCAAACCAAGAATTCAGATTTAAAACAAACTCCAAAACATTCAAATATTCGCGATTGAATTTTACTTCGTTTTTTAATTTTTTAATTTCACCTGAAAGTTTGGATGTGTATTTTTTCAACCATTCCGCTTGCACCGCTTTCGGATACCGCAAAGCCCACCATGGAAGATATTTTCTTTTTGACAGCGGGTGCATCCACACATCGTTCCAAAACACAATGTTCAAAGGGTGTTTAAGAGTTCCGGAAATTCCGGAAAATTTATTTCCATCTATTCCGAAAAATTGTTGCCAGAATATCTTATCGAACTTTTCATCATTGCTTTCACTTATGTTCCAAGCGCACTGTGCCGACCATGCATAACCGTAAAGCAGTAATTCTTTTAATGTTTCCGCACCGAAGTCACCCCAATTCGAATTTATCATTCCGGTTGAATTATTTTTTATTCCCGAGGCGGTCAAATTTTTAATATTGGTAAAAGCGTAAGAATAGTTGGGATACGGATTGAAAAAATTCCAC
This sequence comes from Melioribacteraceae bacterium, assembly GCA_026983955.1. GTDB lineage: Bacteria > Bacteroidota > Ignavibacteria > Ignavibacteriales > Melioribacteraceae > BMS3ABIN04. The sequence continues at coordinate 5,435 of JALSTB010000022.1, forward strand.
ACGCTGGGGGAAACGATATATTTTATACCGGCTTTAACAAATTCCTTAACCGATGAATATTCGAATCTCGGATGGTAGCGCCAATTTACGACTGTTATATCTTCCGGCAACATTTGCAAAATTTCGGGGTGTTCAAGAATTATATCGCCGTACATCATAACTTTTTTGCCGTACTTTTTACAAATGGCGTAAACTTTTTTATAATGATTTGCATGTACTTTCGCTATACCCAAACTGTCAACCAAACCTTTGCTGTTGCCCAGACCCACATCCCAGCTTTCATCGGCACCGATATGAAAATATTCCGACGGAAAAGCTTCTGCAACTTCTTTAATCAATTTGTCCAGGAAAACATAAGTTGAATCATTCGATACATCCAATGAGGCGGCGCCCGGAAATTCGGCGTAATCCAAAAATTCTTCTTGAGTTAATATATTTTCATAATGACCCAATGTTTGGAATATTGGGATTACATCCACAAAATAATTTCCGGCATATTCAACAATTTCCTTTATTTCCTTTTTGGATAAAGCTCCCCGGTTCTTCCCGATTGATGGGAACTCATCGAACTTAATCACGTCTTCCATGTACGGCATGTAAGTATTCATTTTGTAACGGGAAATAAATTTTATCACCCGTTTAAAGTTTTCCACGGTTTCAACTTGTCCGCGACTAATATCATCGGAAATTCCGCGAATTTGGAGATCGGGATAATCCACTATTTCCATTAGGGGTACGGACTTCCCGAATTGTTGGAACAATTGCTCTAAAGTGAGAAGTGCGTAATAAATTCCTTTTGCCGAACGGGCTTTAAGCTTAATGTTGCTTTCAGTAACGTTGATACCGTAAGCTTCATTTATTACTGCCGGCGGTATTTTCGCATCTTGAGCGAAATTATCAACGGGCATTAACAAAATATCCGCATCACTTTCATCTTTCTGAAATTCAACGGCATCCAAATTCAACTGCGATTTTACCGATTTGGAAAAATCGTCTAATACAATTTTCAATTTTTCCAGCAAATTATTATTTGCTTTAACATTTAATATTTTATTTACATTATAAAATTTCGAAAAATCCGTTTTTATTATTTGCCGTGGTGCGGGTAAAATTTCCAAATCCATATTTTGTCCGTTGATGGTTCCATAAAATGTTGTAAAAATAAAGAGAATTGAAAGCAACAAAACCGGAAGTTTTTTCATATTCACCGGAAGATTAAATTAATTGGGATTGCTACGAAAATTTCAAATTTAAATCAACAATAAAATTAATACGACGGCAAAGCATTATCATTTAAATTTATTTTTTTTCGGTTTATACCCGATTCTGTGGAACGGATTAACCACACTGGAAGCGACATTTCTTAAATGGGAATTAATCCGTTTTAACGCACGCAAATAAAGAGCCATCGAAACTGCGGTTCCGCTATCCAACGAAGGATCTTCCTTCTTCATTAAAGAAACCAGAATGGAATCGCAAGATTTACTTACCCATTTATATTCGGTTACTATTTTTCTTCCCAACTCTTCATCAGATTCTTTGAAACATTTAATTGTTAATGCGAAATTTTCTTCAACCGCAGATTCAATCCGGGCAAGCTCGTCTTCAAATTTTCCACCTATTAATTTCAACGGATGGGCTTGTGCAATTTCCACGATGTTTTTGGTTAAATCGCCGATTCTCTCAAGATCGATTACGATACTTACCAACACCAAGCCGGAACTTAACTCCGCCACTCCGGACATAACCAAATGATTAAATACATCTTTCCTTACTTCGCGCTGGTATTTATTGACTTTGTGGTCTTCATCATTTATGTCGATATCGAGTTGGTTTGTATCGGTATTCCGCAAAACTTCTTTTGCTTTTAGAAACATTTCTTGAGTTATATCCAACATTTCGAAAGACCGTTGATATGCACGATCCATATAACTGTTGCTTTTAAATACGCTTAAAATTTCTTTAATCATTTCAAAACCCTATTTTGATAAATAAATAACTAAACCCGGGATTATAAAGAACAACACGATTACATAAGCTATGGGGATAATTTTATTTTTAGTGGAATATTCCGCAAACTTTTCCGCCATTGTCATAGGTACTTTTCCAAGGGGCCACCAAATAATTATTCCGCTAATATTAAATAATAAATGGGAAAATCCAACCGTTACCGCTGCGATATTGCCGGTTACCAAAGCTGCAAGTATTGCCGTAATGGTAGTGCCGATATTCGAGCCCAAAGTGTAAGGGAAAATTTGACGCAGAGTGAGCAATCCTGCTCCGGCCAACGGTACCATTAAAGAAGTTGTAATTGAACTGCTTTGAACCAGAACCGTCAGAATTATTCCGACTAAAAAAGCCCTGCCGCCATTTTTGAACAATATTTTGTCGAACCAGGCTTTGGCTTTTTCAACAACCATTTCTTTAAGAACATCAACAATAAACTTCAATGCGGAAAATAAAAAAACAACTGCAAGAACCAATAAAATCCAGCCTACAACGTGCTTATCCCCGGATAAATTTTCGAGGTATTTCTCCATAAATTTTACAACCGGTTTCGTTACGGCTTTAACCGGACTTAAAAACTTTAATCCGCCAACTCCGGCAAAAGAATCAGCCAACAATGATGATGCTTTACCGAGAAAATTGGTATAAACTTGCAAGGGGAACAACACCAAAACCGAAAGGTAATTAAAAAAATCGTGCACCGTTGCTGCTGCAAATGCTCTCCGGAATTCGTTGCTTCTGTTAATCTGCGGTAAAGACGCTATGGTGTTTGTGATTGACGTTCCGATATTAGCACCCATAATCAAAGGAATTGCCAAATGGATTGCAACATTCATATCTTTTGAAAATGCGCCGCCTGCAACCATTGCCACAACCATGGAAGTTGTTGTGGAAGAACTCTGAATAAGAGAAGTTCCCAAAATTCCTATGAATAAGCCTACAAAAGGATTTGATGTGGTTTGAATTAACGCTTTGGAAAAATCTTTTCCGAAAAGCTTTAACGATGCACCCATCATATCAAGGCTCAGAAGGAAAAGGTAAACAAGTACAATAAGTTTTAAAATCGAAAAAAGATTCGATTGCCAGAGGGAGGAAGATTTGTTTTCGGTCATGAAGAAAATAAATCCGTTAATTTTTACCGGCAAATTATAAAAAGATATTGAGTTTAACAAATTGCGGACTTGATACCAAACCGGTAATCCGTTTTTACTTTTTCCGCAATACCATTATTGAAATATCATCGTGTATCGGAGCATCCCCTTTGAAAACGTTAAGGTTGTGCAGAATTTTTTTTACTTGTTCGGTAGAAGGAAGATGTGAATATTTAATTAAAAATTGTTTGAGCCTTTCGTCACCGAATTGCAAATTGTATTCGTTCATTGTTTCGGTAACACCGTCGCTGTATATTACCAAACCCTCGCCGCGGTTTAAACGCAATCCGGTTACCGCATAATTTCCGTTTGATAAAAGACCAATTGCAACACCGCCCTTTGCAAGAGATTCCACCTTGCCTGGGCTAACTTTAACCGGCGGAATATGCCCGGCATTTACTATTCGTAATGTTTCGTCTTCAATATTCACTTCAATGTAAACAAGTGAAGCGAATTGATGGGGAAGACTGTCACGGTAAAAAATTTCATTCACTTTTTTGATTAAATCCGCCGAATTATCGTAGAGAGAATATAAAGCTCTAATTGTCGATTGCAATTTCGACATCATTAAAGCTGCGGCAAGCCCTTTTCCGGAAATATCACCGAGAATTAGTGCATACCTCTTGTCATCAATTTTGAAAAAATCAATTAAATCGCCACCTACATCATTTGCCGGAATTGAATTGATACAAACATCCCATCCCGGAATAACGGGATTAGAAGCGGGCATTAATGCTTTTTGGACTGCCTTACCTTCTTGCAATTCGGTTTTAGCCAGCAGTTTATCTTTTAATTCCAACATTAAAACGAAAAGAATAACCAATGCACCGACATAGTGCAAATTGTTACTGAAATAAATCCGGTCATCTATTACGAAACTACCCGAAACGGGAATCAGAATAATTCCAATAAGAAGTAAAATTCTGCGCAGAGGTGTCAATTTAAGGAAGAGGATTTTAAGCAACCACCAAAACATATAGAAAGTCCGTTTAATCACACCCATTTTTTCAAGTTCGGCTTTTCTTTTATCGGTTAGGAAGTATTGGGTAAGTTCGTTAAATTCTTGTCGTAAAGTTTGAAACAGATCCTTTCTGCGGAAATCTTCCCGGAAAGTATCCCTCAATCTCGGTTCGTCTTTGCTGTGGTTTGGCATATTTTTTATTTTTTAGACGGATGAACAGGAAAATAGTTAAAAATAAATTTAAATATCCGGGTTATTTTTCAATAGTGTTGGCAAAGGAAAAGAATTTTTTGTCCGGTTGTTCCGGTAATAAAAAAATGCCGGACGGTCAAATTCCGCCCGGCATAATCCGGTTAATTTTCTACAACCGGTTTTTATGCTTTTTCAAATTTCACCTTATCGCCATCCATCGTAGCTTTAATTGTATCACCATGTTCAAATTTACCCATCAACAACTCGGTAGCCAACGGGTTCACCAAATATCTCTGAATAGTCCGTTTCAGCGGACGTGCGCCGAACGTAACATCGTAACCGGTTTTTAACAGAAACTCTTTAACCGAATCATCCACTTCAAGTTTCAAGTTTTTATCTTTTAACATTGCATCGACCCGTTGCAATTGGATATCGATAATTTGTTTCAATTCGGATTTCAACAACGGTTTGAATAATACAACTTCGTCGATTCTGTTTAAGAATTCCGGTCTTATTGTTTTTCTTAGCAAATCGTTCAATTTCAATCTTAAATCTTCAAGAATTTCTTGATAGTTATTTTCGTTGAACTGTTCAAGTCTTTCTTGAATCAGATGCGAACCGATGTTCGAAGTCATTATAATAATCGTATTCTTGAAATCGACCGTTCTACCTTGGTTATCGGTTAAGCGTCCGTCATCCAACACTTGCAATAAAATGTTGAATACATCCGGGTGTGCTTTTTCAATTTCATCCAGCAGAACAACCGAATAGGGTCTTCTTCTAACCGCTTCGGTAAGCTGTCCGCCTTCCTCATAGCCCACATAACCGGGAGGTGCACCAACCAAACGCGAAACCGAATGTTTTTCCATGTATTCCGACATATCGATTCTAATCATTGCGTGCTCATCGTTGAATAGAAAATCGGCCAAAGCCCTTGCCAATTCGGTTTTACCCACACCCGTTGTACCGATAAAGATAAACGAACCGATCGGGCGGGAAGAATCTTGCAAACCGGCACGCGATCTTCTTATTGCATTTGCAACAGCACGCACGGCTTCATCTTGACCAACCACGCGTTTATGTAACTCTTCTTCCATTCTGAGAAGTTTACTTCTTTCGCTCTCCAGCATTTTACTTACCGGAATGCCTGTCCATTTCGCAACTATTTCCGCTATATCCTCGGCTTCTACTTCTTCTTTCAACATTTTTTTATTTTTCTGGATTTCAGCAAGCCGTTTGGTTTCTTCTTCAAGTTTTTTCTGCAGCTCAACAATTTTTCCGTATCTTATTTCCGCAACTTTTCCAAGGTCTCCTTCGCGTTCGTATTTATCAGCTTGAATTTTTAAATTTTCAATTTCGCTTTTTAAATTACGAATTGATTTAATTTTTTCTTTCTCTAACTCCCAATGTGCACGGAGTTCGTTACGTTCTTCTTCCAAATTGCTTAATTCTTTTTCAAGCTCTTCCAATCTCGATTTCGATTGTTCATCTTTTTCCCGTTTTAATGCTTCCTTTTCGATTTCCAATTGTTTGATTTTTCTTTCAATCGCATCAAGTTCTTCTGGCATAGAATCAATTTCGATTCTCAATTTGGAAGCCGCTTCATCAATCAAATCGATAGCTTTATCGGGTAAAAACCTGTCGGTAATATACCTGCTTGAAAGTTGAACGGCGGCAACAATTGCACCGTCGGTAATTCTGACACCATGATGCACTTCGTAACGTTCCTTCAAACCGCGCAAAATGGAAATTGCATCTTCCTCGCTCGGTTCTTGAATTATAACGGGTTGGAATCTTCTTTCCAAAGCTGCATCTTTTTCAATATGTTTTTTATATTCTTTTAATGTGGTAGCGCCAATGGCGTGTAATTCACCGCGCGCCAATGCCGGTTTTAATATATTTGCGGCATCCATAGCGCCGTCGGTTTTACCTGCACCGACCAATTGATGCATCTCGTCAATAAAAAGTATGATTTCGCCTTGGGAATCCTGCACTTCTTTAACTACAGCTTTAACACGCTCTTCGAATTGTCCGCGGAATTGGGTTCCGGCTACCAAAGCTCCCAAATCGAGTGCTATAATTCTTTTGGATTTCAAGTTTTCCGGAACGTCGCCGGAGACAATTCTTTGTGCAATGCCTTCGGCAATAGCGGTTTTACCCACGCCGGGTTCACCAATCAACACCGGATTGTTTTTCGTCCTTCTCGATAAAACTTGAAGTACACGGCGGATTTCTTCATCGCGACCGATAACCGGATCAAGTTTACCGGTACGCGCCAACTCGGTAAGATCCCTGCCGAATTTTTTAAGGGATTGATATGTATCTTCCGCATTTTGGGATGTAACCCGTTGTGAACCGCGAATATCTTTTAATGCAGTTAAAACCACATCGCGGGAAATCCCGTTATCTTTCAGAAGTTGCCCTGCTTTCCCGTCATCTTGTGTAAGCGCCAAAAGCAAATGTTCCGTCGATATGAATTCATCCTTCAAATTTCTCGCTTCCTCGGCAGCTTTGTCCAAAAGTTTAGCCGTATTCACGGATAGCTGTTGATTACCAACTCCTGCTCCGGTAACTTTCGGAAGGTTTTCCAAAAGTTCCCCGATTTTAACTTTCAACAGACTTATATTTGCGCCGGTTTTTTGGATTATCGATTCGGCCACGCCACCGGCATCTTGAAGCATAGCCGCAAACAAGTGTTCGGGTTCAACAATTTGGTTGTTGTAATTTTGTGCAATTTCCACCGCATTTTGAACCGTCTCTTGTGCCTTAATTGTTAATTTGTCGAAATTAAATGCCATAATTCCACCTCTCTTTTCACTGTTTTTTTCTATATCTTAACTCGATATCGGAATTTCGCTACTGATACAATTTTTTAATAAAAAAGTTTCCCGGAAAAGTTTTACCGGATAATAGTAATTATGGAACGGAAAAGTTTCGGTTCTTTACAAGCCGTATTATCCCTTTTCAGCTTGGATTTTTACAACAAGACCAATAGAATCGGGGACAACGAAACTGGTATCCTGCTGAACGAAATTTTTTGAATATGCAGTCAGTCCCCATTTTGTTCTGTCAATATAAAATTTTTGCGATTTGGCAATTAATTTATTTTGATAATTTTTAATTTGAGCTTTAAATTTAATTTTATGCACAATGTCGAATATTTTCATATATCCGGAAATCAAATATTCATCTTTACCAATCTTCTTCAAACTATCAATCAGAAATGCTGAAACGGGGTATTTGGCTGTATTAAAAAATTCCGGTGATTTGAGAACCTTTTCCAATACGGATTTCATGAGTGGATAGTCGATATCGAGATTTTTTATGCTATCCATCGCCACATAAAAAATCCCGTTAAGGATTTTATTGTTGAGCAAAACAAAATAGCCGCTTTTAAATTTCACAAAGCCCCTATGACGGCTGATTGACCAATACACCATACTGCTATCGGTGTTAATTACATATTTTATTGCTCCCGCAGGTATAACCGGAGCGTTTTGGAAAGGGTCTTTCGCCGGATTTTTTTCCGCTTTTACGTTTCCGGTTTTAGCATCTGTTAAGGCGGGTTTATCATTGTTTTGATTGTTAAAAAGTAAATACAATAAAATTAGCAATCCGGCAACAAGAATTATTAATAGCGATTTATTTTTCATCCGGTAACTTTCTGCAACATGAATAATTTTCGAATTACAAAGTATAAAATAAACATAAAAAAACCCGCAATAAAATCATTGCGGGTTTTTCAGCAAAAAGCAATTAAGTATTATTCCGGTTATTCGTACAAATCCCCTTCCGGTGCTTTTCCGTTTGCAGGTTTCGTACCGTGTAATTTAACCAAAATATAACTTGTTACATCTTGAATGTCTTTGGGCGTTAGTTGTTTTTCCCAAGTAGGCATACCTTTTGCCGCAACGCCATACTTAACGACTTTAAATAAGTCCTTAATATCATTACCATGAATCCAGTAGTTGTCGGTAAGATTAGGTCCAACAATACCGCCACCGTCCACGCCGTGGCATGCCGCGCAATTTTTGTCGAATATTTCTTTTCCTTTGTTAAGATCGGCAACGTCGTTAGTAATTGTAACGGTGTTTTCATCAATCAATGCACCGCTGGAAGCCAATGCTTCGTGTTGCATAGCAGCAACTCTCATTTCCTCGGCATATTCTTCTTCTTGAACATTACCGCTTCCAATTACATGATAATAAATCATGTATGCTGCCGCCCAAACAACGGTACCGTATAAAATGGCATTGAACCATGGGGGGATTCTGTTGTTCAATTCTCTGATTCCGTCATACTCATGATCCAACAATAGTTTTTCCTCTTCTTCAACCGAAACCGGCTTTTTGGAACCGAAGAACTTTTTCAGTCCCGAACCTTCGGTATCGTTCTTTTCCGAATAGACCATAACCAACCAGAGAACGATAATCACAAAGAAGACGGTAATCGCAATCATCACTTGGATTACTGTCGAAAGTGTATCATGGGAACCATCTTCCGCATAGAGCGGACTTGAGGCAAGGAGCAGAAAAATTCCCATGATTATCCAATTAAATAATTTGTTTTTTCTCATTGTTATTCTCGTTATTTGTTATAAATTCTTCATTGTCATCTTCCAATGGGATGTTTTTCATTTCTTCTACAGTTCTTTTATCCATAAAAACCAGTCTTATAACAACCAACACAAATGCAAATGTGAATAGAATCAATGTAATTACCGGATAAACCGAAACATCCTCTATTGAACTTAATAAATTTGAAAACATTTCATATCTTTCCTTATTTTTCTGCTACTTCATTTTTTATATCAGTACCCAATCTTTGCAGATAAGCAATCAAAGCAATTATATCTTTGTTCGGATCGGCATCAATTCCGTTTTGAATCAAATCGTTGGCAATTTCGTTGGCTTGTTTTTCCAAATCGGCAATTGCCTGATCTTCATAACCTTCCGGATACGGAACACCCAAAGTTCTCATTGCGGAAATTTTTGCCGGAATTGATTCTTTATCCATATCCCACTCAAGCAGCCAAGGATAACGGGGCATTATCGAGCCAGGTGACATTTGCCGTGGATCTTGCATGTGCAAATAATGCCACATGTTCGAATATTTTTTACCTACACGGTGCAAGTCCGGACCCGTTCTTTTCGAACCCCACAAGAAAGGATGATCGTAAACATATTCGCCCGCTTTGGAATACTCTCCGTATCTTTCCACTTCGGAGCGGAAAGGCCGTACCAACTGTGAGTGACAACTGTTACAAGCTTCGCGAATATAGATATCCCTTCCTTGCAATTCGAGTGGTGTATACGGCTTTACTGATGCGATTGTTGGAATATTCGATTTGACCAAATAAGTCGGTATAATTTCTACCAATCCACCAACAATAATGGCCAGGAATACCAAAGCAGTGAAAAGCAACGCTTTCGATTCTATATATCTGTGAATCATTCCGTATTTCACCGGTTCCGGGGTTCTGTCGAACGGAACGGCTTCCGCTTCTTCTTCCGGAACGAAACTGCCTTGTTTTATGGTTTTAAATAAGTTATAAACAAGAATCAACAACCCTGTAAAGTATAACGTTCCTCCTATGGAACGGATGATGTACATCGGAACAATTTGCAAAACGGTTTCCAGGAAGTTCGGATATTTCAACAAACCGATTTCGGTAAACTCTTTCCACATCAAAGCTTGAGTAATACCCGACCACCACATTGGTATAACCCATGCTACAATACCTAATGTACCAATCCAAAAATGTACAGTTGCAAGTTTCTTCGAATAAAGTTTAGTCCTCCATAATTTTGGTATCATCCAATAAAGCATACCGAAAGTCATAAATCCGTTCCAGCCCAAGGTACCAACGTGAACGTGAGCCGGAACCCAATCGGTAAAGTGAGCCAAAGCATTTACATTTTTTAACGAGAGCATTGGTCCTTCGAAAGTTGACATTCCGTATGCCGTAACGCCAATAACAAAAAATTTCAAAACCGGATCGTCCCGGACTTTATCCCATGCGCCTCTTAAAGTTAAAAGTCCGTTCAGCATACCGCCCCACGAAGGCATCCAAAGCATTATGGAAAACACAGTGCCGAGCGATTGTGCCCAGTTCGGCAGCGCAGAGTAAAGAAGATGGTGAGGACCTGCCCAAATGTAAATAAAAATTAAAGTCCAAAAGTGCAAAATAGACAGCTTGTAAGAAAATACCGGTCTGTTTGCAGCTTTAGGTAAGTAATAATACATTAAACCCAAGAATGGTGTGGTAAGGAAAAACGCCACTGCATTGTGTCCGTACCACCATTGAACCAATGCATCTTGCACGCCGGCATAAACCGAATAACTTTTAAGAAATGAAACCGGCAATTCAATTGAGTTACCGATATGCAAAACCGCAACGGTAACAAAAGTGGCAATGTAAAACCATGCCGCAACATAAATATGCTTTTCCCTGCGTTTCATCAGGGTTCCTATCATATTAATTCCGAACACTACCCATACGACTGCGATAGCGATATCAATCGGCCACTCCAATTCGGCATACTCTTTCGAAGTAGTAATGCCCGATACCAAAGTAACCGCTGCGGCAACAATTATTAATTGCCAACCCCAAAAATGGATTTTACTCAGTACGTCGCTGAACATCCTCGCTTTTGTAATACGCTGTAGCGAGTAATAAACACCGGCAAATATTGCATTTCCAACGAAAGCAAATATTGCGGCATTGGTGTGCAGCGGCCTTAGTCTTCCGAATGTGGTATAGGGAATACCAAGGTTTAAAGCCGGCACATATAGCTGAATAGCTATTGTAACCCCAACGAGCAACGCGACCACACCCCAAAATATTGTTGCGAGTGCAAACAATTTAGGATACTGGTTGTCGTAACTGAACTTCTCGACATTCATAGAAACACTCCTGTTAGTTAATTGAGTTTTGTTTTTGTTTTGTTCGATTTAGTTGATTTATCAGAAGATTTATCATCACTCCGTTTTTCCTTAATTTCGTCATCAAATAAAATCCTAACCGATGGGGTATATTTGTCTTCATATTGGCCGCTTTTAACAGCCCACAAGTATAAAACCAAAAATAAAATTGCAACCGACAAACTAAATCCGATTAAAATTAAAATAACCGACATTATAAAAGTTTTTTCTTTTTGGCGAATAAATTTGTTGTTAACGTAGTGAAAACAACAACGGAAATTGAGCTCAAAGGCATCAATACCGCTGCGATAACCGGTGAAAGGGTACCTTGAACTGCAAAATACATTCCCACTACATTATAAATAAATGATATTACAAAACTCGCAATAATAATCCGCTTACTGGTTTTCGAAAACTTGATAAATTCATTTAATTTACCGAACGAGCGCGATTCCAAAATGCCATCGCAAGCAGGGGAAAAATTATTTGCATTTTCCGAAACGGCAATGCCCACATCACTTTGTTTGAGAGCTCCGGCATCATTTAATCCGTCGCCAATCATTAAAACTTTTTTATTTCCTGATTGTAAAGATTTTATATAATCCAATTTTTCTTGCGGAGTTTGACGAAACTTCATTACCGTATCTTCACCGAAGAACTTTTCCAACTCCGGTTTTTCGCTGTCGTTATCACCGGAAAGTAGATGCAGCTTATAATCTCTTTTCAATGTTCCGATAATTTCATTCAGGTTTTCACGGTAATTATTTTTTACTGCGAAATATCCTCTTGTTTTATTGTCTATCGAGAGATAAACTTTTGTGCTCAATTCTATTTTGTTTTCGTTTGCCAAATGATTGACAAACATTCCGGAACCGATTTTAACTTTTTTCCCGTTTACGGTTGCTTCAATTCCTTTCCCTGGAATTTCTTTAAAATCATCAACGTTTGAGGCTACCGGAACATCGAACAGTTCGTTTATTCCGTTACTTAACGGATGTGCCGAATTACGAACGAGTGTTTTAATTAAAATCTTTTCTTCTGCGGTTAAGGGTTCACCGACAAATTTAACCGAAGAAGAACCGGTTTCGGTCAGTGTACCGGTTTTATCGAAAACTATATCGGTGATTTCGGACATTGCTTCAACAACATCGGTATTCTTAACATAGAATTTGTTTTTGCCGTAAATCCTCAAACTGTTACCAAGTGTAAATGGAGTGGACAATGCAAGAGCGCATGGGCACGCAATAATTAAAACGGCAGTAAAAGCATTAAACGCAATATTCGTTTGAGGCCACCAGTATATCCCCGCAACAGTTGCAATTGATAATATCACGAAAGTGAAATACTTACTTACAACATTAACCAAAGAGTTAATATCGCTATGATATTTTTTACTGAATGCTTCGTTATTCCAAAGTTGAGTTAAATAACTTTGCGAAACTTCTTTGATGGTTTCAACTTCGATTGCGCCACCGACTTGCTTTCCGCCGGCGTAAATCAAATCGCCGTTAACTTTTTCCACGGGGTTCGATTCACCCGTTACAAAACCGTAATCGATAAATCCGCGTCCGTTTATCAAAACGGAATCGGCTGGAATAAGCTCATTGTTTTTGATTATGATACGGTCGCGCACTTTCAATTTGCCGACAGGTTTGGTTGTTTCTTTACCGTTTTTCCTTATGGTTACGGCAATGGGGAAATAAGATTTGTAATTTCTTTCGAAGTTCAGAGCATCATAAGTTTTGTTTTGAAAAATCCTGCCAACCAAAAGCAAAAAAACAAGGGCGGTCATAGAATCCAAATACCCGGCTCCCGTTTGAGTCAATATCTCAATTAAACTTCTGACGAATAATACTATTATGCCGATTGATACCGGAACATCGATATTAACAATTTTCTTCTTTAAGCCTTTATATGCAGAAATGAAATATTCGCTTGCACTGTAGAAAAACACCGGCAATGAAAAAAGAATATTTAAATATCCGAAAACTTCCCTCATCGAATCTTGCGAAAAACTTTCAATGTGTAAATATTCCGGAAAGCTGAAAAGCATTATGTTTCCGAAAGCAAAGCCGGCTATTCCGATCTTATAAGCGAGCTTTTTATTATGAGAATTTGACTTTTCTTTTTGTTTTCCTTCCAAGTTCAAATCCGGTTCGTAACCAATCGCATCCAATAATTCAACGACTTCTTTCAACGAAATTTCTTTTTCGGAATATTGAATTGTAACTATCTTTTTTAAAAAGTCGGCTCTCGAAAACTTTATTCCGGGATTCAGTTTGAAGAGATTTTCCAAAATCCAAATGCACGAGCTGCAATGCATTTGTGGAATACTGAAAGTTACTTTGGTGGTATTTCCGTCGGTAAAATCGATGAGCTCTTCCTTTAACTGCGGGTCATCCAGAAAATCATAATTACGTTTAATTTCTTTCTTTTTTGTTATGCCGGGTGTTTCATCGATGGTGTAATATGTACAAAGGTTGTTTTGATCCAGAATTTCATAAACGGTTTTGCAACCGTTACAGCAGAATACTTTATCTTCGATGCGGATATCATCCGAATCGCAATCTTCCCCGCAATGATAGCATTTTAATTTAACCTCTGCCGGCATGTATTTATCGATTTGTATCATCAAACTAAATTAAAAGTGTCAAAGGAAGATTTCAGAATAAAAATTCTTATTTATAGTTTTATAATAACAAATTACAAATAAATAATAAAGAAAAATTGTACAAAATGTCCGAAATTTTTGACCGGAAGTTTTTTTGTATTTAGCTGACTAAAACCGGCGAAACCCTTATCCCCATTGATGTAAATCCGGTGTGGGATTTTTTTATCAAATTTGTAAATAACGTTTTTTTATCAATTTGTTTTAGGGTGAAAAATAATTTACAATGAAAAGCCCCTTAATTTTTAATTGACATTTATTACGGACTTTTTAATATTACAAGAAAATTCCAAGAGGGTTTAACCATGAAACCGGTACAAAGCTTTAATACATCGCTTTTGTTTTTTTTATTGTTTATTACAATCACTTCGTGCCATAACGAACAATTGGTTACTTCACCTCCGCAAGTTTCCGAGATAACCGTTTTTGAAAGAAAATTGCCGGTAATTTCCCCGGAGGAATGGGAAACTTGGTATATGCAAGAAACATACACAATAAAATGGAAACCAACCGAAAAAATTAAATTTGTTAAAATCGAATTGGTAAGAAAATACAAACCAAAATTGACCATCGTAACGGAAACGGAAAATACGGGATTTTTAGAATGGAAAATACCGTACTATTTAAAACCTTCGTTGCATTACAGAATTAAAATATCGGATGCGAACAATCCGGAAATAGTTAATTACAGTGATGAATTCGCGATTAAGTCCACTAAAAATTCTTCCGGCAGGGTTTTTTAACATTTTGTATTTCCCTTTTCTGCCGGAATCAACTAACACGGCCGGCAACTTACCAGTGGAACCGCAAGGTTATTCTTCATTCTTCACCGAACCTTAATTCCGATTTTTTATTTAACAATTATTTGTTAATTTCCTTAATCATATTTCGATGATAATTATGAAAACAAAAAACAACATAATAACATTACTTTTAATTTTTACATTTATGTACTTTAAATTAGAGGGAAATACCTTGTTCATTTCGGAAAATAAAAACATCAACAGCAAAGCAGTAACATCAAAAAACACATCACAATCATTTTTGGATTCACTCTATTCCACTAAAAAGCTCGGTTCGTTCATCGAAAATAACAAAACCGTGTTCAGACTTTTTGCACCGGATGCAAAAAAAGTAATTTTGGAAATTTTCAACGAACCGGAAGATGAGAACGGAGCAACTTTTGAATTGTTCAAAGACGGCGACGGTGTTTGGGAAACAACACTTGATGAAAATTACAACGGAAAATATTACGGTTACAAAGTTCTGCATAACAAAAACGACGACCCTGCTTCGCTTCCGCTTTGTGTTGACCCTTATGCTAAAGCGGTTACCACTTTCAACACATATTTAAATCCCAGAAAATCAATAGTATATGAAAAGGAATACGATTGGGAAGGAGACACTTGGATTCAACGGAATTGGCGGGATTTAATTATTTACGAAATGCATATACGCGATATGACGGCACATCCCACATCCGGGGCAAAATTCCCCGGAACTTATGAAGCACTTACCGAAGAAAACATTACCGGCGGCTTGCCTTACTTAAAAGAATTGGGTATTAATACGGTTGAACTTCTCCCAGCGATGGAATTCGGTAATATGGAAATTCCTTATCTTGACTCACTAAACGGGTTTTACAATACATGGAATCCGTACGAGCAAAATCATTGGGGTTACATGACGTCGAACTTCTTTGCTCCCGAAGCATATTACAGCGAAAATTGGAACAAACTCAAGCGTAATGTTTGGATGGGAAAATCCGGAGACCAAGTAAAACAATTCAAGGATATGGTGAAAGCATTCCACAGTGCAGGCATCGGAGTGATTATGGATGTAGTATTCAATCATCTCTCCGAATATGAATTGGGAAATCTTAAACAAATTGACAAAGAATATTATTTCCGCCTTGATGAGAACGGTAATTTTATTGCACAAAGTTACTGCGGAAACGATTTGAAAACGGAACGGCCCATGATGCGCAGATTGATAATCGACAGCATTTTGTATTGGATGAAAGAATATCATATCGACGGCTTCCGGTTCGACCTGGGAAAATTGATTGATTGGGTAACAATCGAAGAGGTTATTTACGAAGCGAAAAAAATAAACCCTAACGTAGTTTTCGTTTGCGAACCTTGGGGCGGCGGTTACGACCCGAAAGGATTTTCGCTACGAGGTTGGGGCGCTTGGAACGACCAAATCAGAAACGGAATAAAAGGTGAAAATCCGTTTAACGGCCAGGGGTGGATTTTCGGCAAGTGGTACGGGAATAACAACATCGAAAGAATTAAAAGTTATGTGAGAGGAACTTTGGTAAAAGATTATCTCGGACTTTTCCAAGAATCTTCACATTCGGTAAATTATTTGGAATCGCACGACGGATATACACTCGGTGATTTTATTCGCATCGGCAGCGGTGAGGTTAATCCCGATAAAATCATCAAAAACATTGACGAACATGTAAAATTAACCCCGCTCCAAATGAAATTGAATAAACTTGCCGCTTTGTTCCTTTTAACCTCACAAGGAATTACAATGATTAGCGAAGGTCAAGAATTTGCTAGATCCAAAGTAATTCCGTTTAATATTGAAGTGGACGACAAACACAAAGGGAAAATGGACCACAACA
>JALSTB010000023.1 GCA_026983955.1 Melioribacteraceae bacterium
CTTGACATAGTACTTGGGGAGATAGACAGATAATGTATGAAATTTTATACAACTTAACCGGAAACGAAATAGTTACCTACTTTGTTGTTGCGGCATTGCCTCTCTTTTTGGTTGTATTGCCGTTCGCACTTGTTGCGGTACTTGCAGAAAGAAAAGTTTCCGCGCACATGCAAGACCGCCTTGGACCCATGCGCGTCGGTTATCACGGAATTCTCCAAACTGTTGCCGATATTCTGAAATTAATACAAAAAGAAGACATCGTAATTCCACAAGCGGATAAAAAACTTTTCAACCTCGCACCCTATTTGGTTTTCATAGGAAGTTATGCCGTTTTTGCTGCCCTCCCCTTTTCAAGTAAATTTATCGGTACAAATGCCGAAGTGGGAGTTTTTTACATCCTCGCTGTCTCGGGTTTTGTTGTTGCAGGAATATTGATGGGCGGCTGGGCTTCCGACAATAAATATTCGCTTTTGGGCGCAATGCGTTCCGCAGCGCAAATAGTCAGCTACGAAATTCCTACCGCTCTGGTTGTTCTTACTTTGGTGATGATTACCGGTACGTTAAACCTCGGAACAATGAGTGAACAACAAACGGCTTATTTTTGGAATTGGAATATTTTAGGCGGTGCGGGCGAAGGAATTCAGCAAATATTGCTCATTCCCTTTATGGTAGTTGCTTTTGTTATTCTTTTTATAAGCACACTTGCGGAAGTCAACAGAACTCCGTTCGATATCCCCGAAGCCGAATCGGAATTGGTTGCCGGCTTCCATACGGAATACAGCGGAATGAAATTTGCCATGTTCTTTTTAGCCGAATATGCAAATATGTTTGCCGTCTCGGCAATTATTACTTCGTTGCTCTTCGGCGGATATCAATCTCCGTTCGGTTATCTCGGAAACACACTCGGCATTCCGGCTTTAATTCCGTTTGAACAATTGTTCTGGTTTCTTTCAAAAGGAATTTTCTTTGTGTTTGTACAAATGTGGTTGCGCTGGACGCTCCCCCGTTTGAGGGTTGACCAACTAATGACCGTTTGCTGGAAATATTTAATTCCTTATGCAGTATTCAATTTGGTAATTGTCGGAATAATTTCACTGATTTGATTATGAAAGAATATTTGAAAAATACATGGGAAGGTATCTGGACGGTTCTCGTCGGAATGAAGGTTACGCTTAAACATCTGTTTGTTCCGTCCGTTACCATTCAATACCCCGATGTTAAAATGCCGCTTCCCGAAAGAGCCAGAAACCGGCTTTACGTTAATATGGACGATTGTATCGGATGCGACCAATGTGCACGCGCTTGCCCGGTCGATTGCATCGAAATCGAAACAGTTAAAGCTTTGCCCACAGACAATCTGGGTGTAACTTCAAACGGAAAGAAAAAAGCCCTGTGGGTTACCAAATTCGATATAGATATTGCAAAATGTTGCTACTGCGGTTTGTGTACTTATCCTTGCCCGACGGAATGCATTTACATGACCGATGTTTATGAATTTTCGGAATATAAAAGAGAAGACCTTATTTACAACTATGCAACTCTCACCGCACAAGAAGCGGAAGAGAAAAAACAAAATTACGAAAAATTTATGGCTGAAAAGGCTGCGGCAAAAGCAAAAGCAGCTGCCGCCAAAGCCGCTCAAGCCAAAACCGGTAAACCGGACAGTACGGATAAAAAATAATTTTATTAATATGAACTTATACGATTTAATTTTTTACTTGTTTGCAGCTATAACGATTGTTTCCGCAGTTATTGTTGTTAATGCCAAAAATATTGTTTATGCTGCTTTCAGTCTGATGTTCACCTTTTTCGGTGTAGCCGGACTTTACGTATTGCTTGGTGCCGACTTTATTGCAATAGTACAAGTGATGGTTTACATCGGCGGAATCCTGGTCTTGTTGCTTTTCGGTGTGATGCTTACTCATAAAATTACTAGCGTTGATATCAAGACCGGAACTGTCCAATTGATTCCCGCTTTGATAATTATCGGAATCTTTGCTGCTGTTTTGGTAGGACTAATGTACTCGACTCACTGGGCGACGAAACCGGCAGAAATACCGGTTACCACTACAAAATCGTTAGGTAATCTATTGGTTACGGAATATGTTCTGATTTTCGAATTGCTTGGAATTTTACTTCTCGTTGCCATGATTGGCGCCGCAACTATTGCCAGAAGAGACGGAGAAAAGTAATGGAAAGTATCGGATTAAATCATTTTCTCGTAGTAAGCGCAATTCTTTTTTCGCTTGGAATTTACGCAGTCGTTACACGTAAAAACGCAATAATGGTTCTGATGGGAATTGAATTGATTCTAAATTCCGCAAATATTAATTTCGTTGCATTTTCCAGATACGGAAATTCCGGACTGGGCGGACAAATTACGGCACTGTTTGTAATAATCCTTGCCGCCGCCGAAGCTGCCATCGCTTTGGCAATTGTGCTTAATCTTTACAAAACTTTTGCCCATGTTAATATTGATGAAATTGACAAACTAAATTCATGACGGTTTAGATGAACGATATAATTTTAATCAACATCTCGATAATAACTCTACTGCTGCCGTTATTCGGTTTCGGGTTAATAATTCTCTTTAGTAAAAGATTTCCGAAACTTTATATGCTCGGTATAGGTTTGCTTATTGTAAATTTTGTCCTTGCCGTTATTCTTCTTTACGCAAAACTTTCGAATTTTTTAACGCAAGATATAAACTTTCAGTTTACTTGGATTGACTTCGGAAACGTGCCCTACTTGGGGAATGTACATATAGATTTGGGACTTAAAATCGACAACATCACCGTTATAATGCTATTCGTTGTTAATCTGATTAGTATGTTAGTCCACATTTATTCCCTTGAGTATATGAAAGGCGACAAAAGATTTAACAGATACTATGCTTATTTGGGAATTTTCACCTTCTCCATGATAGGGATTGTAATTGCCAACAACCTGCTGATGATTTATATTTTCTGGGAACTCGTCGGCTTGTCTTCATACCTGTTAATCGGTTTTTGGTACGAAAAAAAATCGGCAGCCGATGCAAGCAAAAAAGCTTTTATTACCAACCGCGTTGGCGATTTGGGAATGTTCATCGGTATTCTGATTGTATTTACAACTTATCATACATTTACTTTCGATTCGATATTTGAGCAAATCTCAAACGGCGTTTTACCATTCGACAGTAATGCATGGTTGACTGCAACGGGAATATTGATTTTTATGGGAGCGGTCGGTAAATCGGCACAATTCCCCCTTCACGTTTGGCTTCCCGATGCAATGGAAGGTCCTACCCCCGTTAGCGCTTTAATTCACTCTGCTACAATGGTTGCAGCTGGTGTTTATTTGTCTCTTCGTATTTTTGCAATGCTTACTGCCGATGCGATGCTGGTAATTGCCGTTGTCGGTGGCTTCACTTCCTTCCTTGCAGCTACAATTGCAATTACCCAAAACGATATTAAACGGGTACTTGCTTATTCAACCGTAAGCCAATTGGGTTACATGGTAATGGCGGTTGGAGTCGGAGCTTTTCAATATGCATTTTTCCATTTGATAACTCACGCATTTTTCAAATCAAATTTATTTTTAGGCTCCGGTTCCGTAATCCATGCAATGCATCATGAACAAGATATGCGGCAGATGGGCGGATTAAGAAAGAAAATGCCTGTTACTTATGCAGCTTTCATTGTTTCGTCGCTTGCAATTTCAGGTATCCCGTTAACTTCCGGATTTTTAAGCAAAGACGGGCTCCTTGCGGGTTCACTTGCTTTTGCCCATTTAACCGGGCATTGGCTTCTTCCTACATTCGGATTTTTGGTGGCTTTGATGACCGCTTTTTATATGTTCAGATTGGTGATAATGACTTTCCACGGAGAACCGAGAAATAAAGAAAAATACAACCATGCACATGAATCACCTTTTGTTATGGTGCTTCCTTTAATTGTTTTAACCGCACTTTCATTGTTTTTCTGGTACACCCCCAATCCGGTGGGTCCCGAACAAGGATGGTTTTTGAGTGAATGGGTACGCCCTGCGGAAACGGTTGTTCCCCAGGAAACAAGATTCGATTTTATGAAAACTACCGGAGAAGAAGTTTCCGGACATTCCGCCGGAGCCGTTGTTTTCTCGGAGGAATATGAACACGCAATGCACTGGGCTCACATTCCCACTTTAATTTTATCTTTGTTACTCGGCGGTCTGGGTATTTTATTCGCTTTTGTAATTTATCATTGGCGGAAAATCGATCCCGACGAACTGGCGGAAAAATTCAAAAGTTTATATTTGTTTTCACTTAATAAATGGTACGTCGATGAATTTTACCAAGCAACGTTTATTGCCGGAACACTCAAATTGAGTTATTTGCTGTCTTTATTCGATAAATACGTTGTTGACGGAATTGTAAACGGTACCGCTTTCGTTACGCGTGGAATCTCAACAGTAAGCGGTATCTTCGACAAGTATGTGGTTGACGGTTTGGTGAATTTTACTGCATTTTTAAGCGGATTGATAGGACTCGGTTTCAGAAGACTGCAATCGGGTAGAATTCAAACATATTTGGTTTTAGTAATTTTTTCGTTGATTTTGTTATTGTTGTTTTTCGAACCATTTTAGAATTGTTAATTAAAAAATTAATTATTTAAGGTAATTAGTGATATGGACGGATTCCCAATTTTAACGTTACTGACGTTTATACCGGTAATAGGAATGATAATCGTTTTGGCTCTACCGGGCAAAATGGAAAAAGAAATTAAATATGTCACTCTTCTTTCCACTGCCATTCAAGTGGTGTTGGCCGTAATTTTATTGTCAAATTTCGATTATTCCGCCGGTGGTATTTTTCAAAAAGAATCGTTCCAATTTATCGAAAAATATAAATGGATTGAAATTTTCGGCGGCTCGTGGATAGGAACAATTAAAATCGATTACTTCGTAGGAGCCGACGGATTGAGCGTACCGATGATTCTGCTGACTGCGCTCATTTCATTTATTGCGACACTCTCTTCCTGGAATATTAACAAATCCGTAAAAGGTTATTTCGCCCTTTTCTTATTGCTCGATGCCGCAATGATGGGGGTTTTCGTATCGCTTAATTTCTTCCTGTTCTATATTTTCTGGGAACTGATGTTGTTGCCTATGTATTTCCTAATCGGTATTTGGGGCGGACCACGGAAAGAATACGCGGCTATCAAGTTCTTTATCTATACTTTGGTCGGTAGTGTGTTTATGCTTTTGGTTATGATTGGTTTATACTTCAGCGCCACGGAAACTTTAGCAAACGGCTCTAAAGCATTCTCTTTCGATTTCCTAGTTTTGATGGACAAAGCAAATTATCTGAAAGACGGAATTCTTTCTCCGTTTAACCCTCATAACCTGAGATTTATTGCTTATATTGCTTTGTTCATCGGTTTTGCGATTAAAATTCCGATGTTCCCTTTCCATACGTGGTTGCCCGATGCACACGTTGAAGCTCCAACACCCATAAGCGTTATTCTTGCCGGCGTTTTGCTGAAAATGGGAACTTACGGAATCTTGAGAATAAGTTATCCTATTTTCCCGCAAATTACTCACGATATAGCTTGGTACATCGGTTTGTTCGGAATGATAAACATTATTTACGGAGCACTTGTAGCCCTTGCACAAAAGGACTTTAAAAAACTTATTGCTTATTCATCCGTCTCCCACATGGGATACGTTATGCTTGGAATGGCATCGCTTACAACTACTGGAATTAACGGCGCCATTTTCCAAATGTTTAATCACGGAACAATTACCGCAATGCTCTTTTTGATTGTAGGTGTTGTTTACGATCGCGCTCATACAAGAGGATTGTACGACTTTGGCGGTCTTGCCAATCAAATGCCGGTTTATACCGGATTTGTTACCGTTGCATTCTTTGCTGCAATCGGTCTGCCAAGTTTGAGCGGTTTCGTATCCGAAGCCCTCGTATTTGTCGGTGCTTTCGGTGTAGATACGTTAAGAACCTTAACCATGTTTTCCGCTCTCGGAATTTTACTGGGCGCGGCTTATATGCTGTGGACTCTGCAAAGATTGTTTTTCGGACAGTTGCCCGAAAAATGGAAATCGCTTAAAGACATCGACGCACGGGAGTATGCAATGTTTATCCCTCTTACTATCATTATAATTTTTCTGGGAATTTATCCCTCGGCAATGCTGAACATTATGAATACTTCCGTGAATACTTTAGTCGAATTTCTTTCTGTGAATATTCACAATATTTCAATTGGCGGATTATAAAATTTACTTGAACGGATTATGGATTTTACAAGCTTATACGATTCTTTATCTCTGATTAAACCGGAAATCGTTATTTCCGTAACTTTGCTTTTAATCGTAATATTCGATTTGATTTTTCACAAGAATAAAACGCTGATTCCCTACATCGCACTTGCCGGATTGATCATCGGCGGAATTTATGTTTTGTCCGATATTTCAAACTCGGGTTTTGCTTTTGTTATTAGCAGCACATCTAACAATTTCGGTTTGCTTGCCCTCGATTCGTTCGGTTCATATTTCAAATTTTTAATAATAATAACTTCAATATTAATTGTTTTCTTTGCCAAACACTCATTGGAAATTAAAAATACGGGGACAAGACAAGGCGAATTTTACACTCTGCTGTTCGGAATGATTTTGGGCATGATGTTTATGATATCCGCATCCGATTTGATAATGATTTACGTATCGATGGAATTATTGTCGTTTTCTTCATACGTACTGGCGGGATTTATTAAATTACGAGACCGTAACAGCGAAGCTTCATTAAAATACATCATCTTCGGTGGTGTTGCATCGGGAATAATGCTCTTCGGTATTTCTTTGATTTACGGACTTACCGGAACCACAAACCTTTATCAGATTAATCAAGTACTCCAGTCTGCTCACGTAAACTTAATTGTTCTGTCCTTTTCCCTTTTGTTGGTAGTTGCAGGAATCGGATATAAAATTTCTGCTGTACCGTTCCATTTTTGGACACCCGATGTCTACGAAGGCGCTCCGGTTTCCATCACGGCATTTTTATCCGTCGCCAGTAAAGCTGCCGGATTTGCAATTTTAATCAGACTTATTAAAACCGCGTTCGTTTCCAATATCGATAGTGTTGGCAATTGGCAACTCATTCCTGTATTCGATTGGCAAACGTTACTGGCCGTGTTGGCGATTTTAACCATGACGCTTGGTAACTTCGCCGCACTCTGGCAAGATAATTTAAAACGTATGCTCGCTTATTCAAGTATTGCTCATGCCGGTTATTTATTACTTGGAATTGTGGTTTTTTCCGAAATCGGTATCGAAGCGGTTTTAATCTATTTTGCCGTTTACATGTTGATGAATCTCGGTTCATTTTATATCGTCATGTTAATTGCCGATAAAACCGGTTCCGAAAATATTGATGATTACGGTGGCTTGGGATACGTAACTCCATTCTTAGGTGTTTCGTTTGCCGTCTTTTTGGTTTCTCTCACCGGCTTGCCACCAACTGCAGGTTTTATCGGAAAACTTTATCTCTTTATTGCCCTTATTGATGCAAAAATGACCACTCTTGCCGTGATTGCGGTTCTTAACAGCGTGGTTTCACTTTACTATTACATCCGTGTACTCAAACACATGTTCCTCAAAAAACCCGATGGCAATGTACGGGAAATTAAATTATCTGCTGCAAATATTGTTTACATTGTAATTCTGCTAATTCCCGTATTATTGTTGGGAATTTATTTCACTCCCCTTGTAAACTTTGCGGAAAGTTGTTTGGCTTTTCTGCATTTTTAATTTATTTACGCAGGTAAATCCAACCGGCGGATTTTAGAATATTTCGCAAACATTTTTCTTGCAAATAGAATTCTAATTGTTTAATTTTATATCGGACAAATTTAGTCGTATATAATATGCTGAAACTTTCCAAATCCGTTGAATATGCTATTTTCGCTATCAAATATTTAAATTATAATACCGAAGACCGGTTGGTTAGCACGAAAGAAATATCCGAATCCATGAAAATCCCTTACGACTTGTTGGCAAAAATAATGCAAAGACTGGTTAAAAACGATATCGTTTCTTCCATACAAGGAACTAAAGGCGGGTATTATTTAACAAAACCGCCCGGGCAAATTAATTTAACACAAATTATTTCCGCAGTGGACAGCGAAATAAGATTAACCGATTGTCTTTTCGATAACGCAACCGAAGAAGATTGTTCACGTATTGGAGCCTGTTCGCTTCGCAGTCCGTTGAACAACCTTCAAAATAAAATAATTAAATTGTTTAATTCCACAACTTTGGAGGAAATAATCTGAAATGGCAAAATCGATTACTGAACTTTACAACGACTTAAAAAACAACGAAGAAATTTTTCTTAAATTTTTGAATGAACAATACCCGGTAATTTACCGTTCCAATGTTTTTTTGAGAGATATTCAATATGCAATCAAGCATTACTATGAAATGAAGGACGTAAAGCTCTCTTACGATGATGTAGAAAAATTATCCCGGATGTTTATCGATTCTTTGGTTGAAGAAAAAAAATTATTACCTGTGGATTACAAAACTTGGGTTGTCAATTTCAATTTAAATAAAGCGGAAACGGTTGAGGAAACCCAAGAAGCATAGAACTAAATAACAAATCCGGAAAGGGCTATTATGATTGATACAAGCAAAATAATAATTATAACCGAAAAAGCTTTAAAACAAATAAAAAAGATAAAGTCGGAAAACAGAATACCCGATTCCGTGCCGCTCAGAGTAAGCGTGAAGGGAGGCGGTTGTTCCGGTTTAATGTACGATATGTCTTTCGACGAAATGAAAAAAGAAGGTGATTCCGTTTTGAACTATGACGGTTTGGATGTTTTAATAGATGGAAAAAGTTTGTTTTACCTCACCGGAACCGTACTCGATTTTTCCGACGGTCTAAACGGCAAGGGTTTTACGTTCACCAACCCGAACGCAACGCGTACTTGCGGTTGCGGTGAATCTTTTAGCGTATAAATTTATTTTAATTAATTAAAAAGGAGTATATAATGAGTAAATTTGAATTACCTGCATTGCCATACGATTTTGACGCATTGGAACCTTATATCGATGCGAGAACCATGGAAATTCACCACGGCAAACACCACGGCGGATATGTTGCAAAACTCAATGCCGCAATTGAAGGAACCGATATGGAAGGTTTATCTTTGGAAGAGCTTCTGCAAAACGTATCAAAATATCCCGTTGCTGTCCGCAACAACGGAGGCGGACATTTCAATCATTCCCTTTTCTGGACTGTTATGGGTCCGGGTAAAGGTGGCGAACCGACCGGCGAATTGGCGGACAAAATAAATTCCGTTTTCGGTTCTTTCGCGGAATTCAAAGATAAATTTTCGAACGCCGCAGCTACCCGCTTCGGTTCCGGTTGGGCTTGGCTTCTAGTAACAAACGATACTTTGGTCATTACTTCCACTCCAAATCAAGATAATCCCATCATGGATATTGCCGAAGTTAAAGGCACTCCTATTTTGGGTCTGGACGTTTGGGAACATGCATACTACTTAAAATATCAAAACAGAAGACCGGAATACATTTCCAATTTCTGGAATGTTGTTAATTGGGACGAAGTAGCCCGCCGCTTCAAAGAGGCAATGTAATTTTCCTTCTTAACCGGGAAATCCAACCGCTTCCGGTTTTACGGAAGCGGTTTTTCCATTTTAAAATCAATTAACAATCCGGCTTACTTCTTACCTCAAAATTTCTTTACTCGTTTCCTTAACTTTGGCTAAATTTGTTTTTCTATAATCAAAATTATGTGCAAATGATTTATTTACTTGCAGCTTCTCTCATCTGGGCTTTTTCTTTCGGATTGATAAAAGGCGAATTGACGGGCCTCGATCCCGTGTTCGTGTCTTTCGTCCGCTTGTTAATTTCACTGATTGTTTTCCTGCCTTTATTACGATTGAAAAATCTTAACTACAAGGATGCCGGCAAGCTGGTTCTTACCGGTACGGTTCAATACGGCTTAATGTATGTAACTTATATCTTTTCCTACCAGTATCTTAAAGCATACGAAGTTGCCCTCTTTACCGTGTTTACGCCCATTTACGTAACGCTAATTAACGATGCGATGAAACGCAAACTCAATATCAACGCTCTTTTCAGTGCGTTTCTGGCTGCTGCCGGAACCGGAATAATCGTTTATAAAAGCATCGGCACAAGCGGATTGATTTCAGGCTTTCTTCTTATGCAAATTTCCAATTTTTGTTTTGCCGCCGGTCAGATTTTATATAAAAAATTCATGCAAGCCGGTAAGAACATAAAAGACAAAAACGTATTTGCTCTATTGTTTTTGGGCGCCGTCATTTTTACTTTCGTTACTTCACTTTTCACCACCAATTACAGTGAAATAGAGCTGACGAGTAAACAGATTTTTACTTTATTATATCTAGGAGCCATTGCTTCCGGAGCAGGATTTTTCCTTTGGAATTACGGAGCGGTATTAACTAAAATCGGAACATTGGCTGTATTCAACAATATAAAAATTCCCCTTGCTATTTTGGTCTCAATTCTAGTTTTCGGCGAAAGAGCCAATACAGTAAATCTGGTAGCCGGCGGTTTGGTTCTTCTTTTTGCTCTTTATTATATAAATTCGAAAGAATATTTTACTGAGACACAATAACTTCAATAATTTAAAACTACTATTATTTAATTAGAGTCATTTTTATAGTTTTTCTATATGAACCGGATACCAAATGGCAAAAATAATTACCGCTTGGGTATCTCCGGCCTCCGAAAGTAGCCGTGTAATTTCCCGCATCTTTGAATCCTTGGAAAAGTGTTTCCACTTCCCTTCCCCTCGCATCGTAAACTTTTAAGGAAATTATTTGGGGAATTCTAAGCGTATATCTGATTGTGGTAACGGGATTAAACGGGTTCGGATAATTCTGCTGAATTTCAAATGTTTTAGGTCCGCCCGCTGCAATACTTTTAACCGATATTAACGGTAGTGTATCGAATTTTTTGAGTAATATTTTCTGGTTCATATCATCCGGGTCTGCCCCCAGATGGTCTCTCAAAATACTCGCATAAACGGATCTGAAATCGTAATGATATTTATTATCGCCGCTACTGTCCAAATCCGTTAAATCCGGGTTCTCGCCGAATACACCGCCGTTAACGTTTTTACCGATTACAAAGAGCGGAGCCGCAGCGCCGTGGTCTGTTCCCATGCTTCCGTTTTGCTCCACCGTTCTACCGAACTCTGAAAACGTCATAATAACAACACGGTCGGCTACACCAAGCGCTTCCAAATCCCGTTGAAATGCGTTAATGGCTTCCGAAACGGTTGAAAGTAAACTTGCGTGTCTTCCCAATTGATTCGAATGAGTATCGAATCCGCCGATAGAGGTAAGATAAACGGGAGTTTCCAATCCGCCTCCGACGAGTTGAGCTACGATTGAGAGCTGTTCGGCCAGGTTTGAATTGGGATAATTAACTTTATTCTCAACCGTATCGGCTTTTTCTTTAATGAGTTCCGCATAACGGATTGACCGGGCTTCAATTTCTTTAATGAAGCGAAGCTGGTGTCCGGCCAGCGTGTCGGGTGGCGGATCATTATCAGCTGAACTGCCGTGAATTAATTGAAAAAATCTGTTCGGATCTTCAAATGCAATTCCAAGTGAACCGCTTTGGCAAGTACATTCAAGTAAAGTAGATTGTGCCGAACCGAGCTGAATTGCCATCGGGTGGTCTTTATTGAATTCCGGATCGTTCATAACCGAGTACCCCAAATATCTGCCTATCCAGCCATCGTTAATGTATTCATCCGAATCCGAAGCGGAAAGCCAAATATCGGTCGAACGGAAATGCGAACGGTTTTGGTTTTCATAACCGACATTCTGGACAACGGATAATTTTCCTTCATCGTACAATTGTTTGAATCCTTCCATCGCCGGATGCAAACCGGTTAATGTGTTAAGCCTGAGAACATCGGATTTGGGAATTCCGATATCGGGACGGAAATTATAATATAAATCGTCTTCAAACGGAACCACTGTGTTCAACCCGTCGTTCCCGCCGCTTAATTGAACCAAAACCAAAACTTTTCCGTTATTGGCCGCAGTTTTAAAAATCGATTTTGAAAAAGCTCTTACCGGAATATTTCCCAATGTTAAGGAAATCGAACCGGCTCCGGTTATTAATCCCAATTGACGTAAAAATTTTCTTCTGTCCATAAACTTTTCCTTTTAACAAAGTTGGTATTCTGGCAATCTGAATAACGCTTTAAAAAACGACTCGAGTCTTTTTTCCGAATTTTCATTGTGTGTCGACCAATCGTAAACAGCCGAACCGTCCAAAAGTGTATCGAGAAGAAATTGACGTTTGTTATCACTTAACGGAAATTGCAAATAAAGTCCTGTCACCTCATCTACAAATTGTTCGGCATTCTCGGCGGATTGGAATGTACGGGCAAATTCTACAATATCAATTTCCGCTTCTTCACCCGTAACTATATTATCGGTATAAACATGTCGTGCCGGTAATGTTGTTGTTGATATCCATTTTTTATCACCTTCCCAACCTGCAACGTTAGGCGGTTCGAACGGTACTTGATCCAACAGATTTGCCGTTCTTCTCAGGTAGTCGTAATTAGGTTGATTAATTTTTAATTGTTTAATTAGAGTTAGTATAAATTCAATTGGACTCTTGATTTTCGCACCGATTACTTCATCGGTATAGAAGATAACCGATTTCAGCAGTGTTGAGAGTACCGGTTTAATTTCGTAGTTATTATCCCGGAAAATTTGCGCCATTTCACTCACAAGTGTTTCATCAGGTTCTACATACACAAACTCTTTGTATAATTTTCTGCAAATAAATTTTGACACTGCTTCTTTGGTAAAAATTATATCGATTATATCTTCGTGATTGAAATTTCCGGTCTGACCCATAAATGTTTTCGGTGTATCGTCGAAACGGTCTGGATCGAAATAGGAAGTTAAATCTTTAACTTGCCAACCGGTAAGTGCACGGGCGGCTTCCACAATATCGTTTTCAGTATAATTTCCAATCCCTAGCGTAAACAATTCCATCAGCTCGCGTGCATAATTTTCATTCGGATCTTCTTTCCGGTTTTTTTGCCCGTCCAGGTAAATCAGCATTGCCGGGTCGATTGTAACTTTTTTTGTCAGCTCCTTAAAATTTCCGAAAGCATAATCCCGGAATAATTTGTTTTGCCAATACATCAATTGAGGCAAGCGAACAACGGAAAGCTGGGAAACAAAATGGTTGTGCCAAAAAAGTACCATTCGTTCGCGGAATGAATATCCTTGTGTCAACATTAAATTAAACCACCAAAACGTTAATTCGTACGAACGCTCGGTGCGATTTGTGTTTGAAGGGTCCGTAACCCAAAATCCCGGACTTTGCGGTTCCGGTAAATCTTTAAGTAAATAATTATCTACAAAATCATCGATTGTATGAGACAATGCAAATTCCAAATCTTCTTTAGTAAACCCGAATAAAGCTCTCGATAATAAATGCGATGCGGTTACGGGATTCCACTCGGCTGTTTCATATAAATTTTTTCTTCCCATTTATTACCTTGCACAAATTTTATTTTGAAACCAGTTATTTAAGTTCAAAAAAGGTACCAATGTGATTTAAATCATAAAGTTCGTTTTTCAACCTTTTTTCCCACATATTTTATAATCTCTAACAAGAGAATAAAAATATCTACATGTAATATTTACATAATAAAAAGAGTAACCGCCTTAAAAAGCGTATGAAGCAGAAAGATACGAGAAGGTTGCTCCGCCACCACCCAGATTGTTAAACCCTTGACGTAAAACATCCTCGTTAACCGTGGCATCCAGAGAGAATCCGCCAAACCGGAAACCGACACCAAGGGTTAATCCGCCGTTAACCGGGGAGTAATCGGTTGAAATCACTTCGTTTTTTGTAGTTGGCGAAGTTGCATTTTGAACAGAAACTGTACCGGTTGCAACATTGTAACCGATTCTTCCTATAAACCAATCGGTTAAGTTCCATTCGGCTCCAATTTTCCAATGCGGGAATGAAGTTCTTGTTCTGGTTAGTTTTGGAGTAACCCCGGAGATTTCAGGCTCGGTTACCGATGAAAATTCGTAACTTGGGCCGCCTGCAAGTAGAAAATCACCAATTTTGTAATTTACACCTACTCCAATCGAAAAAGCGGTATGACTTGGCAAATCCGTGGTAGTTACTCCGGCTTGATCACCGATTTTTGCACTTCCTTTGCTGTTGAAGAATGAAAATACGGGTACAATTGCCAAACGGGATGAAGCGTAGTAAAAAGCTCGTGCCCGCGCCCCAATGATGGTTTGTGTAAAAGAAGTTTCTGATGTTTGCTGCGTTTCCAGAGTTGTGCCCGGGAAAATAATATATGCTCCCAAATCGAGAAATAATTGACGGGACAAACTGGAAAGATAACCGGCATTAAAGCCAAATTGACTCGCGGTACCAGTTTCGGAGCCGCCGTTTGCCGGTTTATTTTCTTTTGTGGAAGAAGTGTATGATACACCGAGGGCTAAGGTATGTCCACCACTTGTATATGCTCCGAGGAGCACGACGTTGTTATCCAAAGGGGTAACGGGAGCACCGCCGATTGTGGCATTCGTTTCCTCCACCAATCCGAAGGGATCAAGTTTGGCAATGGATCCTCCGTTAAAATCCCTTCTGGTAAACAATGCTCCGAATGAAAAATTGCGGTTGGCACGCAAATTTACACCGATGAATTGTCCTTCACCGCCACGCTCGAAATTATTCGATACCGTTGAACCGATATCTCCGAATACAAAATTATCGTATTTCGAAATCCATGCGGGGTTCATTGTAATAAAATAAGGATCGGCCATATAATCGTTCGATCCCATAGCTAAAATTCTTGCGTAACTTCCTTTTCTTTCAAATTGATGGTAGTATTGACCGTTTGTTGTGGATAATAGCAAAATGAACAAAACAAATAAAAATACACCCATTCCTTTCATACTCCCTCCGTTAAATGGAAATTCTATTGTTTTTAATTGCAGGCAAGTTAATGGACAATGTGACGTATGTCAACATTATTGGTGGCGGAATTCCGCTAATTATATAAAAAGTGAAATATTTAATCATATAAAATGATGATAAATCAATATATTATCGGTAAATTTTCGCAAAAGTTTAAAAGTTTTTAACTAACGAGGGAATTAAATTTGAAATCAATTAATATTTTTGCTTCACTTATGCTTGTTTTGTTTGCCGGAACCGGAATGTTGATCACATTTTCCAGTTTTTACACAAATCCGGAACCTACCGGCACACTCAAAAAACGCATAGCGGAAGATTCGACGCTCTTTCCCCAGAATTACAAAATAATTTCACCAAAAATCGAAGGTAAATATTTCTTCTGTGGCGAGGAAGTTCCGGTTAAAAACATTGATGTGAAAGAACGGCTTGAACGTGAATTGATTGTAAACACATATTGGCACTCGCTGACTTTACTTTCCTTGAAACGGGCACACCGCTGGTTTCCTGTGATTGAACCTATTCTTAAAAAACATAACGTTCCGGACGATTTCAAATATCTAGCGTTAGTGGAAAGTATGTTAACCAATGCGGTTTCCCCGGCCGGAGCTGTCGGGTTCTGGCAATTCAAAGAAGATGCAGCAAGGGAATACGGATTGGAAATAAATTCAGAAATTGATGAGCGTTATCATATAGAAAAGGCAACCGAAGCGGCTTGCAAATATCTAACCGATTCCTACAAAAAATACGGGAATTGGACCTTGGCGGCAGCATCGTATAATTACGGTAAATCCGGAATTGATAATCAAATTGAAAAACAAAAATCGAATAATTATTACAATCTTGTTTTACCCGAAGAAACATCGCGATATATTTTCAGAATTGTAGCAATAAAAGAAATATTCAAAAATCCGAAACGTTTCGGTTTTTATTTCGATGAAAAAAATTTATACCAGCCGTACAAAACCTACGAGGTTGCCGTTAATAAAGAAGTAAAAAGCTGGGCGGATTTTGCAAAAGCTCACGGGATAAATTACCGGATTCTAAAACTGTTGAATCCATGGTTGAGAAAACATTATCTTAAAAACAAAAAGCGTAAAACCTATAAAATAAAACTTCCCGTTGAAGGAAGCATTTACGTTATTCCCGGTTAACGGATAATCTTAAATTATTTAATAATAAAGTAAAATCTTCGGGCAATTCGGAATCCAGTAAAACCTCTTTTTTTGTTACGGGGTGGATGAATCCCAATGTTTTGGCATGAAGCGCTTGCCGCGGCATTATTTCCAGTAGTTTGTTAACCCGCTCTTTTATTTTGGGAATGTTCGTTCCATAGGAAATCCTTCTTCCGCCGTATGTCGGATCCCCGAAAACCGGATGGTTTATACTTGAGAGATGCACACGTATTTGATGCGTTCTGCCTGTTTTCAATCTTAATTTTATTAACGAAGTAAATTCAAATTCTTCCAATACCTTATAAAACGTATGTGCATGCTTACCTTCGGTTTCACTTACTGCGAATTTTTTTCTGTCCTTTTTGCTTCTTGCAATATTACCGGTTACTTCGCCTTCAGGTTTGTCGAAAAGTCCCCAACAAACCGCCCAATATTCCCTTTTGATGGTATGTGAACTGAATTGTTCGGCTAATTTAAGATGCACCCATTCATCTTTGGCAACTACCAACAAGCCGGTTGTTTCCTTATCGAGTCTGTGAATTATGCCTGCCCGTACTTCTTCATTCACCTTGCTCAACTTTTGGGTGTAGTGAAGCAATGCATGAACAAGTGTACCGGTATAATTTCCGGCGGAAGGATGAACAACCATTCCGGCGGGTTTGTTGATTACCATTAAATAATCATCTTCGTAAACTATATTGAGCGGAATATCTTCGGGTTCAATTTTATCGGGGCGCGGCGGGATTGGAACCGTTACATCAATTATTTCTCCCGGTGAAATTTTATAATTTGCTTTTACTATTTTGCCGTTAACTTTTACCAGTCCGTTCTTTAATAATTTTTGAACTTTAGCTCGTGAGGCGTGTTCTATTGAATTTGCAAGGAAAGTATCAATCCGTTCTTTCTTTTTACCCTCCGGAATTTTGAACGTCAATTTCTTTTCTTGTATTATCGCCATTATTTATTTCGTTTTCTTCTGCACTTTTTATTTCTTCTTGATTTTGTTCACTTTCTTTTGCCTTCCGTTCTTTTCCGGAATTGAAATTTGCGAACAACATTAAAACCACACCGATGGTAACGGCGGCATCGGCAACGTTAAAAATAGGCCAACGTTCGTAAGTATGACCGAACAATGTAAAATCGAAAAAATCCACACTGAAAAAATCCACTACCTTTCCGTAGAACAACGGCGCATACCCGAAAATTACACCGTAGAACGTGCGGTCGATTAGATTCCCCACTGCACCACCCAAAATCAAAGCAAGTGCAACACGCAGTACAAGACTTTCCTTCCGTACTTTCCACAAAAAGTATAAAATAAGCAAACTTGCCACAATCGTAAACAATGAAAGCAGCAACTTTGCCGTACCATCGCCAACACTGAAACCGAATGCAATACCGGGATTTTCAACATACCAGATTTTGAAAAACGAACCGAATACATCGAAATTGGAGCCGTATTCCATTCCTTTATGATTAATATTCAAAAACGGTATGGTTATCCCTTTAACCAATAACTTCGTAACTTGATCGACGATTACTACAAGCAGGGAAATATATAAAACTCTCACCCTTAAAACTTCCTCTGCATCTTCTGTTTTACTTGAACGCAATGCTGAGTATGCGGTACGGCTAACAACCGTTCTTTCGGGATTAAAGGACAAGTGGGACACAGATGTTGAGGTTCATCAATACATTCCACGCAAATTCCGTATGTACCGTTTTCGATTCTTGCCAAAGCGTCTTCCAAATAACTTAAAAATTTTGTTTCTCTCTGAGCCCACAAATACAACTTTTCTCTCTCTTGTGCATCTGTACCTTGCTCGGCCATGTGCAAAGAATAAGGCGAATTCTCATTTACATATTGGCCTGTAGTGGAATCCATCATTTGCTCTCTCAAATTTTGCAACTGGTCTAAAATTTCCGCACGTTTTTCAAGAATTACTTTCTTGAACATCGCCAAATCCTTTTTACCGTAGCCTTTTATTTTTCTTACCTTTTTGGTTGGCGAAATTACTTCAACTTCCCTCACCGTACTTTTTCTTGAAGAAACTTTTTTGGTTGTTTTTCCTTTTTTAGCGGAAGTTTCCGGAGTACTTTTCGTTTTTGCTTTAGTTGCAGTTTTTTTGGTACTTTTCGTTGTGGCCGTTTTTTTTGATGTTGCTTTTTTCGCTGTTGTTTTTTTCACCGTCTTTTTAGCCGGCTCACTTTTTGTATCTCGTTTTTTTTGAGTTTTGGCGGTTTTTGTTTTTGCAGCTTTCTTTTTTTCTTCTTTTTTAGCCATAATTTCCTCCACTTTGTCGGAAAGTTACTATTATGCCTTGTCAATTGCAACAAAACAATTGAACTCTCCGAGCTTCAACTCTTGCCCTTCTCCTTTTGAGCTGTTATTATAAAAAATATTGTTTGCCAAGACTTCATTCTTCACATAGTTCTCGGCTTTTTTAATATATTCAATTAACTTGTCGTCGCCTTTAACGTAAACATTAATTCTATCGACGACGTCCAATCCTTCATCTTTTCTCAAATTTTGAACTCTATTCACAAATTCCCTTGCATAACCTTCGGCAATTAAATCTTCATCCAGTTCGGTATCTATTGCAACGGTAATCCCGTCTTGCGATTCAACCAGCCATCCTTCTATTTGTTGACTTACAATTTCAACATCGCCGGTGGTCAATTCAATTTTATTCCCGTCTATTTCAATTTCGATTTTACCGTTTTTTTCCAAGCCGGCAATTTCTTCATTTGAAAACGCTTTGATTGCTCCGGCAAGTTTTTTCATTAACTTTCCGTATTTGGGTCCAAGTGTTTTAAAATTGGGTTTTGCCGATTTTGTTACAATACTCGAGTCGTCTTTTAAGATAACCAAATCTTTAATATTCACTTCATCAAGTATTAAATCTTTCATTTTTTCAATTGCTTCTCTTTTTTTGGCGCCGGTTGCAACCATAATTTTACGCAAGGGTTGTCTTACTTTCAAGTTGGATTTGGCTCTCATCGAACGCGTAAGGTAAACGACTTTTTGAGCTACATCCATGTTAAATTCCAGTTCTTCTTCATTATAGAAGGGTTCCGGAAAATCCACCAAGTGCACCGATTCGTATTTTTCGAGTCCGCTTACATCGTTAAGATTTTTGTACAACTCCTCGGCGATGAATGGAGCGAATGGAGCGGTAAGTTTAGTTATGGTAATCAGAGCTTCATACAAGGTTTGATAAGCTGCAATTTTCGATTCGCTTATTTCCGATTTCCAGAATCTTCTTCTATTTCTACGTACGTACCAATTGGATAATTGATCGACGGTAAAAGAGGCAACCGCTCTGGCCGCTTTAGTCACATCGTAATTATCCATATAATTTTGATATTCAGTAATTAAACTGCTTAGTTTTGAAATAATCCAACGGTCGATTTGCGGTCTTTTCTCATAAGGAATTTTATCTTCGGCAAAAGTGAACCCGTCGATATTTGCGTACAAAGCAAAGAACGAGTAAGTGTTAACCAACGTACCGAAGAATTTTCTTTGAACTTCCACAATTCCGTCTTCGTCAAACAAAGTTGTTTTCCACGGCGGGCTTACGGTAATCAAATACCAGCGAGTGGCATCTGCGCCGTATTTATCGAACAGTGCGAAAGGATCGACCGTGTTACCTTTCGATTTCGACATTTTCATGCCTTTTTTATCGAGAATCAATTCGTTAACAATAACGTTTTTATAAGCCACGCTATCGAAAAGCATTGTGGCGATTGCATGAAGGGTGTAAAACCATCCTCGTGTTTGGTCTATGCCTTCACAAATAAAATCGGCCGGAAAATTTCGTTCGAACACTTCTTTGTTCTCAAACGGATAATGAAATTGTGCAAAGGGCATTGATCCGGAATCGAACCAAACGTCAATTAATTCGGGTGTACGTTTATAAATTTTGCCGTCTTTTTCGAACATCACTTCGTCAACGAACGGTTTGTGTAAATCTATTTCCTCTTCGGGCAAATCCGCCACTTTAATTCTTTTGCCGTCCCTTTCCACAAATCCTTCCTTCAATTCGGCAATACTTCCGATTGCAAACATATCGCCATCGGAGCTAATCCAAATAGGCAGTGGTGTTGCCCAAAATCTGTCTCTCGATAAAGCCCAGTCTTTATTTTCTTCCAACCAATTGCCGAACCGTCCGCTTCCCACTTCCGGCGGGTGCCAGTTAATGGTTTTATTCAGTTCAACCATTCTGCCGGCTACTTTAGTTGTTTTAATGAACCATGATTCGCGTGCATAATAAATAACGGGCACATTGTCGAACCTCCAGCTGAATGGATAGGAGTGCACGATGGTTTCTTTTTTATAGAGTTTGCCCATTTCACGCAATTTTTTGATGATTCCTTCATCGGCATCTTTTACGAACATTCCCTTGAAATCGGTAACCTCATCGGTAAATTTACCGCCGCGTGTTACGGGTTGGAGAAAAGGTAAATTATATTTTTTCGAAACTTCATAATCGTCCGCACCGAAAGCCGGAGCCATGTGCACAATGCCGGAACCGTCTTCCGTACTTACAAAATCCGCTTCAACAACATAGAAAGCGTCTTTATCAACTTTCAGATAGTCGAACAATTGTTTGTAATGCTGACCGGCTAAATCTTTTCCTTTATATTTGTCAACTACTTCGTAATCTTGATTGATAACTCCCAATCTGTCTTTTGCCAGTATTAAATATTCGTCGTCTATTTTTATTTTTACATAATCGATATCCGGTCCGACAGCTAAAGCCACATTGGAAATCAGTGTCCACGGAGTGGTTGTCCAAACCAGAAAATAGGTTTTACCTTCTTTGGTCAATTCCGATTCTTCCAATTCCATCAAAACATAAACGGAAGGATCTTTTGTTTCTTTATAACCCAAAGCAAGCTCGTGGGAAGAAAGCAC
The DNA here is from genome assembly GCA_026983955.1 of Melioribacteraceae bacterium. Lineage (GTDB taxonomy): Bacteria > Bacteroidota > Ignavibacteria > Ignavibacteriales > Melioribacteraceae > BMS3ABIN04. The sequence continues at coordinate 21,118 of JALSTB010000023.1, forward strand.
CGTTTCGGATTTGGGACATTGCGGAACGATTTTATAATCTTTGTAAATCAACCCTTTGTCGAAAAGATTTTTGAGTGCCCACCAGACCGATTCTATATAGTTGTTATCACAAGTAATGTAAGCATCGTCAAGGTTGAGCCAATACCCCATGCGGGTTGTCATTTTTTCCCACAAATCTTTATATGTGAAAACGGAATTTTTACATGCAGCGTTGTATTTGGCTACACCGAATTCCGGTATTTCGCTTTTGTTTTTAATTCCAAGTTGTTTTTCAACTTCAATTTCAACGGGTAAACCGTGAGTATCCCAGCCTGCTTTCCGGTGCACACGGTAGCCTTGCAGCGATTTGTAACGGCACACCAAATCTTTTAGTGTTCTTGCCATAACATGATGCAAGCCCGGTTTTCCGTTTGCCGTCGGAGGTCCTTCGTAAAAAGTGAATGGTTTATTCTCGGGTCGTGTTTCAATGCTTTTTTCGAATATTTTGTTGTCTTCCCAAAATTTAAGTATTTGTTCTTCAATCTTCGGATAGCTTATTTTGTCGTATTGTTTGAATTTCATGGTAATGTCTCTCGCCGGTTATTTTTTATTCGTTTTCTTCATATTTTTTTATTAAGTCTTTTTCAATCTGAATAAACTCTTTTATTTGCCTTTCTATTTTATTTCTAACTTCAATAATTTGATTTGCTTGCTTTTTAGCATCAGTGATAATTTT
>JALSTB010000024.1 GCA_026983955.1 Melioribacteraceae bacterium
ATTCCATTTGGTCCTTCAATGGTTGCAACAATTTTAAGTGCTTTTTTCGGCACATTTTTAATGGGTGTTTATGCGAAAAGACCTTTCGCAATTGCACCTTATATGGGTGAAAATACATTTATTGCTTACACGGTTGTTAAAGTGCTCGGATACAGTTGGCAAACCGCACTTGGTGCCATTTTCATCAGTGGTGTTTTGTTTACATTGTTAACGATTTTCAATATACGCAGTTGGCTTGCAAATGCAATACCCGAATCCTTGAAAATTGCCTTCGCCGTTGGAATTGGTCTGTTCTTGGCTTTTATCGGATTGAACGAAACGGGAATAGTTAAGCTGGGCGTTGAAGGCGCACCGGTTCACATTGGAAATTTGACCGCTGCCTCCGTACTACTCGGAATTTCAGGATTCATCATTATCGTTATTTTGATGATAAAGCAAATAAACGGCGCCATATTGATTGGCATTCTTTCCGTAACTTTTATAGGATTTGTTACCGGGATTAGCCCATTGCCGGAGAAGTTTGTAAGCGCCCCGCCTTCGCTCGAACCGGTCTTTGCCAAATTGGATATTTCCGGAGCTCTCAGTTGGGGATTTGTTGCGGTTATTCTGACTGTTTTTGTGCTGGATTTTGTTGATACGATGGGAACATTAATCGGTGTATCGTACAATGCCGGATTGTTGGATGAGGAGGGCAATCTTCCCGAAATTGAAAAGCCGATGCTTTGCGATGCACTTGCAACGGTGGTCGCCGCAATTCTCGGCACAACCACGGCCGGCGTGTTTTTGGAATCGGTTAGCGGAATTAAATCGGGCGGTCGCTCCGGTTTTACAGCCGTTGTGGTTTCTATATTATTTTTACTTGCTTTGTTTTTTGCCCCGCTTTTCGTTGCCGTTCCGGCTTATGCTTACGGTCCGGCTTTAATAATTGTAGGACTTTTAATGATGTCTTCCGTTACCAAAATTAATTTTTCGGACCTGTCGGATTCGGTTCCGGCTTTTTCCATTATCGTCTTGATGAGCTTCACTTATAATCCGGGTATCGGAATGACTTCCGGTTTCGTTCTGTTTCCGGTTACAAAATTCTTTGCAGGTAAAATTAAAGAGGTAAAAACGGGAATGTGGATATTGTTTGTGTTTTCCTTACTGTTTTATGTTTTTTATCCATATTAATTTAATTTCCCGTTTTCCGTGAAGTCAAAATTCCTACTCCGGCAATAATTAAAATTACAGGCCAAATATTTACCAAAATCATTACTGTTTTATCCACGGCCAAATCAACCGGCCAGAATGTTTGGGAATGCGGAATCAAAAACGAAACGACTATTAACAAAATTCCTAAAAAGAGATGAAACTTCAATTCACGGGCGCTTAGAAACAACATTAAATTTGCGGCACCCAGAATAAAAAACACCGATGTTGCAAAATATCCGGCCGAATAATTAATCACATAAAACAACGGAAGCAACAACTCCAAACCGGTTAAAAACAAAAATACACCTAAAATCAATATTCCGTGTTTGCTTGTTCCGAAGGAAAACAAAACGGCGAAAATTCCGTAAATGAAAAAAGCGGCTCCAAGCAGCGTTGTTTGTAATTCCTGGTTCCTTATAAAATAAAGAAAACCGGTTAAGATTAAAGCGCCGGCCAAAATATTTTGAATTTTTATACTCAATACGGATTTTCCGTTAAAATTTTGAATGTCAATTTAATAATTTTTCTCTTTTTGTTGCACCGGAAATAATTTTACAGATACAAAATTCTTTAAGTATATTTCGGAACATGAATCTAACCGTTTGATTAATCATCAAACAATAACAAATTCAGTTTTTTTCACTCAACAGGAGAAGATATGGGAGTTGCAAAAGCATATTTGAAACAAATCAAAGGAATTACTTTTGTTGGAAGAACGGATTCAAATCACTGGGTAACCGTTGACGGTCCGGAAGATTTCGGAGGAAGCAATGCTGCAATTCGACCCAAAGAGTTGCTGTTAATCAGTCTGGCAGGTTGTACCGCTAGCGATGTTGCTGCAATCCTCCAGAAAAAAAGGGTTAAACTGGACGATTTCGAAATGAACATTTCTGCAGAAACTACGGATACACATCCGAAAGTATATTCCAAAATTCATCTTGAATTTGTTTTTTACGGAAAAGACATAAAAGAAAAAGATGTAGCACGCGCAATTGAGCTTTCCCAAGAGGTTTATTGCGGAGTTACAGCAATGTTGAAAAATTCCGTTGAAATTACGTATTCATACAGAATCGTTTCACCGGAAGAATAAATGGCTAAAGTTTATGCAGTAATCGGAGCGGGGCGGCAAGGTCTCGCTTCCGCTTACGATTTTGTAATCAACGGCAATGCGGAAAAAGTTATTATTGCCGATAACAACTTTGAAGCTGCAACCGTCTCAGCACAAAAAATAAATTCCCTTACAAAAACAAATCTTTGCACCCCGGTGCAAGCCGATGCTTCAGATATAAAGGAAATTGCCGCTCTGTTGAAGAACGTGGATGCGTTCGTAAGTGCGGTGCCGTATAAGTTTAATTTGGGGTTGACCAACGCCGCGATACAATCCAACACGCACATGACCGATTTGGGTGGAAATACCGGAGTGGTAAAAAACCAAATGAAACTTTCGCCTGAAGCGGAAAATGCAGGAATAAGCGTTGTGCCCGACTGCGGAATGGATCCGGGCTTGAACATTTCCTTAATCATGTTTTTGTTTAATAAATTCGATGAAGTGGAAGAAATAAAATCTTACGGTGCAGGCTTACCGCAAAATCCCGTACCGCCGTGGAATTACGAGTTGTATTTTAATTTGAACGGACTTACAAATGAATATTACGGCAATGCAGTTTTAATTATCAACGGAAAAGTTTCGGAGGTGCCGTGTTTCGATTTGTTCGAAGAATTGGTTTTCCCCGATCCGCTTGGAAAACTTGAAGCTGCAGTTACTTCCGGCGGACTTTCAACATTGCCGTGGGAACTTGAAGGCAAAGTTAAAACCTTAACTAATAAGACCTTGCGTTATCCCGGGCATTGGGAAAAATTCAAAGCATTTTCCGAATTGGGGCTTTTTGAGGAATCTCCCGTTAAAGTAAACAATTGTGAAATTTCCCCGCGGGATTTTTACCACAAATTACTCGCGCCCAAAATACAACCGCGCAGCAATAAAGATGTTGGTATAATCAAAATAATTGCAACGGGTACAAAAAACGGCAAGAGAAAAACCATTGAAGCAATTTTGGTAGATTACTTCGATGACTTAACCGGCTTTACTTCAATGCAGCGGCTTACGGGTTGGCATGCTTCGGCAATTGCAATAATGGCGGCAGAAGGAAATTTAACTCCAGGCGTTCATCCGGTCGGCACCGTATTACCCGGTAGGGTTGTATCTGGAATTATTAAAAGGGGAATAAAAATCGATATCCGGGAAAGTGAAAATTAATCTTCCAAGTAATTTTGTGGAATCGGCTTTCTGTCAACAAATCCTTTATCCATATCGTGATAGTATCTTATCTCGTCCTCGTCGCTTCTCCAGCACAAGTAAACTTCTTTACCGTTTATGATTGCAGGAAAATCCACCAGTCCGATTGAAAAATTCCAATCTTTATAATAACAGCCGATTTCTTCCAGCTCTTTTATAAAACCGTCAATTTCCCGCACCAGTTTTTTCACTTCCTCGTTTTCATAAATATCACCGTTCATCGATTCAACAATGGTACGGATTTGAAATGAGTTGTTTATTATATCGCGGATAATTTGTTTTACCAACGGCAAAGTTTTTTGTGCTTCTTTCGGGGTAAAATATTTTATTGCTGTCTCTTGCATAACATTTCTTTCTTTATGTATAACAATATAAAAATTATCAGTCTTTCACAACAAGTAAAAATTAAAGTTCCAAAAAAATAATTTTAAAAACAGTACTTGACATAATGTCTTGATTTTAATCTCTTTATTGATTACTTTAAGTTCTTAAAGAAGTAATTCCAATAAACTATGAGCAAAATAAAATATCCGGAAGAAATTGAAGTTTCGTTGAAAACTTGGGTGAAGTTGGCCCGAACGTTTTCTACAATTTACAGAAAGGCATCCGAAAATATTAAATCGTTCGGACTTACATTGCCACAGTTTGCGGTTATTGAAGCACTGGGCCATCTGGGTCCGCTTAAAGTCGGTGACATTTGCAACAAAATGCTGGCTACGGGCGGAAATATGACTTTAATAATCGATAATTTGGAAAAGCTCAACATGGTAAAACGTGTACCGAGCAAAAAAGACCGCAGGGTTATTCTGATTGAACTAACCGCCAAAGGTCAAAAAATTTTCGACGATTATTTTATTCAACATGCAGAATATATTAAAAATCTGTTCTCGGTTTTATCGCTAGAAGAGCAAAAAACATTGGGAAATTTACTGGGTAGGCTCGGACTTGGAATCGTTGAGCATGAAAAAACATCCAAAAGCAAATAAATCCCAACAATATAAAATCACACCCTTTTGTTTTTGGCGGCAAATAACTTTATAATTGTAAATAAGTTTTACAATTATAAGGAACCGTTATGAAAAAATTTATTTCGCTGATCATTTTCGTCTTATTTGTTTTTCTTATTCAATCCTGCCAAGTAAAACAATATAAAGGTACCTTCGGAACAAATCCCGCTACCGTTACTCCCGGCGAAGAAATTCAGATTTATTACAACTCCGATTCAACAAATCTCAAAGGACGCGACAGTATCAACGCAACAATATATATGTTTGCCGATGAAATTATGTCTGCGGACGAATTTCCGATGGAGAAAGTATCCAAAAGAAAAGGCGTTTGGAGCTTAAATACTAAAACGGTTAATTCCGCTCTGGGCATGATAGTAATATTTAAGAGCGGAGAACTTGATGATACGAACAACGAAAACGGCTATATTATTCTTTTCTCGGATAAAAACGGAAACACCTTACCCGAAGCAAATGCAGCATTGGCCGGCGCTTACGCCAAATGGGGCGGAGTGGCCGGAATTAAAAAAGACTACAAAAAAGCCAAACAATTGCTAAGTGCCGCTTTAGAAAAAAAACCGGAATTGAAAAAAAGATTTTTGGATATTTATTTTCTTATCGAATACAACTTAAATAAAAAAGATTCCCATGATTTAATTAAAAAAGAACTCGACGCTCTGGCACAAAATAAAGATTTAACCGCCAAGGACTTGGATCTGCTTATTACTTGGTCTATCCGGTTAAACAAGGCTGATGAAGCCGGGAAATATAGAAACTTACTCCTTGAAAAATTTCCCAGCTCAAAAGAAGCTCAAGAAGTAATGTTAAACAACTTCCGGAACGAAAAAGATGAAAACAAAAAACTTAAAATGCTTTATAATTTCGAAAGCAAATTTCCAAAGAGTGATTTAATAAAAGAATTCTACGGCTCCTTAATCGTTTATTATATTCAAAACAACGAACTTGAAAAAGCCTATCGCACAATAATTGCAAATGAAGAGAAAATCCAACCCTTTTATTTTCAATATGTGGCGGATAAAATGCTCAAAGAAAATTTCGATTTGTTCAAAGCATTCGAAGTTGCACAACTGGGTGTAAAAAATTCCAAAAAGGAATATGAAAAACCGGAGGAAGAAAAACCCAAGTATTATACCGATGAGACTTGGAAAGAATTGAGGGGTTTTTATTACGGAAGAAATTTATTCAAGTATGGTGAAATTTTATACAAACAAAACAAGAGAGCTTTGGCTTCCGATTATTTACGACAGGCAGTTGAATTGACCGTGGATTTTTATCCGTACGATGAACTAAACGAGTTATACATCAAATCATTGATGGAAACGGACAATTATAAAAAGGCACTTCAAGCGGCAACGGATTTTCTTAAAGACGGACTGGCGACAGAATATATCAAAACCGCAATGAAAGAAGCATACATAAAAGTCAACGGCAGCGATGAGGGTTATGACGACCTTGTAAAAAAATATCTCGATACCGCCAGGGAAAAACTCGTTGAAGAAATCAAAAGCAAATTAATTAAAGAAAAAGCCCCGGATTTTACTTTGACGGATTTGGATGGCAATAAGGTTTCTTTATCGGATTACAAAGGGAAAGTGGTGATGGTGGATTTTTGGGCTACCTGGTGCGGTCCTTGCAAAAAATCGTTTCCGGCTCTTAAAAAAGTAGTGGGAAAATATAAAGGCAATCCGGAAACTGAATTTTTGTTCATTAACACATGGGAAAGGGTACAAGACAAAAAGAAAAACGCAAAAGATTTTATCGAAAAGAACAATTATCCTTTTCATGTTTTGTTGGATTCCGACAACAAAGTTGTGGCGGATTACGGTGTGCGCGGGATCCCGACAAAATTTATGATTGACAAAGAAGGATTTATCCGTTATAAATCGATTGGTTACAGCGGAAAACCGGATGAGTTGGTTGAAGAATTCGATATTGTTATTTCTTTGATTAAATAAATTTATATTAACTAAGTTAAAATTAAAAGAACCCGGCAGCATAAACGCCGGGTTTTTATTTCAAAATACATCTTGTTTCCGGTGCAGGTTTATTCGCCGAGCATCCAAGCGAAATCGAATTCAATTTTCTCTTCACAATAAAACGGTTCGCCGTATGTTTTACCGATTTGAAATCCGAAATGCCTCGCGCGTGCTTCTATGTTTTTTAAAAATCCGGGGTGACTGATAAACGTTTCCGGCTCATCGCTTTCCGGATTGTGAAATTGTGATTTGAAAGCACGAATTGCTTTCATTTTGATTTCAAGTGTTTCCGAAACATCCACAATAAACGAGGGTTCGAAAAGATAAGTCATCATGAAATAAAAAAGTTTTTTCGGTCGGTACGCCTCTTGCCGTTTCCCATTTTCAAAAGTTTCATATTTGGGCAAACCGGAAAAAAACATCGCTTCTTTTACAATTTTCCCGGCTCCAACATGATCCGGGTGCCGGTCGTTAAAATACGGTGCAATGATTAAAACGGGTTTGTATTTTCTTATTTTCGAAACTACCGCATTAACATAATCCGGATTCGGGCGAACGTTTCCGTCGGTAAATCCCAAATTTTCCCTGACATTAATCTTCAAAATTTCCGATGCGGCTTTTGCCTCTCCGGCACGGGTAACCGCATTCCCGCGCGTCCCAAGTTCACCTTCCGTCATATCGATAATTCCGACAGAAAATCCGCTGCCGGTTAACTTCGCAATTGTTCCGCCGATTCCTATTTCTGCATCGTCCGGATGAGCGGTAAAAACCAAAACATTTATGTGTTCCATTAAAACCTCTGTCTATTCATAATGCACAAAAGTAAATAATATTTCGCAAATTTAATTATATTTTGGCGCTCATAAAATAAATCATTTGATAATGAATCCAAATTACGAAGCTGTTATCGGTCTTGAAGTACACGCACAATTGTTAACCGGAACAAAAATATTCTGCGGGTGTTCAACCGAATTCGGCAATCCGCCCAACACTAATGTCTGTCCCGTTTGCCTCGGTCACCCGGGAGTATTGCCGGTATTGAACAAAAAGGTGGTCGATTTCTCGATTATGATGGGATTGGCAACCAACTGCAAAATAAATCACAATTCAATATTCGCACGTAAAAATTATTTTTATCCCGATCTTCCCAAAGGTTACCAAATTTCCCAGTTTGAAAAACCGGTTTGCGAGCACGGATTTGTGGAGTTGGAGACCGGAGAGGGAATTAAGAAAGTCCGCATTAAAAGAATTCACATGGAAGAAGATGCAGGAAAATCGATTCACGATACGGGTGAGAGCACGCTAGTCGATTTGAACCGCACCGGAGTTCCTCTAATCGAGATTGTAAGCGAACCGGATATTTCAACACCCGCCGAAGCTGCGGCTTATCTGAAAAAAATTCACCAGCTGGTTACTTATCTGGAGATTTGCGACGGGAACATGGAAGAAGGTTCCCTGCGGTGCGATGCCAATATTTCCGTCCGCCCCAAAAACCAAAGGGAATTCGGAACAAGGACAGAAGTGAAAAATATGAATTCGTTCCGCAACGTTGAAAGAGCAATTGCATACGAAATAGAAAGACAAATTGATATTTTGGAAGACGGCGGAACAATTGAACAGGAAACGTTGCTGTGGAATGCCGATGCGGGAAAAGCCGTTTCGATGCGCGGGAAAGAAGAAGCACACGATTACCGTTATTTTCCCGAACCCGATTTGGTGCCTGTGTTAATAAGTCAAAATTGGATTGACGAAATAAAAACCGCACTTCCCGAGCTTCCCGGCAAACGCAAACAACGTTTTATCGATGAATACGGACTTCCCGGATATGACGCAAACGTGTTGACCTCCGAAAAAGCTATTGCCGATTATTTTGAAAAAGTTGTGCGGAAAACAAATCATTACAAAACCGCCAGCAATTGGGTTATGGGTGATGTTGCGGCTTACATCAACGAAAACAAAATTGACATTTCAAACTTTCCAGTTAGTCCCGGTAATTTGGCAAAGCTTATTAATTTGATTCACGAAAATGTTATCAGTGGTAAAATTGCAAAAGAAATTTTCCCGGAAATGATTAAAACAAACAAAGACCCCGCAATTATTGTTGAAGAAAAAAATCTTGTGCAAATAACCGACTCCGGAGAACTGGAGGAAATTGTAAAAAAAGTTTTGGCTGCCAATCCTTCCCAGGTCGAACAATTCAAGGCAGGCAAGGAAAAAGTATTCGGATTTTTTGTGGGACAGGTAATGCGCGAAACAAAGGGGAAGGCAAATCCCAAACTGGTTAATGAAATTCTAAGGAAAGAATTGAGCAAATAAGTTTACTCATTGAGCAATCTTTTCAAGTATCCGGTGTAATCCGAGTTTGGCATTGTGCCGATCAGTTTTTCCAATTGTTCACGGTTAATGAAATTACGTTTGTAAGCAATTTCTTCTATGCATGCCACTTTAACACCTTGGCGGTCTTCAATTACACCGAAAAAGTTTGAGGCGCTCAGCAAAGCCGAAGGGGTTCCGGTATCGAGCCAGGCAACACCTCGGCCGATTTTTTCTACACGTAACGTACCCTTTTTCAAGTATGCTTTGTTTACATCCGTAATTTCCAATTCACCACGCGCCGAAGGTTGAAGATTTTTTGATATTTCTATTACTTCATTATCGTAAACGTATAAACCCGGAATTGCATAACTCGATTTAGGAAATTCCGGTTTCTCTTCAATAGAAATAACTTTGCCGTTTTCGTCAAACTCAACAATTCCGTAACGTTGTGGGTCTTTTACCTGATAAGCAAAAATTGTTGCGCCCGGTTTTTGATTTTCCAAGGCGTTGTACAGAAAATTCAATTTACCGTAAAAAATATTATCGCCCAGAATTAATGTTACTCTGTCGTTCCCTATAAATTTTTCGCCGATTATAAACGATTCGGCTATTCCGTTGGGCGCCGCTTGTACCGCATAGCTTATGTTCATCCCGATTTGCGAACCGTCGCCGAACAACTTTTCATAAAGCGGAACCGTTTCTTCATTCGAGATTATAAGAATATCCTTGATTCCGCCAAGCATCAAAATGGAAAGGGGATAATAAATTAAAGGTTTATCGTAAATAAGGGCAAGTTGCTTGCTGTACACTTTGGTTATCGGGTATAGCCTTGTGCCGGCGCCCCCGGCAAGTATAATTCCTTTCATACAATTCCTACGGAGTTATTCTTATATTTTTGGATGCAATCATGATTTCATTACTGTCAAATATTTTAATATCGTAAATTCCGGGTTTATTAAAAACATATTTGAAAAAAGTATCGGACCAAGCGGGATCGATTTTATATTTTTTAGATTGCACGAATTTTTCAAAATCGCCGTCGCCGTTGTCGTCTTTCCAAAGTTGAACAAATAATGTATCGGTGTTAAGTGCATCGAAATTATTCAGGTAAACCCAAACCGAGCCGCCCGATTTTTTAATTGAAACCGATTGTAAAACATTCAACGGTTTACCGTTTACAACCGCTTCGCAAAAAACAAGTTTAGCTCCTTCGTAATATCTCGAAGATTGAACGGAAAAGCCTTCAACGTAACGGTCTTCCAATTCAACTTTTAATTTTGCAGTTGCCAACCTGGTTTGATTTGAATTCATGAAATAAACTTCGTATTCTCCGGGGTCTTTAAATTCGTAGTTGTAAACAGCCCAAGTTGCATTTTTATCAATATTCAATACTCTGCTATCGAACGGTTTGTATTCTTCGCCGCGGAGTTTGTCAACAAACAGGTAAAGCAACGGATCGCCTATCGGTTTTCCGTCGTTTTTAAATAAAATATAAATCTGGGAACCCCACGGTTTTATTTTAAAGTCAAGTGTTGCATCAACCGGTTCACCCGATTCGGTGTAGCTGTTTGCAAAATAAATTTCCTGTGCCTCTGCGGAAGCGGCAACCAACAAAATAATTAAAATTATGATTTTCTTCATTAGAAATATGTTTATTTAAAAAATCTTTCAACTTCTTTTATTGTGCCCGGTAAAGCAAACACCACAACTTTGTCGCCCGCTTCAATCCATGTATCGCCTATTGCAATAAAACCCTGCTCACCCCTTACGTATCCACCGATTAAAGCATTTTTGGGAAACTTCAAATCTTTTAACGGTTTTTTGGTTACCGGCGATTTGGGCAAAACATCATATTCCAAAACTTCGGCGTCAATTCCTTGAAGGGTTACAATTGAAATTACATTCGACTTCCTTATAAAGCGGGAAAGGTTATTTGCAGCAATCAGTTTTTTATTTATCAAAGAATCCAAACCGATGGTTTGGGAAAGGGGAATGTAATCGACATTATCCACCAAAGCAATTGATTTTTTAACGCCAAGGTGTTTTGCCATCAAACAAGTGATAATGTTTGTTTCGTTATCTTCCGTAAGTGCAATGAACCCATCCATATCAACAATTCCCTCTTGGGCAAGCAAATCTATATCCCTTCCGTCCCCTTGAATTACGAGTGTTTTTTCCAAATAGTTAGAAAGTTCTTCCGCTTTGTATTTATCGGAATCGATTAATTTAACATTTAATTGATTTTCCAATAGTTTTGCAACTTTGCGCCCGACTTTTCCACCGCCCAGAATCATGATGTTTTCCATTTTCATCTGGTCTTTGCCGGCCATCTTAATAATTTGCTCAATTCCTTCCGGGGTTGTAATTACGAAAACCTGGTCGTTTGGAAGAAACAAATCGTCGCCCGAAGGAATTATTGTTCTGATTCCACGTTGAATGGCAACTATTCTGAACGGTACGTTTTGCAGCTCGGCTGCTACTTGTTTCAAACTTTTGCGGATAATTGGGATGTTTTTATCCAGTTTCAATCCGATAATGGTTAATTTGCCATCTTCAAATTCAACAACATCGGTAGCGGCAACCCTTTCGATTAACTTAACTACTTCAAGCGCAGCCAACTCTTCCGGATAAATCAGATAATCTATTCCCATTGATTTAAATAAGTCAAGATTTTCCGGGGCAACATATTCGGCATGCTCAACGCGGGCAATACTGGTTTTGGCTCCGAGTCTTTTTGCAAGAATTGCTGTATTTATATTTACTGCTTCCAAAGAAGTTACGGCAACAACCAAGTCGGCTTCTTCAACCCTTGCACTTCTTAAAACGTTAACTGATGTGGAAGAACCGTTAACTCCATAAACTTCAACGGACGATTGAATTTTTTCCAACCGTTCGTTGTTTAACTCGACTAGCGTGATATCGTGTTCGTCTCCGGCCAATTGTTTTGCAAGGTGAAAACCAACCTCGCCGCCGCCGGCAATTATTATTTTCATGCTCAAACAAATTTATTTTTCGTATTTCCAAAATTAAAGCAGAATAATTAATAATGCTAATTGTCCTTAGAGATTAATTTCACTATATTTTTTCCCGTCTTATAATCATATATTCAATCTGAAATAAGATTCAACTTTAATTTTGGAAACATTTAACAAAATATTTCTTCGTTTAACAATTCATTCTACAAATTCAACTTGATTTTAAGAAAGTATAGTAATAGTTTTTCATTAGAACATATTTAATATAAAAATGAATTATCCGGAAGATTTTTTTAACGGCGATTATAACTCCCTTAACGATAACGAAGGGCTGAAGCATAAAGTTCAAATCTGTAAAGAGTACGTTTCTTCGGGTCAGATTTTCAATTATCTGGAAAATATTGAAGAAACCATCCAGCTTTGCATTGAATACGACTTTGTGGAAGACGGTATTTTCCTTGTCGATGCCGCTTTGGAAATTGTTCCGTACAATTCCGATTTGTGGTACTCAAAAGGAATTTTCCATAACAATTTATTCGAGTTTGAAAAAGCGCTCGAGTGCTTTAACAAAGCTGTTTCACTTAACCCGAGCGATCCCGAAATTTTAATAAGCAAATCCATCGCCGAAGAAAATCTGGGATTGATTGACGATGCCGTGGAATCTTTGCGAAACAGTATTTTATTCGATCCGGAAAACGAAGAAGCTTTTTTCGGTCTTGCAACTTTGTACGAACGCCAGGAAAATTATGAAGAAGCAATAAAGTACTTCAAAAAAGCCATTGATGTGGAAGGTGAATTCAGTGAAGCTTGGTTTGAATTGGGTTATTCGTATGAAAATTTAAATCGACTTGAAGAAGCTCTGGAAGCATACGAAAAATATATTTCGATAGAACCGTATAATGCAACCGGCTGGTACAACAAAGGCATTGTTTTAATGCGAATGAATAATTTCGAAAAAGCAATAGATTGCTTCGAAATTACCACGGCAATTGACGAAAACTTTGTAGGCGCTTGGTTTAACACCGGTGTGGCTTACGCCAATTTAAACCGGCTGAACGATGCTCTCGAAGCCTTTCTAAAAGCTTCCAAACTGGATCCTTTGGACGAATCAACATGGTTGAACCTTGCAAAAATAAGCGAAGATATGGGAAATATTTCCGATGCGATTTATTATTATGATAAAATCAACAGCTTGAACGATACCTATACCGAAGCATTTTTGGGCAGAGGTGCTTGTTATTTGAAACTCGGTATGCAAAGTTACGCCGCCAACGATTTGAATAAAGCGGTGTTGTTAAATCATAATATAAAAAAATTCTGGCACCACAACGATGAAAAGTGGCTGCTCAAAGCATTCAAGAAAATTTTAATTTATAAAAAGAAAACGGCAGCTGACGAATATAACTTCGAACTTTGGTTTACACTTGCAATAAATTATTTACAAATCGGCAACTGGTTCGATGCTTTTCAAGCATTTCAAAAATGCACCGAATTAAAAGGGGATTCCGCCGAAGCTTATTACAACAAAGCTGTTGCCGCTTTTTATCTTCAAAATACCGGTGAAGCATTGAAAAGTTTGAAATCCGCTTTTGCACTCAAACCGGAACTCAAAGAAACTTTCGATGACGATTTTCCGGAAATTTCCAAAACCGAGCTGTTTTTAAGATTGTTCGAATATTATAATTTTTGATCATGGTTTCAGCAAAAATCAATCATAATACAAAATTAATTGGTGTGGTGGGTCACCCCATAAAACACTCGCTTTCACCATTGATGCAAAATCTTGCTTTTGCATTGAGAAAACTGAACTATATTTACGTTCCCTTCGATATTCCCGCCGATAGATTGGAAGATGCAATCAAAGGAATGTTGGCGCTCGGGATAAGGGGATTTAACATTACCATTCCACATAAAGAAAAAATAATCCAATACTTGGAAGATGTATCGGAAGAAGCCGGCGTTATAGGAGCAGTAAATACTGTTGTGAACGAAAACGGTTATTTGCAAGGACACAACACCGATGCCTACGGCGTGATCAAAACACTGGAACCGTATAAAGAAAAAATTACAGGTGCAAACGTAAGTATTATCGGTGCGGGCGGCGCCGCCAGAAGCGTTCTGTTCAGTTTAATCAGACACTTCAAAGTAAGCTCAATCAATATTATAAACCGGACGGTGGCAAGAGCCGAACATTTAAAAGATTATTTCTCCGCCAAAATGCATTTCCCAAACATTCAGACTTATGAACTTATGCCGCCGGATATTGTTGATGTGTTGAGAAATTCAAAACTTGTTGTGAACACAACTTCAATCGGTATGTACCCGAATACCGACGATACTCCCACGAATTTTGAAAATTCTTTCTACAGCGGACAAATAGTTTTCGATGTAATTTACAACCCGTTAAAAACAAAATTTTTGGAACTTGCAGAATCGCAAGGCGCGGTAACGGTAAACGGATTAAGAATGTTCATTGAACAAGGCGCAAAGTCATTTGAACTTTGGACGAGTCAGGAAATGGATGTAGACGAAGTTTACAAAAAGCTTACCGAAGAACTTTCCCGCACTTAACTTAATTTAGCTTGCTTAAAGCGGTTCTTATTCTTTCCACTGCTTTTTCAAGGTTTTCGATTGAAGTGGCAAACGACATCCGCAAAAATCCTTCTTTTCCGAAAGCGCTGCCGGGCACAACCGCCACGTTTGCATTCTCCAACAAGTAAAGAGCCAAATCGACCGAATTGTTTACGGTATTTGCGTTAAACGATTTCCCGAAATAATGGCTGATATTCGGAAACAAATAAAACGCTCCTTGCGGCTTGTAGCAAGTAATTCCCTCAATATTCGTCAATGCATTGTGAAAATATTCCAACCTTCTCTCAAACTCTTTGCGCATTTCCTCAACGGCGTTTTGATTTCCCGAAAAAGCTTCCAGTGCGGCATATTGTGAAATGCTGGATGCGTTCGATGTACTGTGACTTTGAATTTTATTAATGCCGGTTATAACTTCGGGCGGACCTGCGGCAAATCCTATCCGCCAGCCCGTCATTGAGTATGCTTTGGATACGCCGTTTATAACAATGGTTTTGTTTTTTATTTTTTCGCTCAACGATGCAAAGCTAGTAAATTTGTAATCTCCGTAAACCAGTTTTTCATAGATTTCGTCGGCAATAATATATATCTCTTTATTTTCCACAACTTCCGCTATTTCCTCAAGCTCGGCTTCCGTGTAAGCGGAGCCTGTAGGGTTTGAAGGATTGCACAGCAACAAAGCTTTTGTGTATGGTGTAATGGCCTCCTCAATTTGCCTTGCGGTTGCTTTGAATCCGTTTTCTTCCGTAGTATCCAAAATTACCGATTCGCCTTGTGCAACGCTAACCATGTGCGGATACGAAACCCAATACGGTGCGGGAATAATCATTTCATCGCCTACGTAAAGAATTGAAAGGATTGTGTTAAACAAACTTTGTTTTGCCCCGCTCGATACAACAATTTGATTTATATCGTAATCCAAATTGTTATCGCGTTTTAATTTTTCCGCAATTGCTTTTCGCAATTCGGGTAACCCCGTATTTACCGTGTATTTCGTTTTATTGTTATCGATGGCTTTTTTCGCCGCCTCTTTAATATTTTCAGGAGTCGGAAAATCCGGCTCCCCAACACTTAAATCTATTACATCTATTCCCTTTGCTTTTAATTCTTTTGCTTTAGCCGAAACTTTCATAGTGGGCGAAACGCCTATGTAACTTAGTCTTTTTGAAGGATGCACCATTCTTTCCCTTTTAATTTTGTTTTGCTAAGATAATAAATTGTTAAGTTACTTGAAAAATTAGAGAATTGCTTTATAATCTTTTGCACTATGAAGTAATCTGTGAATGTAGATTTTTTTATTTTCAATCGTTTAGAAGATAATATGATTTTGAACAATTGTGCTAACTTGCTATTTTAGTTTCTACCGAAATTTATGTTTTAATCATTTTATAAATAAATTATTGTAATTTAACCTTACTGTTTTCGGCGGGTTATTTGCAACGCTGTTATGTAAGAAAACAGATTTTACAAAACCGGTGCTGATTTTTTATTGAAATATTTCACGTAACCGAAAGTTGCAGCAATTAATAAGTCCAATATGATAGTGGCATAAAGCGTAATTCCGGAATTCGCCAGCCGGATAACTCCCCACAAATGATACAAGCTGCCTGAAAACGTAAAAACGACAACCAGAAACAGTAGTATCTTCCGAACAAATACGGCTTCGTTCAATAAAAAATATTTTTCGATGATCAAAGCTACAAACAAAAAAAACACCGGTGCAGCGGGCATCATCAACCTTTCGTAATCGTTACCGAATAAACTGCTGGCAACGGCAAATAATATCCACACGAACAAATATTTGTTTTCACCGAACAGTTTAATTATTTCTTTATAAAACAAAAACGGCAATAACGAAAACGGTGTAAATGCAATTATAAAGCGTTTGAGCAAAGCACGCGGATTAAAAAAATTCATCAATCCGTACTCAATCTGTGTGAAATAATTTTCATCCGATTCAATACGAATTAAAATCCTTACGGCAACAAATAGCAATGCGGCAACAACGGAAACAGTAAAAAATTTAATATATTCTTCTTTTCCTCTTTTTTTTTCATACAAATATGCAAATCCAACCGGAATTATCAACAATGCAACCTCGCGTGTCAAAACCCCGGCTGTAACCGAAACACCCAACCAAAAATATTTTCTTTTCACCAGTAGGATAAATGAGAGTACAAAAAGAAAATACGACAAAGTATCGGAAAGCTGAAAATAATTGAATGCCAAAAACTGAAAAAAATATCTGTTAAACAAAAATGCAACAGTGGCAAAAAACGCCGCCTTGTATTGCACGCCGGACAGCAGAATGAATTCGAAAATCACGTATGACAAACCGAACAGAAACAACAGATTAAGCACGAAAAAAGATGTGTCCAAACCGAACGGCATAATTCCCGCCAGCCAAGGAGCAAAAATTCTGTAAACATACGGGTGCGGTATTCCTGAATTTATACCAGGCGAAGCTGATGCCATTTCACGATACTTGAACAAATCAATTCCTTCAAACTGCGGAAGTGTGTATTGAATTTTTCCCGCAAGCAAAACGGCGGTAACTGTTGCTATAAAAAGATACACGTAATATTGTTTTTTAACGGGATTCAAATTTTTACAAAATTGTATGAACAAAATAACAACGTTAATTTACTAAGAGAAATAATCTTTTGAAATTGGGAAATTTACTTTCGCTGCTTATCTTTGATTTTACATAATTTCAAATTTCAACCTAACTATGATTATCAAAACGGATCAAAACCAAATTCAATCATACTTAACTGATGCGGCAAATTATAAAGGATATTGCGAAGCGGTTTACTTTCCGGAAAACGAAGAGGAATTGATTGAAATAGTAAAAAAAGCAAATTCGGATAAAAAAAGAATTACCGTAGCCGGTAACGGTACGGGACTTACCGGTGCAAGAGTGCCGGAAGGCGGAATTGTAATTGCCACCGGTAAACTGAACCGCATCCTTGAAATCAATCCTGCCGGAAAATATGCAGTTGTTCAAACCGGGGTTGTGATGAGTGATTTTAAAAAATCCGTGAATGAAAAAAATTTATTCTATCCGCCGGACCCGACGGAGCAAAATTGCTACATCGGAGCAACGGTGGCTACAAATGCTTCGGGAGCCAAAACCTTCAAGTACGGTCCAACCCGCAATTTTGTAAACGGTTTACACATAATTCTTCCGGACGGGGAAAAATTGGTTTTGGAAAGAGGACGACATTTTGCCAACGGATACGACATTAAATTGGAAACGGTAAGCGGCAAAACCATCAAATGCAAATTACCCGGTTACGAAATGCCCCGAACAAAACATACTGCGGGTTATTATTGTAAAAGAAATATGGATGTGATCGATTTGTTTATCGGTTCGGAGGGAACGTTGGGAATAATCACACAAATAAAATTAAAATTGCTGCCAAAACCGGAAGAGATTATCTCGGCAGTTGCTTTTTTTCGGAATGAGAGCAATGCACTGGATTTTATTTCAGAAAGCCGTGAGTTAAGTTACCGTTCCCGCAAGCATAACACCGAAAAAAATATTAATGCAATGGGATTGGAATTTTTCGATGGAAACTCCCTTAATTTTTTGAAACAAGATTTTCCCAAATTGCCGGAAACATCCGCAGCGGTATGGTTTGAGCAAGATTGCCGGGCGGAAAACAAAAATGAAATTTTGGAGAAGTGGATAAATCTACTTTCGAAACACAACGCCGATCTTGATAAATCGTGGATTGCTGAAACCGGAAAAGATCAAAAAGAGTTTCACGAATTCCGTCATGCTATTTCTTCAAAAGTAAATGAGTACATTACCAGGAATAATTTCAGAAAAATCGGCACTGATACCGCCGTTCCCCATGATAAATTCAAGGAGTTTTATTATTATTCAAAACGGTTGGTGGAAGAAACCGGAATTGACTATGTAGCTTACGGTCACTTCGGAAATTCACATTTGCATTTAAATATGCTTCCCAAAAACGAAGCGGAATTTGAAACCGCAAAAAAATTGTACGGTAAAATTCTGAAAAAAGCGGTTGAGCTGAAGGGAACAATTTCCGCCGAACACGGTATAGGAAAGTTAAAACGGAATTATTTGCTGGAAATGTTCGGGGAAGAAAACATCCGCAAAATGGCACAACTAAAAAAGTGCATCGACCCGGATTTAATATTGGGTATCGGCAATTTGTTCGAAGAAAGGTTTTTTTATCAATGAGAAAAAATAAAATTATAAAAATTGGACTTATAACTTTACTTATTTTTACTTTTGCCGGTAAGTTACACCCGCAAACCTTAAAACCTGATGGCAGAAGAATAAAACAAACCGATAACAGATTCCGCTTGGCACAAACATACGAGCGCGCCGGAGAGTTCGAAAAAGCCAAAGAGCTATATGCCGAACTTTATTCGGAAAGTCCGCAAAATTATAAATACTTTGATGCTTTAAATAAAATATATTTGAGATTAAAGGAATATGATAAATCAATCGGTTTAATCGAACAAAAATTCAAAAACAACAAACTCAACGTTTCTTATTATGCTTTGTTGGGCAATACATACTACATTTCCGGAAATACGGAAAAGGCTTACGAAATTTGGGATGCCGCAATTAAAAACTTCCCACACAGAACGCCGGTCTACAGGGTTATTGCAAACGCTGCCATAGAAAACCGCGCGTACGAAAAAGCAATAGAAATTTATGAAAAAGCGGAAAAAATTGCGGATGACCCGGTTATTTTTGCATACGATTTGGCCCAATTATATTCGGCAGTAACCGAATATAAAAAAGCAACAGAAAAATACTGTTATATCTTGCAACGGCAGCCGAATCAAATTGAAAGCATAAAAAGAAGAATCGCAAATTATTTCAGCAAATATGCCGCACCGGAAGCAGTAATTGAAACCGTGGAAGATTATTATGATAAAACTTCTTTGCCGGTATTCCTCGATTTGCTAAGCTCACTTTACACTATGGTTAACAAATACAATAAAGCCCTTTCGGTTGTAATTGAATTGGACGAAAAAGGTAATCACAACGGCAGATTAATTTACCGCTTTGCACAAAAGGTGTTGCGCGAAGGGAAAACGGACATTGCACGTAAATCGTTTAAGTACATTCTGGAACATTATCCCGGATCCGGATTTTTCCCGAAAGCCGAAATAGGTTTTGCTTTCTCGGAAGAAGAAGAATTGGAAAAAACCGGAATCGATTCTTCACAAGTTTGGAAGCCTTATTACAAAACCACGGTTAAAAATCCCGGTGCTTATCGCAATTTAATCGAAACTTACAAAAGCATCGCAAATAAATACGAAACAGGGGAAATACATATTGAAGCAATTTACCGTATGGCAAAAATTTATGCGGATAAACTTAACGATTTCAAAAAAGCCGACAGTTTATTTGAGCTGATAGTTTCCTCTTCGCCTTTCTCTGAACACTTTTCCGCGGCACTTATGGAACTTGCAAAAATTTCAATTGTGGAAAACAATTTTGAAAAAGCAACTTCTTACCTCAAAAAAATTTTAATTAATAAAAAGGCCGGGCCTGAACTTAAAAACAAAGCAAGATTTCAACTTGCAAAAATAGATTTCTGGAACGGACATTTTAATGAGGCTTCTAAAAAATTAAATAAGCTAATCGATAATTTAAAAGACGATAATGCTAACGATGCTATCGAACTGTCGTTGTTAATTAATACACTTAAAACCGATTCGTTAAATCTTATGACTTTTGCCAAAGCGGATTTATATACTGAACAGAAAAACTTTGCGCTTGCAGCAGCGGAATACCAAAAATTGGCGGAAAACAAAAACCTGTTCTTCCTGAAGGATTTTGCCGGGCTGAAATACATCGAAATGCTTATTGCACTCGATTATTTGCCTCAAGCGGTGACCTTACTCACAAAAATTACTTCGGATGAAAAATTTAACTTGTATTCCGACAAATTTTTATACTTATTTGGCAATGTTAATTTTTACGGACTTAATAACAAAGAAAGGGCTTTAAAAGTATACGAAAAATTGCTTGATAATTTCCCTAACTCGTTATATCTTGATGAAGTCCGGCAAATTGTTAAAACAATAAAAACCGAGAGTAAAACTTTATGAAAGAAACCGAAGATCAAAACACGGTACACTGCTCGTTCTGCGGCAGAGATGGCAGCGAGGTAACCAGCATGGTTGCAGGACCCGATGTGTACATTTGCGATATTTGTATTAAAACAAGCGTCGATATTCTAAAAAATAACCTTGCCGCCTACAACACTAAAGAAGTTTACAAAGGAACTTTAACTCCGGAAGTAATTAAGAAAAGTTTGGACGAATATGTAATTGGGCAAGAACGTGCAAAAAAAGTTTTGTCCGTTGCCGTTTACAATCACTATAAAAGAATAAATTCGAATTCTTCCTTTTTTGAACTGGAAGAAGTTGAAATAGACAAAAGCAATATTTTATTAATTGGACCAACCGGCGTGGGAAAAACGTTAATTGCACAAACGCTTGCTAAAATTTTGGATGTACCGTTCTCTATTGCCGATGCCACAACCTTAACCGAAGCCGGATATGTTGGCGACGATGTTGAAACCGTATTGGTACGGTTGCTTCAAGCGGCCGATTACAATCTGGAAAAAGCACAAAAAGGTATAATTTACATAGATGAAATAGATAAAATTTCGCGAAAGAGCGAAAGCACATCCATTACCCGCGATGTTTCCGGTGAAGGTGTCCAGCAAGCATTGCTTAAAATTTTGGAAGGAACCGTTGCCGGGGTTCCTCCGAGAGGCGGAAGAAAACATCCCGAGCAAAGTTTGATTAATATAAACACCAAAAATATTTTATTCATTCTAGGTGGCGCGTTCGACGGAATTGAATCGATTATTGCGTCTAGAATTAACAAAAGCACTATGGGTTTTATTTCCGAAGGCGAAAATGACAAATCGATTGAAAAAGATCAACTCCTCGAAAATATTCAACCCGAAGATTTGTTAAAGTTCGGATTAATTCCTGAGCTCATCGGAAGAATTCCGATTATCGCACCTTTACACTCACTCGATGAAAAAGCACTGAAAAGTATTCTGACCGAACCGAAAAATGCAATTATTAAACAATATAAAAAACTGTTTATGATGGAAGGTGTTGAGCTTGAGTTTGAAGATGCTGCTTTGGATGAAATTATCCGCTTGGCTATGGAACGTAAAACCGGTGCACGCGCACTCCGCTCAATCGTTGAAGATGCCTTGCTCGATATTATGTACGAATTGCCGAACCTTGAAAATGTGGAAAAGTGTCTTATTACAAAAGACACAATTCTAAAAAAGGCAAAACCTATTTATTTGGAATCTGACAGGAAATCGGCGTAA
>JALSTB010000025.1 GCA_026983955.1 Melioribacteraceae bacterium
TTTTATTCGGTAAATACGGCGGCGAAGATATCACTTTGGATGGTAAAGAATACAAAATAGTTCAACGAAGTGATATTCTTGCTATTTTGGAAGACTAATTTATACGGGGATGTATTCAGCATCCCCTTTTTTATTTTTGCCCCACTCTCTTTTTTCTTTACCGGTCTATTATTTCAAATATCCTTCATCGATGTTGTGTAGAACGGAAGACGTGAAAAGTCAAATGTGAAACGGAATGACACTGCAAAAACAAAAACGAAACGAAAAGCCTCATCATGCTGAACTTGTTTCAGCATCTCTTACTTGTCAAGCTGAATTTATTTCAGCATCTAAATGTGCTTTTGTATTTTCCCGCTGTTGCCGAATAGCATGGAGTGAAAACCGGTTCTTCTTAGATCCCGAATCAAGTTCGGGATGACGGTTCGGAACGGAATGACACTGCAAAAACAAAAACGAAACGAAAAGCCTTGTCATGCTGAACTTGTTTCAGCATCTAAATGTGCCTTAGTATTTTCCCGCTGTTGTGGGAATGATATAGTTAACGAAAACACAATTTTCTTCTCGAAATGATATTTTATAACTCTTGAAAACTCACATCTTTCATACAAATCATAAACGTTCTCCATTATCAAAATACCGTTTGCTATTCTAACTTCACAAAGCTATTTTTACTTTTTCTTTGAACAAAACGGTAATGTACTATATGACGAAAACGAAAATTAGCATAAAAGATTTTCCGGCAACATTTTGGGTTGCAAACACAATGGAAATTTTCGAGAGAATGGCTTGGTACGGTTTTTTTGCCGTATCATCTTTATACATAACCGGGAAAGTTGAAGAAGGCGGACTCGGATTCAGCGATGAAGACCGCGGAGTATTGCAAGGTGTAGTAACTTTCTTTTTGTATCTCTTCCCCGTTGTTACCGGTGCCCTTGCCGATCGTTACGGATTCCGTAAAATGTTATTTGCAGCGTTTACCGTTATGGTTCCTGCTTATTATTTGCTGGGGCAATTTAAAACATTTCCCACTTTTTTCTTGGCTTTTATGTTGGTTGCACTTGGCGCCGCAATGTTCAAACCTGTAATTATCGGAACAATATCAAAAGTTACGAATGATAAAACTTCTTCACTTGGTTTCGGAATTTTTTATATGATGGTTAATATCGGTGGGTTTATTGGACCGATAGTGGCAGGAATCGTGCGGGCATTATCGTGGAAATATGTTTTTATTGCATCCGCAGGTTGGATAGCAATCAATTTTATATTTGTTACTCTTTTTTATACGGAACCTTCTGCGGAAGCTCAATCTTCAAATCCGAGAAATCTTAAAAAAGTTTTAACCGATATGGTTGAAGTACTCGGCAACGGCAGGTTTTTTCTGTTCGTTTTCGGATTATTATTGGTTCTGGTGCTCGGATCCAAATTTACATCCGATGGCTCACTTGCTTGGTCCGATATTACAATGTTCGCCATAATCTGGACAGTTATAAATTTTTTACTCGATTTTATTATTAAAAATTTAAATATTAAATCTTATCATTGGTATTTGCAACCGATGAAATTAGGTGATTGGAAATTCGGTTTGTTTTTACTTTTAATGTCCGGATTTTGGACTTCCTTCAATCAAATATTTTACACTTTACCTTTGTATATCCGTGATTTCACGGATACATCCGATATTATCCAATCGGTAAAATCAATTTTCGGTCTTCTCGGAATTTCCGGTTCAATATTCGAGTCTTTTTCCGGTTCCATGGCTGTTGCCGGTCAAGTAAACCCCGAATATTTAATAAATTTGAATGCCGGCGCTATTATACTTTTTCAAGTGTTTGTTTCATACTTGGTAACAAGACTAAAACCGTTTACAACAATTTTTTACGGAACGTTGATTACCGTTGTCAGTTTTTCCATATTGATTTTCGGTACATCCGGCTGGATTGTGGTTCTCGGTATTACAGTTTTTTCCTTCGGCGAAATGATGGCAAGTCCGAAATCGAAAGAATACACAGGTAAAATTGCACCCCCGGATAAAGTTGCACTTTACATGGGATACTTTTATTGGTGTGTAGCCCTGGGTAATTTGTTCGGTGGAATTTTATCCGGTCAGCTCTATGCCGCATTTGCCCGCGATATGCAGCGCCCCGATTTAATGTGGCTTGTGTTCGCAATAATTGCATTAGGTTCGGCATTATTCGTACTGCTTTACGATAAATTCATTCTTAAAACAAAAAAAGCTTTATCATAATTTTGAGAATAAAATGAAAAAACCCAGGTTATCATTTTGGCAAATTTGGAACATGAGTTTCGGATTTTTCGGAATACAATTCGGTTTTGCGCTTCAAAATGCAAATGTAAGCAGAATTTTTGAAACTTTGGGGGCAAGTATCGATGCAATTCCGGTATTGTGGATTGCTGCGCCGGTTACCGGATTGATAATACAACCGGTAATCGGACACATGAGTGACAACACCTGGACACGATTGGGACGAAGACGACCTTATTTTTTAGCCGGTGCAATTTTAGCTTCAATTTCATTGATTATTATGCCTAATTCCCCTTCCTTGTGGATTGCAGCGGGAATGTTATGGATTATGGATGCATCAATCAATGTTTCAATGGAACCCTTCCGTGCATTCGTCGGTGACATGCTCCCGCCGGAGCAAAGAACGGTTGGCTTTTCAATGCAAAGTTTTTTTATCGGAACGGGAGCAATCATTGCATCTGCTTTACCTTATGTTTTCACCAATTTGTTCAACGTATCGAATACAGCACCGGAAGGCGAAATTCCGGCTTCCGTAAAATTGTCTTTTTATATCGGCGCTGCCGTTTTCTTTTTCTCTGTGGCATGGACGGTCTTCACCTCGAATGAATATTCGCCCGAAGAATTGCGGAAATTCTCCGGCAAAGAAACCGACGGAGCGAATTCAGGTATTGAAAAATTGCCGGTTTCACAATCCGGAAAATTCATTAAATACGGAATCTATTGGCTTGTTACCGGAATTCTTCTCTTATTAATATTCGCTTCTTTCATTTACATCGATTACGGTTTAACCGTGTTCTTCGGTGGAATAGCGCTTTTTGGTTTGCTGCAAATTATTGCGGGTGCAATATCGAAAAGTTCGCAAAACGGATTTGTAACGGTGATTAACGATTTATACGGAATGCCAAAAACAATGAAGCAACTTGCCGCAGTTCAATTTTTTTCATGGTTTGCACTTTTTGCAATGTGGATTTACACAACACCGGCAGTTGCCCATCATATATTCGGAGCACAGGACACATCTTCCCAACTTTACAATGAAGGTGCCGACTGGGTTGGTGTTTTGATGGCTGTTTACAATGGTTTTGCTGCGGTTATGGCATTTTTCATAATGTGGCTTGCTAAAAAAACAAACAGAAAAACCGTTCACACTATTAGTTTGATTGCAGGCGGTATTGGTTTGATTTCATTTTACTTTATTAAAAATCCCGGATTACTTCTAATAAGCGAATTGGGAATCGGTTTGGCTTGGGCTTCCATTCTTGCAATGCCTTATGCAATTTTGACAGGATCTTTGCCGCAAAATAAACTTGGCGTTTACATGGGAATTTTTAACTTCTTTATTGTTATTCCCCAGATTACTGCAGCTGCTATTCTCGGTTTTTTCGTTAGGGACATTTTCGGAAATGAAGCTATTTATGCATTACTGCTGGGTGGTATGTCTATGATTCTTGCGGCTTTTTTAGTTCATTTCGTTGATGATGACGATGACTGAAAAACTCATTGCAAACGCTTTATTTTCAATTTTCCGGTACTCCAATTAACAATTTCTTTTGTGTCGAAAAAACTCCGCTCCATTATTTTTTTATCTTTTGATGTTACATATTCCGGCAAGGAATCCTTAACAGCTAATTCCGAAGGCAAAATGATAAATTCTTTTCCTTTCCCCGTTTTTCCTTTGAAAACCCAAAACGGCAAAAACGATATTTCCTCAAGATTGACTTTATTTTTATTTATATTTTTTGAAATTGTAAAATTTAAAATTGCCGAACCATCGGAATATCTCCATCTTTGATTCGATATAAAATTCCCCATCGAGTATGCAACAAATCCGGAATCCAAATTTCCGCCATGAGTTTTAAACATTTCCACAGGTTGCAAAGTATGAGTGTGACTGCCCAAAATTATATCGGCACCGTTTCTTATTGTAAAATCAACAATCCGTTTTTGATATTTCGAAGGTTTTCTTTCGTACTCCTTTCCGAAATGGAAATAGACAATCACCAAATCGGGATTAATTTTCTTCGCTTTAATAATATCATTTTTTATTTTTGAGGTATCAATTTTGTTTACCAGATAACTTTCGGAACGTTTAATTCTTATTCCGTTCGTACCATAAGTATAAGCCAGAACAGCAATGTTTATCCCATTTTTCTCAATAATCTTAACAGATTCACTTTCTTCTTTCGTTCGATTTGCTCCGGCGTAAATCATTCCTTTGTTATCAATAAGATTAAGGGTTCGCAGCAAACCTTCTTTCCCTTGATCGAGCACATGATTGTTGGAAGTAAATAACAAATCGAACCCCGCAAAGCTAAGTCCGTCTAGAAATTGATCGGGTGTGTTGAACCGCGGATAACCCGAATATCCCATTCCTTTTCCGGCAAAAACCGTTTCCAAATTTCCCATTGTCAAACCGGATGAATCCAGATATTTCTTGATTTCCCTGTACACCGGTTTGAAATCGAAACTATCTTGCTCAACCCATGCATATCCGTATTGGGTCGAATGGCACATAATATCGCCAACTACCGAAACGGCTAATGTTACAATTGAATCTTTTTTAACTTCAACTATTTGTTTTTGATGTGGTTTTTCACTACTCTTCGCACAAAAAGTAATTATGGAAGCAAGAATAACAACCGGTATGATTTTAATGAAAAGTTTGATATTCATAATAAAAAGATCGATACAATTAAAGCATGAGTTAACTGTACCGATCGTTTAACAATTGAATATTCGAAATTATTAAGAACCTTTTTCGCTTTTTCTTTGCGCTTTAATTTCTTGAATTTCATTTCGCATATCTTGAGCCATTTTTTTCAGCTCGCTTAATGCTTTTCGCACTCTTGTTCCCGCGGCGGATTGACCTTTCACATAAAATTTGTGAACATCTGTTTCCATGTTTTGAACAAATTCAACTAGTTTGTTATACTTGTCACTCATGTTTCACTCCTTTGTTTTGTTTATAATAATTAATTAAAATTGTGAATTTTCAAGTACTATTTCCGCAATATCTTTAACTTGCACCTCATCCGATTTTTCGAAAGTTTTAACTCCGTCGTTCAGCATCGTCATACAGAAGGGGCAAGCCGATGCAATAGTACCGGCATTGGTAGCCAAAGCTTCTTTTGTTCTTTCTTCATTAATTCTTGTTCCTTCTGTCTCTTCCATAAACATTCTGCCGCCGCCGGCACCGCAACAAAAACCTTTATCCTTGCTGCGTTCCATTTCGATTAATTCTATACCTCCAATTTTACGCAGCGGTTCTCTCGGTTGTTCATAAACCTCGTTGTAGCGTCCCAAGTAACAAGAATCATGGTAAGTTATTTTTCTTTTTACTTCATCGTTTTTAAGTTTAATTTTTCCTTCATCTATTAATTTATTAATTAATTCCGTGTGATGCAAAACTTCGAAATTGCCACCGAATTGCGGATATTCGTGTTTCAACGAATTGAAACAGTGCGGACAAGCGGTAACAATTTTCTTAACTTTATAATTTTTTAATGTTTCAATATTTTCCTGCATCATCATTTGAGCAAGATATTCGTTTCCAAGTCTGCGAGCCGTATCGCCGTTACATTTTTCCTCATTTCCCAAAATTCTGAAATCAACTCCTGCGTTTTGCATTAATTTGGCAAAGGCAACCGAAACCTTCTGATAACGGGAATCGAACGAACCGGCACAACCGACCCAAAACAGATATTCCGTATTGTTATCTTCCGCCATTGTTTTAATGTTTAATCCTTCCGCCCAATTTGCACGGTCTTGCCAATTGAAAGCCCACGGTGTAAAGTTCGTTTCCAAGTTTTTAAATACGGTATTCAATTCCGGTGGAAATTCGGATTCCATCAAAACCAAATCGCGTCTCATATCCACAATTGCATCAACGTGTTCGATTGTAACGGGACATTCTTGCATACACGCGCCGCAAGTAGTACAAGCCCAAAGCTCCTCGTCTTTTACATAGTTGTGAACCAATGTTTTCTCCATTACTTCATCATCATCTTTGCCGGCAACCAGCAAAGGTGCTTTTTCCATTGTCCGTTTGCGTATATTTATGATAATTTCACGTGGAGAAAGGGCTTTGCCTGTAGTTGATGCCGGACAAGCTTCCCAGCATCTTCCGCATTCGGTACACGAATAACCGTCGAGCAATTGTTTCCATGTTAAATCATTTACATCGGCTGCACCGAATTGTTCGGCTTCTTCATCTTCCAAATCGAGCGGTTTCAATGCAAACTTGTGTTCACCCACTTTGTGAAAGAAAACGTTGAAAACCGAAGTTAAAACATGGAGATGTTTTGAATACGGCAAGAAATTCAGAAATGCCAAAACTACCAAAATATGCATCCACCAAAAAAAGTGATATGCAAAGTTTGCCGTTTCACTTGGACCGGAGAAAAATATTTTACTCAAAAATATTGAGACCGGTCTGAATGCATATCCACTCATTTGAAAATTGTGAGATGCAATTTCCGCAGCATTTTGGCCAAGCATTCCGGATACAACAAGGAAAATCATCACCAAAATAACCGTTGCATCAATTTTGCTTGCTTTCCCGTGTTCCAAACGCGGAATATTCAATATGTAACGCCTTACAAGAGCATAAATAACGGATAACATCACCAGAATAGTAAAAATATCTTGTATGAAGGTAATTACCGTATAAACCGGACCAAGAAAATCGAAAGAAAATTCCGAATAAAAGCCTTGAATTATGGATTCCAAAACTGCGAGCAGAAAAACAACAAATCCCCAAAAAATAAGGAAATGAATTGTTCCCGCAACCGGATCGCGCAGAAGTTTTTTTTGTCCGAATACTATTGAAACAACGTTTTTTAACCTTTCGCCGATATTATCGAACCGGTTTTCATCCTTACCTGTTTTAAGATAAGAGATTAGTCTTTTAACATTGTAAAAGAAAAAGCCGAATGCGGCAATGAAAACAACCGTAAAGATAATATTTTTAAGTTCCATATCTTGAATTTAACGATTATTAGTGAAAAACTAAACTTTTCATAAATTTTGTTGAAAAAAATTTCCGGTGATGTTAATTACTTGTTCAAAGGCATTTGGCACGTTTTTCATCGGATGTGTAACATTGAATGTATGACCGGTTTTCGGAATTATAACGAATTCCGTTTTATTTTTATCCGACCATTCATATAACGATTTCCCTTCTTCCACTTTTACCGTCAAATCATTTTCACCGTGTACAATTAACCATGGAATTGAAATATTTTTAGCTGCATTTTTTAAATTTAAATAATCATCAGAGTTTCGTAAAATATCTTCAAGCATAGTTTTGTTCAAACGCATTACTTGCTTTGTTCTGGAATTTATTACTTCCATGTAACCTTTTTCATTCCACTCTTTTATTTGTCTTCCGGTGTAACGGTTGAGTTTGGAAACGGAAGACCATGTAACCAATGCTTTTATATCTTTCGAGTGGTAAGCAGAGAGTAAAGAAACCGCCCCGCCACGACTGTGACCTATCAATCCGATTTCTGGATTGTCCGTTTTTCCGAAAAAACCTTTCTTTACTGCGGAAATCACTTCGTTTAATTCCGATACTTCCAAAGAGAATGTATTGTTTGCAAATTTTTCCAATTCCGTAAATTCAGCCGGGTTTTCACCAATACCGTTATGCGAAAAATTAAAAGTAATGACACAATAACCGGTTCGGGAAAAATGCTTTCCAATGTAAGGGAAAAATCCCCAATCTTTAAATCCTTTGAAACCGTGAACGGCGATAATAAATTTTCCGTTGGAAATGTTTTCCGTTCCGTATGCAGTTATTCGAATCAAATTTCGGGCGGAGGTAATAAGTTCATAATCTTTCTTCATAAATGAAAAATGCCTATTCCCTATTAAAAAAGCAAGAAGAAAGATTGCTCTTTTTAGTTATTTTTAATTAATAAGACAATCAATTGAAAAACAACAAGAATTATTTGGATACAAAAAGATAAGGTTTCCAAGTTTCATCAACCCTGTTTACCGATTTTAAAAGAAAAACAATAAAATTCGGTTTATAAGGTTTTATTTTGAGTTTCATTCCGGCTTCTTCGGGTGTGCGGTTTCCCTTTTTGTTATTACAACGCAAACAAGCGGTAACCAGGTTTTCCCACGTGTCTTTTCCACCGCGAGCCTTGGGAAGCACATGATCAATTGTAAATGGCAAATCGCTTCTTCCGCAATACACGCATTTGTGACCGTCGCGTTTCAAAATATTTTTTCTGGTTAGTATAATATTTTTGTAAGGAACGCTTATGTAGTTTTTCAAACGAATAACGCTGGGCCAAGGAAAACTCCTGGTTACCGACCGTATCAATTTATCTTGATGGCTCGCCACGAGTTCGGCTTTGTGAAGAATAAGCAATATCATTGCCTTCTTGACGTTGCAAATCGTCAGCGGCTCGTAACTTTGATTAAGAAGCAATACTTTGGCGTTTAAGAAACCGTTTTTCCGATACTTCCCGAATGCTGCCTCCAAATGTTGAGCTGGAGATTATTTCCCCAATTTTATAATTCCTCCGGCCAAAATATAACCTTGTTCGTTGTATAAAACAACCGATTGACCGGGTGTTATTGCCCTTTTAGGTTCGATGAATTTAATTACAAAAGAATCATTATCCGCTTCTATAACTTCAGCTTCCGAACCTTTATCGGAATATCTGATTTTTGCGATGACTTTTTGTCCGGGTTCCAATTTATTAACGCTGACAAAATTCACATCGGCGGCTTCCAAATAATTCTGGTATAAAGCCGATTCGTCGCCCAACTCAATTATATTTTTTTCCTTGTCAATTCTCTTTACGTAAACCGGTTTCCCCACGGCAACACCAAGTCCGCGCCTTTGCCCGATTGTGTAAAACGGAATGCCCCGGTGCTTTCCAATTACTTTTCCTTCGAAAACGAAATCTCCTTCTTCAACGTTTTCAATCAATTCCGGTTCCCTTTCGCGTAAAAACCTTTCGTAATTGTTATCGGCAACGAAGCATATTTCTTGGCTATCCGGTTTACCTGCAGTTTTCAATCCCATTTTTTCAGCCAACTCACGGACTTTATCTTTAGTTAATCCGCCAAGTGGAAAAAGAGTCCGGCTCAAACTTTTTTGGGTCAATCCCCACAAAGCATAAGTTTGATCTTTCCTGGTGTCGGCTGAATTTTTCAAACAAAATCTACCGGTGGTTTCGTTATAATTGACTATTGCGTAATGACCGGTGGCAATGTATTTGGCATCGAGCGCATCTGCTTTTTGAAGCAGTTCTTCCCACTTGATTTTTCTGTTACAGATAACGCAAGGGTTCGGCGTCCGTGCATTCAAATATTCATCCACAAAATTTTCAATAACGGTTTCTTCGAATGCTTTGGTAAAGTCGACTGTATAATGAGGAAATCCCAATTTATTGGCAATTGCTTTTGCATCGAAAATTGCATCGAGCGAGCAACAACCCGATTCGTGTTTCGGGGCACCGCCAACTTCCATAAATCCCCAGGTTTTCATAGTTATACCGATTACATCATAACCGGCTTCAACAAGCAATGCCGCAGCAACCGAAGAATCGACCCCGCCGCTCATTGCAACAATTACTCTATTTTCGTTCATTTTTATTTCTTTCTTATTTTTAAGTTGCAAATATAATCAAAATATCAGATTGTTTGATAATTCTAAAACTTTGCCGTAGTAAAGTTTCATTCGTCCGATTTTTTGTTTAATCAAAATATTTATTTGAATGGTTAGCGATATTAAAAAAAATTTGTTAAAATTAATTTCCAATTAAAAATAGAGCTAAACATGGTAGATAAAATAAAAAATATGTCCAGAGAAGAATTATTGAAATTGGTTGAAATATACGCAAAAAATTGGTTGGCACATGACGGGTGCTGGTTTCTTTCCACCGAAGAAACCCACGGGATGGAGACCGCAATGGATTTGGATACAAAATCGTGGGAAAAGTTTGCTGAAATTGAAGCACGCAGAATTAAAAAAGAATTCAACTTACCGGAAAACGGCGGACTGAAAGCTTTGGAAGAGGCATTTAATTACAGATTGTATGCTGCAATTAATGAACAAAAGACCGAATGGTGGGATGAAAACACCCTTGTTTTTAAAATGGTGAAGTGCCGTGTTCAATCCGCCCGCCACAGAAAAGGTTTACCGTTGTTTCCATGCAAATCGGTCGGGATTGTGGAATTTTCAACTTTTGCAAAAACCATTGATTCGAGAATAAAAACGGAAGTTATTAGCTGTCCGCCCGATACGGTAAAGGATTTTTATTGCGGTTGGAAATTCACTCTGGAAGATTAAACTTTTCTTAAAAATATTTTCGAACAATTTCTTCCACTGCAATGTTTATACCTTCTTCGAATTTTTCAATCGACTCTTGCACGGAAGGAAAATACTTGGAAAGCTCAATTATGTGAACGCCTTTCAATCCGGTTTTTGATATTCCGGCAAACAAAATTTTTGTGCAATCCACTGTGGAGAATTCATTAATTAAAATCATTGCTCCTTTGTCCAACAACGTTTGTTCGTCTATTTTGCCTTCCCCGGTAATAAGTACGGAAGGTTTCAGCGAATTTTTATTTATTCCCAATTCGTATTTTATGAAATCGCGTGCATAAGTAATTTTTGCATCGAAAAAAATTTGGAATGCGGCAGCCAATCCACCGCCGGCGCCGGAAAGTTTACCGTATTGACGTGCTCCGGCTAATTGCAAAATATTTTGAAATCCCTTTTCCAAAATTTCAATATCGTTTTCGCTTGCTCCCTTTTGTTTTGCAAAAACACGGTTTGCACCTTTTTCACCGAGCAAAGGATTATCTACATCAATAATAACTTCAATTTCGAATTGTAATTCCGGTTTTTTCCATGTAATCAACTTTACATCATTAAAATTTTCCGGAAAAGGTTCCAGCTTTTTACCGGATGCATCGAATAATTCCATTCCGAAGGCGGAGCACATTCCTATTCCCAAATCGCTTGTACCCGTGCCACCGATACCAATTACAACCTTTTCGATTTCCAATCCGTCTTTTAATTTCATACCGTTTAAGTAATTCAGCAATTCTCCCATTCCGGCGGAATTCAGCTTTAACGGTTTTCTTTTTTCAACCGGAATCAATTTCAAACCGAGCACAAGTGCCGATTCAATATACACGGTTTTGTTTTCAGGGGAATACCCAGCCTTAGTCAAAAATTTACCGTTACCCCAAGGGAACGATATCTCATGAGTGAATATGTTTATACCAAAATAATATTCACAAACTTCAAGAAAGCCGTCTCCACCGTCGGAAACCGGTCTCTTTAAAATTTGATAATTTAATATTCCTTTTTCTTTCAAGTGTTTCTTTAATGAAGAGGATATCAATTCCGCAGCCTTTAGCGGACCGGCGCATTCTTTATAACCGTTGGGGGCAACCAGAATAAGTTTCCCGGACATTTTGATTAACCGTGCAAACCGGTTACTAATTTATCTATTTCGGATTTAAGGTTTCTCTTGGTTTCAAGGAGATCTTGCGAAATGATTTTAACCTCACCCAGTACCGGCATAAAGTTGGTATCGCCTTGCCAGCGCGGCACAAGATGAAAATGGATATGTTCGTGAATTCCCGCCCCGGCGGCTTTCCCTATGTTTGCTCCGAAGTTAAATCCGTGCGGATGCATTACGTTTTTTACGGCTTTCATTGCCAGCTTGTTTAACTTCATTATTTCCATTATTTCATCATCACTCAAATCCAACGGATCGCTTGTATGCCTGTTCGGAATTATCATCAAATGTCCGTTGTTGTATGGATATAAATTCAACATAATAAATGAAGTTTTACCTTTATAAACAACAAGACTTTCCTTATCGTCAACGTTTTCGTTCACAGCGTTACAAAAGACGCACTCGTCTTTATCTGATTTGTTTTTGAACGATTCAATATAATTCGAACGCCAAGGCGACCACATTTTCTTCATTGTTACCTCAAAATTAAAAAGGCGGAAGAATTTCCCCCGCCTTTAATTTCAAACGGATATATTTTATTCTTCTTCTTTGGCCTTTTTGTATTCTTCAATAATTTTTGCTTCAATTTCTTTCGGAACCATTTCGTAATGGGAGAATTTTCTGAAATGAATTCCCCTTCCGGAAGTCAAGCTGCGCAGATGAGTTGAATATTTGTACAATTCGGCCAAAGGAATTTTTGCTTTAATAATTTGGAACGGACCTTCCGAATCCATACCCGAAATTTTACCTCTTCTACTTGAAATATCGCCCATAACGTCGCCCATAAATTCTTCGGGAACTTTAACCGTTACATCGTAAATGGGTTCAAGTATAATCGGATTGGCTTCGAGAAATCCTTTTTTGAATGCATTGGACGAAGCTATTTTAAAAGATATTTCATCGGAATCCACGGCATGGAATTTACCGTCGAACAATGTAACTTTAACGTCGATAACTTTGCTTCCGGTTAAAATTCCTTTTTCCATAGTTTCCCGTATTCCTTTTTCCACAGCCGGAATAAACCGGCTCGGAACGACTCCACCTACGATTGCATCGACGAATTCAAATCCGGCACCGCGCGGCAACGGTTCTAGTTTTAAGAATACATGAGCAAACTGCCCGCGCCCGCCCGATTGTTTTTTATGTTTATATTCAGCGCTTTCGCAAGTGCCACGTATTGTTTCGCGGTAAGGAATTCTCGGTTCAACCAAATCAACTTCTACGTGGTATCTTTCTTTCAATACTTTCACAGCCAATGAAAGCTGGAGTTCACCTTGTCCGGAAACAATGGTCTGTTTCAGTTCGGGATCGAAATTAACCGAGAGAGTCGGATCTTCTTCGTGAACAGTATGCAATCCCGAAGAAATTTTATCTTCGTCACCTTTTGCTTTGGGAATTATTGCACCTCTAATTACGGGCTCTGGGAAATCGATTTCGGGCAATTTCACAGTGAAGGATTTCGAACACAATGTATCGCCGGTGTGGGTATCTTTCAATTTAACCACCGCACCAATATCGCCGGCATTAATTTTACTTACTTCTTTTCTGTGCTTTCCGTTAATAACGAAAAGTTGCCCTATTCTTTCCGTTTTATTTCTGTTAACGTTCAACATATCCATACCGGCTGTTATTTTTCCGGAGTAAACTTTAAAAATAGAAAGTTCACCGACATGTTGTTCGTTCATGGATTTAAAAACTTGCAGAACGGGCTCGCCGTTAACGTCGCAAGGGACTTTAACTTTTTCGTTTTTACCGACCAATTCCGCTTCCGGCGCTTCCCTATCGGTTGGCGAAGGGAAATATTTTGCGGCAAATGAAAGGAAATTATTTACACCAACCGCTTTATCCGCCGAAACGGCAAAAACCGGGACCAAGCTGCCGGAAACTATAGCGCTTTTCAAACCTATTTTCAAATCTTCTTCTTCAAGAGTTTCGTTTTCGAAAAATTTCTCCATCAATTCCTCGGAAGATTCGGCAACTTTCTCAATTAATTCTTTATGCAGACTTTCGGCTTTCTCTTTCAGGTCTGCAGGAATTTCATTTTCTTCGACTTTTTTGGAACCCGGTTCACCGAACGTGTATGCTTTCATCGTGATAATATCGACGATCGAGTTGAAACCGTTTCCTTCTTTAACGGGGAATGTGATTACGGTAGCATCGTGATGCAAACGGTCTTTACACATATCAACCGTGGCATCGAATTTGGAATGTTCGTTATCAACTTTGTTTACCAGTATTGCAGCAGGTAAGTTTTTTTTCTGGACGTATTCCCAAGCCGACTCTGTTCCGACTTCGACACCTTCCGCCGCTTTTACGACCGCAACCGCAGTATCGACGACGTGCAAACTACTGGCAACATGACCAATGAAATCGGAATATCCGGGAGTATCGATAATATTCAATTTAACATTTTCCCATTCAATGTGTAATGGAGTTGCGGCAATTGAGATTTGCCTTTCTATTTCGTTCGAAGAAAAGTCCGATGTGGTATTTCCCTCTTCCACTTTACCAATTCTATTAATTTCCCCACCGGTAAACAGCATAACTTCTGAAAGTGAAGTTTTGCCGCTACCGCCATGACCAATTAACGCCATATTTCTGATTGATTCGGCAACAAATTCTTTCAAGATTTCCCTCCGCAAAAAATTTAGTTACTAAATTAACTCTTTAAACTATGCCAAAATGCTGCCACTCCTTTCGATATTGCGGACAGGTTATCAATCAAATCGACAACCGGGTTAGCCGCTCTGGATTTAATATTTTTCAAGGAGAGCATTGAAATTGTTTTCCGTACGTCTTCAATCGATGAGCCTATGGCTTGCACTTCTTGCTCGGCAATGTTAACAACATTGTTTGCTTTTTCGGTTGTTTCTTTCAGATTATCGAGGATAGGATTAAGACGCGTACGGAAATCATCTACGGCGCCCTCCATTTTCGAAAGCGCCGCATTGAATTTTTTTAAGGTAACAAGAGAATAAATTCCGAGTGCTATTGCAACCAGAATTAAAATTATCAACAGAACATCAGTTAATACCATATCAATCAAGCTTTTTCTTTAGCGGATTTATAGGTTTCAACGCCGGCTTTAATTGCCGTCTTTATTTTTTCACCTTCTTCTTCAACTTTCGATTTTCCGGTATCGAGATAAGATGATGTTTTTTCTTTTGCTTCTTTAAGAATTTTTTCCGCTTCTTTCAGAAGTGCATCCACTTTAACTTTTGCATCGGCTACAAGTTTTTCCGATTTTTTCTTACCGTCGTTTATCAATTCGTTGGCTTTTCCTTTTGCTTCTTCAATAACGTTTTCGGCATCTTCAAAGAAGTCTTCCGATTTTTCCCTTAAATCGCGTCTTAATTCGGTACCCGATTTAGGGGCATAAAGCAAAGCTATGATGGAGCCAACAATCGTTCCGGTAAGAAATCCGACTATCAGACCTCTTCCCAAGCCATTGTCGTCTTGCATAATTACCTCCGTTAATTTTATTTAAAAACCTAAATTAATAATAATAACCAACTATACTAAAATCAAGCTAAGAAAAAAAACTTAGCATTCTTTATACAACTTTATTTCATATTTTTCACCAATTCGGCTGCAAATTGTGAACATTTAACTTTTTTGGCGCCTTTCATTTGCCGGGCGAAATCGTAGGTAACAACCTTTGAACGGATTGTTCTGCTCATTGATTTTTCAATCATGTCTGCAGCCTTTTTCCAACCGAGGTGATTTAACATCATCACGCCGGAAAGAATAAGTGAACCGGGATTAACTTTGTCTTGACCCGCATATTTTGGTGCGGTGCCGTGTGTAGCTTCGAAGAGACCGTATTCGTAACTGATATTTGCACCCGGTGCTATTCCGAGTCCGCCCACTTGAGCGGCAGCCGCATCGGAGAGATAATCGCCGTTCAGGTTCGAAGTGGCAATCACATCATATTCGTCCGGTCTCAAAAGTAATTGTTGAAACATTTGATCGGCAATTCTGTCTTTAATTACAATTCTGCCACCCGGGTCGCCTGCCTTTTTACCATTGCGCAATTTTTTGAAAGCTCCGGGTTTTGTCATCGGGGTTACGCCGTCGGGTCCTTTTACTTGATCCCATAATTCGTCTTCGGTAATGACATAATCCCTGAACTTTTTAAGAGCAATTTCATAACCCCAGTCTTTGAAAGCACCTTCGGTGAATTTCATAATGTTACCTTTATGTACAAGGGTAACACTTTTTCTCTTATTCTCAATAGCATATTCAATGGCTTTCTGAACCAACCGCTGTGTACCGAATTTACTGATCGGTTTAATTCCTATACCGGAACCTTTTCTGATTTCCTTTTTGGCTCTTTTACCAATAAATTCGATTATTTCTTTTGCCGCTTTTGTATTTGCTTTGAATTCAATTCCGGCATAAACATCTTCGGTGTTTTCACGGAAAATAACTATATCGAGTTTTTGCGGTTCCCTCATTGGCGAAGGAGTTCCACTGTAATATTTTACAGGTCGTACACAAGCAAAGAGATCGAGAATTTGCCTCAGTGAAACATTCAAACTTCTTATTCCACCACCAACCGGTGTTGTGAGGGGTCCTTTAATTGCGATTATGAATTCCTTAATCGCTTCTATTGTTTCATCCGGCAACCATGTATTTTTTCCGTAAACTTTTACGGCTTTTTCGCCTGCATAAATTTCCATCCATTCGATTTTCTTTTTACCTTTGTATGCTTTTTCAACGGCTGCATCCAAAACCATTTTTGTAGCTTTCCAAATGTCCGGACCAATACCGTCTCCCTCGATAAACGGAATAACCGGATTATCCGGAACATTCAGTTTTCCTTTTACGACAGTAATTTTTTCTCCTTTCGTAGGTACTTTAATTTTCTTGTACTTTGCCATTTCTTTCTCCTGCAATTGAGTTAATAATTATTTTTCCATTTAATTTTTTTCCGAACAACATTAATGCGATAACACCGAGAGCAATTGAAAACCAAAGCGTAATCAATCTTATTAATAAAGTAACGGCAACGGCATTATCTTTTGATATTCCCTGTTCGATAACCATAAACGTCAGTGATCCTTCGGTTATTCCCATTCCAGCCGGAAGCATTGAAATCGATCCGGCTATCATTGAAAAGGAATAGATAAAAATCGACAAAAATATCGAAATTTCTTTATCAAAATTACTTAGAATTATATAAAATCCAAAACATTCCACCAACCAGGAAATTAAACTTAATAAAAACATTTTCAATAATGGATTAGATTTTAATAATATGAATGAGCTTAAATAAAATTCTTTTAGTTTAGTTATATGTTTTTTTATTATTTTTACGGATTCCAATTTGTCAAGTAATTTTAGCGAAAGAGCTCTGCGGCTTACAAGGAATGTTATTCCAACAAAAAAAAATCCGGTTATTGCAATCAATATCAAATTGTGATTATACACCACTGCACCGGTTAACGCCAGAAATATCAAAGCTAAAAATTCCGTAATTCTTTCGGCAAAAATAATTGGAGCCGATCTTCTCAGCGGGAAACCATTCAATTGATTCACCCAATACGCTTTGATGAAATCACCGGACTTGCCCGGAGTTAAACCTAAAGCTAATGAAGATGTGAAAATTCCAAAGGAATCGGATTTACTCAAATTTATGTTAAGAAGATTAACATAATAATGCCACTTAAGAAATTTGAGGTAAAGGGTAATTAATGATATTAGCAATAAAACGGGGATTAATATCCAATTGAATTTTAAGAGTGAACGGTAAAGTGAATCGAAATCGGCATAGATGGAAAGAACAAGGTAAACAAAAGCTGAAAAGATAATAAAGAAAATTATATTTTTTTTCAGCCTGTTCAAACTATACAATTTCCTTAATACGGGAATAAAGTTTTGCAAGCGGCAAACCGACAACGTTATAATAACAACCGTTTATTTTCCGGATAAAAACCGCGCCGTAATCGTCTTGAATTCCATAAGCACCCGCTTTATCCAAGGGACTTCCCGTCTTTACATATTCGTCAATCTCAGTACGGGATAATTCCCTGAAAAACACAGCGGTTTTTTCATAATCGACAATCCGTTTTTCAGTCCGGCTGTTGAAAATCGCAAATCCGGTATAAACGTGATGTTGGTTCCCGCTTAATAATTTTAACATCCTTTTTGCTTCTGCCGCATCTTTGGGTTTTCCGAGTATTTTCTTATTTAAAACGACTATTGTATCTGCAGTAATTAAAATTCCGTCTTTTATTTTTCCTTTTGCCAATAACATTTTTTCTTTAGCCAAACGTTTTACGGTCGATGCCGGATGTTCCCCGTCGTTTAATTCTTCATTTAAATCTACAGCAAAGGATTTGAATTTTACGTTTAACAATTTGAGAAGTTTGCGTCTTCGCGGTGAAGCGGATGCAAGATAAAAAGTATAACCGTTAAAATTCATTTTTAACTGCGGTTTGTTGAAATACGGGTGGGACTTGGTATTTTTCGTCGCAGCAATTCAATTTATCTGAATAAAGCTTTGATACTTCCCCAAGTTCTTTTTACGCTGGAGACACCGTTATGCGTAACAAAAGCAAACAAAGGTTCCGAACGGCTGCCGTCGTTATCAACAATTATTAATGCATAAGCATAAAACGAATCGTTTATTTTGTATGCATTTTCATCAACGTAAGTGTATTCGGTGTTACTTCCCTTTGCTTTTACAACTGCAATTTGTGCTAAATGATCGCGATCGGGACCTCTAAAAATTACAAATTCTTTCACGTTATCTTCATTGAGGGTTTGCCAGGTAAGAACGATATTATCTCCACTGCTTACGGCATTGAAATATTGAATAAAAGCCCCCCCAAAAATTATAAATTGGGTAAACAGAAAGAAAAGCGTAAAATGGATGAGTTTTTTCTTTTTCATACTACTAATATATTTTATCGAGATACGTTTGTCAAGTTTTTCCGCAAAAAAAATTGTTTGTTAAGGATATTATTATCGCTTATTTTCTTAAATATTATAGTAGTTTTACTTGATTTTTATAAGGTAAATTACATATTTTAGAGAATTATAATTCATACCTAAAAAGGAGCTCGCTATGAAAAAAATATACCTTTTAACACTCCTTCTTACATTCTTTTTTAATTTAAACATTATTTCCCAAACCTTTGACGGCGAATGGCAAATAGACTACGTAACCGAAGATGATGCCGGCAACGGTACAGGACAACGCACTTATGCGGTTACCGCTATGGACGAAAACACTTTCGTTGCACTGGTAAGCCGCGAATCCAACAATGCTTATTACATTGTTGGTTATAAAAATGCCGATTCTACAACCGGCCGTTTGGGAACTTATCCTTACGGAACAAGCGCTACAACCGATTTCAGAACCAGATGGATAGTCGGGTTCTTCCAAGTAGATTTCGAAAGGACTCTCGGAATTGCATCGCATAATGGAATTATTTACGTAACAAACAATGATCCCGACCATTATATCCTAACATTTGAGATGACCGACGATACAGTGATTTCGCACAATGCCAGACTTTCGACCGGTACCGAAAAAGACATTTGGGCAATTGACATTGATGATGCAGGCAGAGTTTACGTAACACAGCAAGGCGATTCCGTTACTCCGGCTAACGTATTGATTTATGATAATTTTGATAACGAACCGGCTTGGGCTTCCGGAGGAGTCGGGACTCCACTCCAAACTATCACTTTGCCCGATCCCGGAACCGCAAGAGGTGTGGCGGTTAATGAAGACGGTTCGGTGCTTTATGTTTCCAACCACGAAGCGAACAAAGTTTATTGCTACGTTGGAAATCCTGCCGATGGATATACTTTATATAACGGATTTAATTTTAACGTGGACAGCACTTTTATCGCAAGTGACACTACTACCGTTATGGTTGGACCGCATGGAATGAGATATATGCGTGGAAACAACCTGCTTTTCGTAACTCACGATGCAAGTTTCCAAAGAGGTTCCGCTTATGAGTACGGACGAATTTATATCGTCGATCCGAATAACGGAGACGTTCTCGATACAATTAACGTTGCTGAATGGAATAAATCGGTTACCGGTTCTTACAATAATTATATCAATTGGAAAGCTTCGGGTTATGCATCGGTTTACAGTGTTGATTTCGATGTTAATAAAAACGTTTATTCACAATCGTATTATGCATGGACGGTTGACAAATGGATTTATACGGGAACACTTCCCACAGTCGATTTAACCATTACATCAGTAAAGAAAGTTGAAACCGGAATTCCGGATAAATTTGAACTCTCGCAAAATTATCCCAACCCGTTTAACCCGAGCACAACAATAGAATTTTCGATTCCTGAAACTTCGACGATTACATTACAAGTATATAACGTTACCGGTGAGTTGATAACCAACTTAATTAAAAATGCAGAATTTAATGCCGGAACTTATAAAGTCACTTTCGATGCTTCCAATTTGGCTTCAGGCACGTACATTTACAAATTAACCAGTGGAAACAGTAGCATAACCAAGAAAATGATTTTGATGAAATAATTAACTAACTCAATTTCTCATAATAGATAGGAGGTACAATGAAGTTAATCAAAATTACTGTGATCCTTGCGGTAATGACTTTATTCACCGGATCACTTATTGCCCAACAGGCAATATTCCAAAGAGCCGGTGCAATTCCCGTTCCGGCAATTGAAAACGCCGGATTCGGTAATGTAATTGCCGGAGTAGATTTGGACGGCGACGGTGCTCAAGAAGTTTATGCCGTTAACAACATGTACGATTTGGGTGGTAACGAATTAACCCCCCGGATTTACAAATTCGAGTGGAACGGTGCATCGTGGGATTCCGTATGGAGCGCGGAAGCACCAT
The DNA here is from genome assembly GCA_026983955.1 of Melioribacteraceae bacterium. Lineage (GTDB taxonomy): Bacteria > Bacteroidota > Ignavibacteria > Ignavibacteriales > Melioribacteraceae > BMS3ABIN04. The sequence continues at coordinate 20,612 of JALSTB010000025.1, forward strand.
TAACCGCTCAAAACACTTGGCCCGCATTAACTTGGGGCGACTGGGACAAAGACGGTAAATATGAAGTTATTTGGGGACCTGTAAACAATTTTGCTGCCGGTCCAACACCCGAACGTGTTTTAGTATATGAATCGAAAGGCGACGGCTCGGATGTTATGGGCGTTGATGACGGAAACGGGAATTTTATGCCTAATGCAAAATGGACAATTATCCCCGATTCGAACACAAACTGCCGCCCGTTCAGATGGACTTTAACCGATGTTGATAACGACGGCAACGATGAATTGGTCTTCGGAAGCCGCCGGGGCGACAGAAGATTCGGCGTTATCTCCGTTTCCGATATTCCGGATAACGGTGACGGCAGCGAAGTCTGGACGCTCGAAGAATCCGGTCTTTCCGATACCACTTTCACTTTCGGCAGCGGAACAATTTATGACATGGTAGTTGTCGACAGTACAATTTACTTATTCCATTCCAGTGGTGATGTTACCGCAGTTACATACGACAACGGTTCGTGGGCAACAACTGTAGTTGCAGGCGCAGTTCCGGGCGGTTCGTGGAAATCCGCTCAAGTTGTCGATATCGACGGTGACGGTACTAAAGAAATTATGGTTGCCGGTTGGACAACAGGTAACAACAGAATTTATGTTTTACAAGTTGACGGAGCCTCAATTACTACCAACGTTGTATTTGAAGCTGCCGATTTAATCGGTGCTTCCGGTAGGTTTTACGGCGGTGGTGCCGGCGATACCGACGGCGACGGTAACGTTGACTTCATTACCGGTACAAGAAACGCCGTCGTTAACGGAATGATGATTCAACTTTCATACAAAGGTGGCGATATAACCGATCCGGCCAACTATTACGCTTCGGTAATCGATCAAGAAGC
>JALSTB010000026.1 GCA_026983955.1 Melioribacteraceae bacterium
TTAATCTTGCTCTTACTCTTCTCAATCCGAAACCGATTTGATTGGTGTCGGTGTTGGTTTGTGCCATACTTGCCCATGCTTGAACAGTACCGTTAACTTTTACTTTGGGTTCAAACGCATTTTGAGCTGTTAAACTTGTGGATAGAAACGCTAAAATCAGAAGTGCAGATAAAAAGAATGAAACTTTTTTCATAATTCTCCTCCGAGTTAATTATTTGATAAAACTCCCACGTTTGAGGTTGTAGAATGTGGTTGTTTTACGGAGGCAAAGCTTATGCCAATTATGATTTTTTACAAAGCGTTTGTTTTTTTATTGGAATCCGGTGGAAAATGCGATTGCGGGATTGATTATGTTTTTCCAAATATTTTTTTTGTTGGCGAAATTTCACCATTAACGGCTATTTTTCGCCGTTTACAATGTTATATTTTGCCAGTTTATCGCGGAGTGTTTCCCTTGGTAATTTCAACGCCCGCGCAGTTTGACTTGTATTTTGACCATACATGTTGAATGCTTTTTGCAATAATTGCTTTTCAATGTTGTAAAGGATTTCGTTGTACGAATATTTGTTGAAATCGATTTTATCCGGAATTAAATTGGAATTTGACTCCGGTGTTTTCTCAAGCCACTCTTTCGGTAAATCCTCAGCTTCAATCAACGGCTTTTTCTGAAGAATGCAAATCCTTTCCACTGAATTTTTCAGCTCGCGTACATTCCCGGGCCAATGGTAATTCAGCATAATATTTTTTGCTTCTTCCGAAAAGTCGTTAATTTCTTTTGAAAATTTTTTGTTAAAATAATCGAGGAAGTAAGAAGCCAAAATCAAAATATCGTCTCTCCTCTTTCTCAACGGGGGAACTTCAATTCTCAAAACGTTTAGTCTGTAATACAAATCTTTCCGGAATTGGTTCTCCTCAATTGCTTTTTTTAAATCTTTATTAGTTGCGGCTATAATTCTGATATCAACATGAATGTCTTCGGTGGAACCGAGTCTTCTGAATTTTTTATTTTCAATTAAGCGCAAGAGTTTTGCCTGAAGCGGCATACTCATTTCGCCAATTTCATCCAGAAAAAGTGTGCCACCGTTCGCTTTTTCCAATAATCCGTGTTTTTTGCCCTTGGCATCCGTAAAGGCTCCTTTTTCGTATCCGAAAAGTTCGCTTTCGAGCAGGGTTTCGGGAATTGATGCGCAATTGATTTCAACAAATTCTTTACCGGCTCTCGGGCTCAAATTATGCAGAGCGGACGCCACCAGCTCTTTGCCTGTTCCGCTTTCACCGGTTATTAATACGGTTTCGGAATCGTATTTGGCAAATTCGGTAATTTGGTTTTTCATATGTTTTATTTCATCGCTAACACCGATTATTTGATCGATTGCAAATGGTTTTTGAGTTTGTTTTTGAAGTTCTTCAACTGTTTTTTTCAGAGTTTGGGTTTCCAAAGCCAAACGTGTGATGAGTTTAATGGCATCGGCTTTGAACGGTTTTTTGATATAATCGTATGCGCCTAATTTTATTGCATTAACTGCAGATTCCACGGATGCGTAACCGGTAATCATTATTACCAGAAGACCCGGTTGAATTTCTTTTATTTGTTTCAATACTTCAAGTCCGTTAATATCGGGCAGATTAATATCAAGAAGGGCAATGTCGATTTTGTTGTTTTTAATTTGATCAATCGCCCCTTTGCCGGTGTCTTCCAAAATCACATTATATTCTTCTTCCGAGAATATCCTTTTAAGATTTAATCGGATAAATTCTTCGTCGTCAACTACCAGTATGTTTTTTTTCTCACTCATATTTAAACTCTGTTAAATTTATTTTCTTTTGAAACGTTTCCGGTAATATAGGGAAGATAAATTACAAATGACGCACCGCCTTCAAGTTTGTTAAAGACCAAAATTTTGCCTTGGTGTTCGGAAATAATCGTTTGAGTAATTGAAAGCCCCAAGCCGGTTCCGCCTTTTTTGGTGGTAAAAAACGGTTCGAACACTTTTGGAAGGCTTTCGGGATTAATGCCAGGACCGGTATCGGATATGGTGATTTTAACCACTTCACGGAAATCGGAACTGGAATTGATGTGATGCAAAAATATGTTCTTTTTTAACAGACCCGTTGAAATGCTCAGTTTGCCACCGTCTTTCATTGCTTGTATTGCATTTATGAAAAGATTAAGAAATGCTTGTTTTAATTTTTCTTTGTCGAAGGTAAATTTACCCAACTCCGGATCGAAATCGGTTTCAATTTGGATATTGTGTTTTTCGAACTGATGATGTATAAGTGTGATTGTTGAATTAATTGTGTCGTGTAAATCTGCCGGTTCAAAAGTACCTTGTGATGGATTGGCGTATTCGAGCAATTCGTTTACGAGATTTTCCAATCGTTCCACTTCCGAAAGAGCCAACTCAATCACTTTCGAAATTTCTTTGTCCTGCATAACTTTATCATGAAGATCGTCCATGAACAAGCTGATTCCGGTTAAAGGATTACGGATTTCGTGGGCAATTCCGGCGGCAAATTTTCCGAGCAGAGCCAATCGTTCCATTTCCTGGAGATGTTCTTCTCGTTGAGTCTTTTCCGTTATATCTGCAATTATCAAAATAAAACCGGAGTTTTTACCCGATTCCGAAAAAATATCTGAAGTTTTTATTTCAAGTATTTTTTCGTTGCCGTTAATTTGTTGTTTGATTGCGAAAAACAAACTGCCGCTTCCGTCTTCTAAAAATCTTTTCAACTCATCTACAAAAGGATGATAATCTTTAAAAGCTTTGTCGAGTTTTTGCCCGGTTATTCCGGAAATATCAATTTCAAAAATTTCTTTTAGCATATCGTTGGCGCTTAGGATTGTGCCTCTTGCATCAATTGTTAAAACCGCATTGGGCATGAATTTGAGGATGTTTTCAACGAAATTTCTTTGGCGTATTAATTCCTGGTAAAGTTTTGTGTTTTCGATTACTCGCGACGCTTGATTGGCTAAAATTTGAAGTGAATTAATATCCAATTCCGTAATTTTACCTTTGGTAAGTGATTTATCTGCTCCCATGATTCCGATAATTTCTTCTTTGGCTTTAAGCGGAACAAAAATGAAAGAATTACTCTTTCCGATTTTTCTGATTTTTTTATCGACCGCAGTTGCATCTTTGTATTTACCGAAGTCTTCGATATAAATGATTTCACCTGTGCGGGCAACTTTTGTTTCTATGCAATCGCAATGCCGGATATTGTATTTCGATTTTAAAACCCTTTCGGCATCTTCCGGTGCGAAACCCCAGATTTCCTTGCATTCCAAATATTCACCGGAATCGTCTTTTAAATAAAGAATTGCACGGTCGAAGCCGATACTCTGGACACAATTCTTCAGAATGATTTTCAAAATCGTATTCATCTCGAAAGTTTTTCCGAGAATGTTACTTATCCGTTGAATGCTGCGGAAAATTTTAAGTTGGTATTCCAAATCTTTTGCATAACTCTCGATTTTGTTTTTGCTCAATTCCAAATACTCCAAGGATTCGAGCAATTCCGATTTGCTTTTTTCGAGTTCGTACGCCATGAAATTAAACGAGCTGGCAAGTGTACCGATTTCGTCATCGCGATCAATATAAATCCTTTCGCTTAAATTTCCTTCGGCTAAACGTTGAGAAGCTTTAGTTAGTTCGATTACCGGTTTTGTAAAGTTTCTCGAAACGAAAAATGAAGTTATACTTGCCGCCAGAAATGTAAAAAGCGAAAACCAGAAAATATTTTTCCGGAAAAGGTCGGTTACATCATTCATTTCATCTGCAACGGCTTGAACCCCGCTTTGAAATTTTTCAAGTTGAGTGCCGATTGTAATTCCACCGAAGACACCGGACTTTTTATATTCACCCGAGTTATAAACAATGGGTGCATACGCCATGATTTTTTTTATTCCGCCAACGTTTGTTGTAATAACGGTACCGGAATTTTTGCGTAAAATTTCTTCAGCTACAAAAGGGTAGTTGGGATGAATAAAATCGGCATCGAACAAATTGAAAGGAATTTTGCCTTCTTTGATAAGTTTTTCCGGTGTGTTTGAATTATATGCTTTTACCCAATTACCGTTTTTGTCAACACCGCGTATATCCCAAAGTTTCGGATGGGTAATTATCCAACCCTCGTCGTCGAACATGAAAGCGTAGTCGCCGGAATTATAATCGGGAAAAACAGTTTCTTCCTTCTGGAGCGGGAGAACGTGCTGTGTGAATTCCATAAGATGCCGGTGATCGAGCGCAAGCATTACAATGCCGGCAAACCTGCCCGAAGAATATATTGGTGTGGCAAACCTGATTACTCCGTCGTAAAACTTTCCCGGTGGTGCGTCCGAAATGTCTTTGGCACCGTTCAGTTGTTCGTTTCTCGAAATGTAAAATCCGGTTACGTGCGAAACATAAATTTCACCGCTTTTTAATTTTTTTGTTTTGTTGAAATAATCTTCACATTTATAAGTTGTGTTTGCGGGAACCGATACGTTTTTGAGAAATTTTGCCGGAACAATTTTACCGTTTTTAATCGAAATTATTTCATTGCCTTTGGAATCGATAAACGCTATTTCTTTGTAAAGCGGAACGGTTTCCCGCTTTTCCGCTTGTACGGTTTTGCTGCCTTCCAAATACCAAATTTCCGAAACGTGTTTTTTGGAGAACGTCAGATAATTTGCCGGCAAAGGGCGGATACTTGCAAGGGAAAACAAATCGTATTCCCTTTGCTTGAGGAATTTTTGAATTGACCTTGCAATGTAAATTGCTTGCAGTTCAATTGCATCCAAAGTTTTTTTGTTTATCG